>DLQL01000066.1:5574-45725 GCA_002477565.1 Flavobacteriaceae bacterium UBA7433
GATTTCTTAGAAGATTCTAAAATCACAGAATTGCTAAACAAATACAACCGTTTCAATCAAATTCCAATTAAATTTGGAACCAAAGAAATAAACGATCCTGAATTTACTCCGCAAACAACAACAGATAAAGACGGGAAAGAAACTACGGAACCTCACAAGCAAATTACGGTTGATAGTATTATCAACAATGTAAACCCAGCTTGGACAAAAAAACCTGCTGATTTAGAAGCAGGTGATTACAACGCTTTCTACCGCGAGTTGTATCCCATGCAAATGGAAGAACCTTTGTTCCACATTCACCTGAATGTCGACTATCCGTTCAATTTGACAGGAATCTTGTACTTTCCAAAATTGAGCAGAAACATGGACATTCAAAAGGACAAAATCCAACTCTATCAAAACCAAGTTTTTATCACCGACAACGTAGAAGGAATTGTGCCTGACTTTTTGCAAATGCTAAAAGGAGTCATCGATTCACCAGACATCCCATTGAACGTGTCGCGGTCTTACCTCCAAGCCGATGGCGCAGTCAAAAAGATTTCGGGATACATCACCAAAAAAATTGCCGACAAGCTGAGCTCATTGTTTAAAAACAACCGAACAGATTTTGAGCAAAAATGGAATGACATCAAAGTCATCATCGAATACGGGATGTTGTCAGACGACAAGTTTTATGAAAAAGCACAAAAATTTGCTTTGTTCCCTACGGTAGATGAAACCTTCTTTACGTTGGAGGAATTGAAAGAAAAGACAAAGGATTTGCAAACTGACAAAGACGGAAATCTCATTGTTTTGTACGCAGCCAACAAGGAAGCTCAACACAGCTATATTGAAGAGGCCAAAGAAAAAGGCTACGAGGTTTTGTTGTTGGATTCACCAATCGTATCGCATTTGATGCAAAAATTGGAAGGAAGCAATGAGAAAGTGAAATTTACACGTGTTGATTCTGACCATGTAGACAACTTGATCAAAAAAGACGAAACAAAAATCAGCAAATTGTCAGATGCAGAAAAAGAAAGCTTGCAACCCCTGATCGAAGCAAATGTACCTAAAGAGAGCTATACAGTGCAGTTGGAAGCCTTGGATTCCAATGCCAATCCATTTAGCATTACCGTTCCTGAGTTTATGAGACGAATGAAAGAAATGAGCCAGTCAGGAGGCGGTGGCGGAATGTTTGGAATGGAAAACATGCCAGAAATGTACAACCTCGTGGTCAACACCAACAACGAGTTGATTCGTGAAATTCTCGACACCAAGACAGCAAAAAAGCAAAACCGTTTGATCGGCCAAGCTTTTGACCTCGCTAAACTGTCTCAAAACCTTCTTCATGGGGAAGAGCTGACGAAATTTATCAAACGCAGTTATGAAATGATCAAATAATCAAAAAGTAAAACCATTCTAAAATAGCGTCATTGCAAAACTGCAACGGCGCTATTTTTTTTTACTTTTACAAAAAAATTAGACTCCTAACCCACTCCATAAATCACGAGATGTTCTCTAAAGAAGAAGCAGCACTGGTCAGAAAAGAATTTTGGCTTTCATTTGCCAAATCCTTTCCAAAAAAATGGCTCCTATACAACACCAAAATAAAAGGGTTTTCTTTTAAATTTCATGCAGATCGGAATGCTGCATTGGTGCTCTTAGACATCGCGCCCAAGAGCGATGCCAAACGCACCTTGCTCTACGAACAGCTCCAAGCACTGCAACCCATCCTCACAGAAAATTACCTGCCTGAAATCGTGTTTTCCGAAAACTACAGGGTCGCATCTGGCAAGGAAGTATCGCGCATATACACAGCACTTCCAAGCCCCTTTAACATCTACAACAAAAACACCTGGCCAAAAGCTTTTGAATTTTTCAACGAAAAAATGTCCCTCTTTGAACGCTTCTTCTTCGAGTACGAGGGTTTTATCAAAGAAGCAGAACTGTAATAAAAACGTTTAATTTGAATTCATTGGCTTGAAACAAGTAGGATAAAAAAACCTTTTCTAGAAGTTGAAAAAACAACAAAACAGAAAATCTTCCAAAGAAACGCTATCTTTGAACATCTCTATCAAGCAAAGTCATGAAAAAAGCCGTATTTCCAGGGTCTTTTGACCCCATCACATTGGGGCATGTAGACATCATCAACAGAGCCTTGCCGCTCTTTGATGAAATAGTGATCGCTGTTGGCGTAAACGCTGAAAAAAACTACATGTTTTCTTTAGAAGAACGAATCGCTTTTATCGAAAAGACCTTTGCGGGTGAAAAGAAAATCACCCTTAAAACTTACCGAGGATTGACAGTGGATTTTTGCAAATCGGTCAACGCTCATTTTATCTTACGTGGCCTGAGAAATCCGGCAGATTTTGAATTTGAAAAAGCGATTGCCATCACCAATAGAAAAATATCGGGTATTGAAACGGTGTTTTTACTGACCAGTGCTGAAACCTCTTTTATCAGTTCCAGCATCGTTCGGGACATCTTAAGAAACAATGGAGATGCTTCCCTCCTGCTTCCTGAAGGAATTGTCAATACTTAGACCAATTCAAACAGAAACAAGGCATATCCAAAAAAGCGTACAAAACGAAAAAGTGCTAAAACAGTTGCCCATTTTAGAGGGTATTGGGTTGCACCGCAAATCAGCATAACCACCGCAAAAGGAACTGGCAACAAGGCAGAGACCACCACAAAAAAACCTCCCCATTTTTTTAAGTTCGCAAACAACGCCCCGTATTTTTTAAATGACCAGTTGTGTATGCTGGGAATGTGAATGATTTTCATTCCTAAAAAATAAGAAACCATACCTCCTAAATAGGAAAGCAAGGCCAAAATCACAAGCAACCACCAAGGATTCCATTGGAGTTGATTGCTCAATTCCTTGGACCATAAGATGAACAGGTCTGGAGGAAGGAGTCCTAAAAGCGATTCAGAAACAACAAAAATCGCAAAAACGAGTCCCGTCGACACATTGAGTACCAGCAGTGAAAAAATTTCTTTGATGGAGATGACATAGCTTTCCATCAAAAACAAGGCGCCAATTAAAATAGCAATGGCGAGCACCAACTTCAAGAGGTTGGAAGCCAAAAAATGAAACAAGCCAGTCCTTCTCAAGTAATGGAAGTACAAATTAAAGTATCGCAGCATTTGTTTGTTAGAATGACTTTTTAGACAAAATTGCTTTTGAAAATTTTTCTGGATCGGCAGCCAAGTGATAACGTGGATCATCGATATCTTCTTCGATGACCTTGTAAAACTTGTCATCAGATTTGTAAAGCAACTGTTTGCATTCAGCACTCAAATGTTTCAATTTGATCGATTTTTCTGCGGCATCGTATTTTTCTACAATGATAGAGATGGCCTCAATGGCTGAATAATCACTGACACGAGATTCAACAAAGTCAATTTCCACCTTGTCTGGATCATTTTTTACATCAAACTTTTCAAGAAATCCAGTTACAGAACCAAAAAAGAGAGGTCCCCAAATTTCATACGTTTTTGTCCCGTCGTCTTTGATGCGTTTGCGTGCTCTAATTTTGGTCGCATTTTCCCAAGCAAAAACCAAAGCCGAAATGATGACCCCGATAAACACAGCGATTGCCAAATCAAAAACAACAGTCACCGCAGAAACTACAATCAGCACCACTGCATCCGAAAGTGGAATTTTTCGAAGGACGCGAAAACTCGACCAAGCAAAGGTTTCAATGACCATCATAAACATGACCCCTACCAAAGCAGCAATTGGTACTTGCTCAATGTACTGATCTGTAAATAAAATAAAGGTCAACAGCGTCAAAGCCATCGTAATTCCAGAAAGTCTTCCCCGACCACCTGCATTGATATTGATGACAGTCTGTCCAATCATCCCACAACCTCCAGTACCACCAAACAAACCACTGACGATATTTCCAGCACCTTGTGCCACACATTCGCGGTTTCCATTTCCTCGGGTTTCTGTCAAATCATCGACCAAGTTCATGGTCATCAAAGATTCAATCAAGCCCACGGATGCGGCCAAAAAAGCATAGGGAAGGATAAATAAAAAGGTATCCAGATTAAAAGGGAGGTTGCTCCACAACTCCTTGTTGGGTGTTGGAAACTCTCCTTTCAGCCCTTCACCACCACCTTCGATGATGTATGAACCAACAGTGCTGACATCCAAGCCTCCAAAAACTACCAGCGCAGTGGTTGCCAAGATGGCTGTCAGAGCAGCCGGTATTTTGGTGGTTATTTTTGGCAACAACCAAATAATGACCATCGTAAAGCCAACCAAACCCAACATTGTATAGAGTTCGGTTCCAATCATGGGGATGTTGAGGTACTCTTTGACTCCCTCCGTTGAAACCTGCAACTCTTTGTGAGAAAACATACGCACTTGTGCTAAAAAAATGACAATTGCCAATCCATTCACAAAACCCATCATCACGGGATGTGGGATCAAACGCACAAAACGTCCTAATTTCAACAGACCTGCAGCAACTTGTATAAGTCCCATCAACACAACAGCAGCCAATAGATAAAAATACCCCATGTTGTCAATCGGCGCATCAAAAAGCATTCCCTTGGTATGGCCTTCAGCAATGAGGTGAACAAAAATAACGGCTACGGCCCCTGCCGCTCCGGAAATCAACCCCGGTCTGCCTCCAAAAACGGCTGTGATCAAACCAATCATAAAAGCACCTGACAACGCCACCAATGGGTCGATTTGTGCTACGAAAGCAAAGGCGACGACTTCGGGAATCATCGCGAGTGAAACAGTCATCCCTGCCAATACATCGTCTTTAGGATTTTGGGCTATTTTTCTGATAAATTCTGTCATTGTAGCTGCTTTTAATGGACTGCAAAAATAGGGCTATTATTTGCAATGACAAGCATATTTATGGCTAAGAATTTGGAAACCCAAAATCGAATCCTTTTTCAAAGACTCAATAAGGCTTTGAAAAAACATAAGGACTTCAAGAGATCAAATGGGCGGAAATAGCAATTTGATATTTGCATAAGTGTTTTCCAGTGCAACGGCAGTTTCTCGTTTGTTTTTAAAAACGGCCTTTTGAATGCCTTCTTCTTTTTGGGGAACCAAAGCCCCATTGTGGGTAGTTCTCATTAAAAACCAATAGGTCACTTTCAAGCGCAGTTCACTTTTGTATTGAAAAATATGATAAGTGGTCTGCAACTCTCTCTCAATGCAAAGCCCTTGAACACCACATTCTTCTTCTACTTCTCTCAAAGCCGTTGCAGTTTTATGCTCTCCTTTTTCCAAATGTCCTTTCGGCAAATCCCATTTGTCAAAACGGTAGATAAACAGTGTTTCTTCTTTGGCATTCAAAACCATTCCACCTGCAGCTTCCAACATTCGAAACCAAGTCTTGAAGGTGGCCCAAGCACTCTCCAAATTGGAAGTGTACAAACACAGTCCCTTTTTGGGATTATCCTCAAGCAAAGAGAGCATTTTTTCAAGGGATGCTTCTTTGAAATCCAAGACCCTTCCTACAGGATTTTTTGGCAAAAAATCTGTCAGTATAATTGGGCAATCATTCATAAAAACTTTATACATTTGTAGGATGATTTTGAACAAAGATACAGCAAAAGCTACCGCCAAATTACTTTTACAAACAAAAGCAATCAAACTGGAACCCGAAAACCCGTTTTCATGGGCTTCTGGATGGAAATCGCCTATTTATTGTGACAATCGCATCACCCTTTCCTATCCTGAGGTTCGGACATTTTTAATGAAAAGCATGTCTCAAATTGTACTTGAAAAATACGGAAAACCCGATGTCATCGCTGGAGTTGCCACTGGTGCCATTGCCATCGGCATGTTGGTCGCACAGGAACTGGAAGTGCCTTTTGTCTATGTCAGACCCGAAGCTAAAAAACACGGACGTCAAAATCAAATTGAAGGATTTTTACCTGCTGGCAGCAATGTGGTCGTGATTGAAGATTTGATCAGTACCGGAAAAAGCAGCTTGCACGCTGTTGAGGCTTTGAACAAAGCCAATGTCAATGTCCTGGGAATGCTCGCCATCTTTACCTACGGATTTGGAATTGCAGATGAAAATTTCGAAGCGTTGAATGTCGAATTGACTACTTTGAGCAATTACGAACATTTGATCGCATTGGCGGTTGCCGAAAACTTCGTTTCCAAAGACCAATTGGAAACTTTAAAACTTTGGCGAAAAGAACCCAGTACCTGGAACCAGTAATCTAAAACATCCAAAATGTCTCTAAATCTAGAAAGCAGAACCGTTGTGGTCTCTAAAAGTCCTCAAGAAGTTTTTTCTTTTTTGTCAACGCTTTCCAACTACGAGCAATTGATGCCCGAAAGCACTGAAAAATTTCAAATAGACGGGGATTCTTTTGTCTTTGCACTAAAAGGGATGCCAGAAATTCGCTTGGTCTTGAAAGAAACAATACCCAACAAAACAATTGTCTTAGGAGCGGCAAGCAACAAACTGCGTTTTACCTTGACCTCTTCCATTGAGGAAGAAGCGGGGTCTTCAAAAATTCACTTGACTTTTCAGGGAGATTTCAATCCCATGATGCGTATGATGGTCACCAAACCATTGACTCATTTTATCAATACGCTGATAGACAACATCGAAAAAATATAAAATACTCCAGTTGATTTTTTCTATTTGATCAGTTCAACTTCTTTCAATCCAAATGTACGAATGCTTTCGTTCTCAAGTTCGATTTGAAGATTTCCAACAGAAGACACACCGACAATTTTCCCTATAAAAACATTGCCAGAAGGTTCTTTAAACATAGAAGGAATTCCCTGTTTGTACAATAAAGATGTGTAGTTCTCTTTTATTTTTTCAAAGTTTTCTGGCCTGCAATTTAGAACTTGAGTTTGAATGTTCTCCAGCAAGGATTGCAACAGTGCTTCGCGGTCAACGTCTGTTCCTAAAATCGTTTTTAAGGAACTTGCATTCGAAAGCGACGGGGAAAATTCTACTTGATTGACATTCAGTCCAACTCCTATGATGCTGTGTTTCAATGTACCTGCACGAAAACTATTTTCAATCAATATCCCACCCAGTTTCGAAGAACCTGACAGAATGTCGTTCGGCCATTTCACCGAAAGTTTGGCAATCGAATAAGAAGCCAATGTCGAATGCAGGGCTAAGGAAACGGCGTAACTCAAAAAAAAGGCCTCTTTGAAAAGCAGTTCCTCAGGAACCACAAACACACTGAACAAGAGGTTTTTACTCGGCTCCGACTCCCATGAAGCCCCCACCTGACCGCGGCCTTTGGTCTGCATCTCTGCAGTCACTACCGTGGGTTCTTCCAACCGAGCATGCGCCACCAAGTCTTTTAAAAAGGTGTTTGTGGATTCAATGGCATCAAGTTTGATTCTCTTCATTCGTAAAATATAACAAAAACAAGGTTCTCATCGGCAAATTAGTTGCAAAAAAGTGATAACTTTGCTGCAAATTAAATACTATTTAATGTCAAAAAAAAATATCAGTACTGATCAATTGATTTCAACCATCATCAAAGGAATCGAAGACGTAAAAGGAGAAGAAATTCAGTTGTTGGATTTGAGAAAGATTGAAAACACCGTTTGTGATTATTTTATAGTATGTTCTGGGAATTCAAACACACAAGTCAAGGCGCTCTCAGGAGCCATCCAAAAAGTGGTCGGAAAAGAAGCTCAAGAGAAGGCGTGGCACGTCGAAGGAGAATCTGTCGCGGAATGGGTGTTGATTGACTATGTCAATGTGGTGGTTCACATCTTCCAAAAACACATCAGAGATTTTTATGACATCGAAAGCCTTTGGGGCGATGCCAAGGTTACTAAAATTTCTTCTTCACTTTAATTCATTCTTAAGCAGATTCAAAAAATGGCTACCAATAAAAACACCAAACCCAAAAGTAATTTCAAGGATTCCAACTTCAAACCTAAATTTAATTTTTATTGGATTTACGGAGGTTTGTTTTTGCTCTTTCTTATATTTCAATACTTCAACAGTGGCAATTTGGTGCAACGCGAAATTTCACAAAACAAATTTGAAACCATTTTAGAAAGTAATGACATTTCTAAAATTGTCATTCTCAACAAAACGGTTGCTCAAATTTACATCAAAGAAGAAGCCTTGTCGAATGAGGTCTATAAAAAAGTAACGAATTCCAGCTTTTTTAATAAAAATGCCCCGGTTTTTGAATACAATTTTGGAGATCTTCAAAACTTTGAAAAAAAGTTGGAAGAAGCAAAAACAGCCAACAGTTTGGAATTCGACAAAATGAATGACGAACAAACAGATTTATTCGATTCCATTTTGGCCTACTTGCCTTTTATCTTCTTGATTGGCCTATGGATTTTCTTTATGCGTCGCATGTCAGGTGGATCCGGTTCAGGAGGTGCAGGAGGACAAATTTTCAACATTGGCAAATCAAAAGCAAAACTTTTTGACCAAGATCAAAAAGTAAAAGTGACTTTCAAAGATGTGGCAGGCCTTCAAGGTGCCAAAGAAGAAGTTCAAGAAATCGTTGACTTTTTAAAAACACCTGAAAAATACACTTCCTTGGGTGGAAAAATTCCTAAAGGGGCCCTTTTGGTTGGTGCTCCGGGAACGGGAAAAACCTTGTTAGCGAAAGCTGTTGCGGGCGAGGCTGGTGTGCCATTCTTCTCCCTTTCGGGTTCTGATTTTGTCGAAATGTTTGTCGGTGTCGGTGCTTCTCGTGTACGTGACTTGTTCAAGCAAGCACAACAAAAGTCGCCATCAATTATTTTTATCGATGAAATTGATGCCATCGGTAGAGCACGTGGAAAAAACAACATGACCGGCGGGAATGATGAAAGAGAAAACACTTTGAATCAATTGTTGACTGAAATGGACGGTTTTGGAACCGATACCAATGTCATCGTTTTGGCAGCAACCAACAGAGCAGATGTCTTGGACAAAGCTTTGATGAGAGCAGGTCGATTTGACCGTCAAATTTTTGTGGATCTACCGGATTTGAACGAGCGCAAAGCCATTTTTGAAGTTCATATGAAACCCCTCAAATTAGGAAAAAATGTAGATTCAGAATTCTTATCCCAGCAAACACCAGGTTTTTCAGGTGCTGACATCGCCAATTTGTGCAACGAATCGGCATTGATTGCTGCCCGAAAAGGAAACAAAAAAATTCAAAACCAAGACTTTTTAGACGCTGTTGATCGCATCATTGGTGGGTTGGAAAAGAAAAACAAAATCATCTCTGTAAAAGAGAAAAAAACGATTGCCTACCACGAAGCAGGTCACGCCACCGCTAGTTGGATGTTGGAACATGCTGCTCCACTTGTAAAAGTAACCATCGTACCAAGAGGACAATCCTTGGGTGCTGCTTGGTACCTTCCGGAAGAGAGAATGATTGTTCAAACGGAACAAATGTTGGACGAGATGTGTGCTACCTTGGCGGGTAGGGCAGCCGAAAAAGTGATGTTTGACAAAATATCTACAGGAGCTTTGAACGACTTAGAAAAAGTGACGCGGCAAGCCAAAGCGATGGTGTCCATCTACGGGCTGAATGACAAAATTGGAAACATCACCTATTACGATTCTTCTGGGCAAGGAGAATACAGCTTTTCCAAGCCTTACAGCGAAGAAACCGCTAAAGTGATTGATGAAGAGATTTCTAACATCATCGAGAGCCAATACCAAAGAGCAATTGAAATTTTGACAGAACACAAAGACAAACTAACAACCTTGGCAGAATTGCTCCTAGAAAAAGAAGTCATTTTCAAGGACGACTTGGTGGCTATTTTTGGCAAAAGACCTTTTGAAGCAAAAGAAGCTTCACAAACAGAAAGTGTCTCCGAAGAAAACAACGAATTGTAATTTCAAGAAATCACAAAGAAAAACGTGTATGAAATTTTTCAACAAACTATTCGATAAACAGAAAAAATCTGATGAAGAAATGCTGCTTGAAAAGCAGCAGATTAAAATGGAAATGGACGAATTGTTTGTTCATAATTTTATCGACAAAGGAGGCCGGTTTTTGTATTGCACTTCCAAAGAAGATATCACCGAAAACTTGGTGGGTATTTTGGACGAAAACAACTGGACCAACATCACCTGTTTGGACACTGAAAATCTTTCAGAATATACAGACACCTTGTCGGTTGAAGTAAACACAGATTGTTCCAAGAAAACCCCTATTTTAAGCAGCTGTGAATATTTGATCTCAAACTCGGGAAGTATCATGCTGAGCTCCAATCAAATCAAAGACCAAAAATTACCAAACCTTTCAGATGATTTTATTGTGTTTGCCAAGACGAGCCAATTTGTCAAAAACATGGGTGAAGGACTGAGAGGAATCAAAAGCAATTTCAAAACAAACATTCCAACAAATATTTGTGCGATTAAGAATTATGCACCTGACCGTGATGTTGATAATTTTTTGTCAAGTGAAAACAGCAATACAAAAAATTTGTACTTGCTCTTATTTGAAGACCTATAAGCCATGAGCAACCTCCTTATAAGAGCACTTTCAGGTGCTGTATTCGTCCTCCTACTCGTCAGTGCAACACTGTACAACTCGTATGTGCTTTTGGGGCTGCTCTACATCTTTATGATACTCGCAATTTTTGAGTTTTCCAAAATGTTAACGGTTCAAAATTTCAGCATTTATGGAATTGCCAGTTTACTTTACCTCAAACAACTGCCTTTTGTAGAGACAAATCAGGAACTTGTGATTGATGGACTCTTAATACTCGGAGGTTCAATCCTTTTCATCACTCAATTGTTTAAAAATAATGACCGCTCTGTCAGTGAACTTGGAAAATTTGTATTGGTTCTTACCTATGTCTGTGTTCCTTTTCTGTACCTCCAAAAAATACCTTTTACAAACCCTCAAAACAGCTACAACGGCCAACTACTCCTAGGGTTCTTTGTGTTGATCTGGAGCAGTGACACTTTCGCCTATTTGTCGGGCATCAGTTTTGGAAAACACAAATTGATGGAACGCATTTCGCCTAAAAAAACTATTGAAGGTTTTGCCGGAGGTGTTTTCATGACTTTACTACTCGCCTACTTGATGTCCTTTCAATTCGATTTTTTGACTTCAGCTCAATGGATTGGAATTGCAGTTTTAATAAGTGTTTTTGGAGTGCTAGGAGATTTGATTGCCTCTATGTTTAAAAGACACATAGGTGTCAAAGACACTGGAAATCTCATTCCCGGACACGGAGGCATCATTGACCGTCTCGACAGCGTTATTTTTGCTGCACCCATTGTTTATTTATTTTTAAAAATTACCCACACCTATGTTTCATAAAGAAGGATTTAACAGCATCGCCATTGCATTGGCAGTCGTCACAACTGGATTTCTACTAACCGATCGCTTTGTAGGGCTTTCCTGGCTGCAATACACGCTCTACGGGGCCTTATTTTTGCTACTCGTCATCATTCTTCAATTTTTTAGAAACCCTAAGAGACATACCGTTGAAGGAGATGGGCATGTGGTCGCTCCTGTAGACGGAAAAGTCGTTGTGATTGAAGAGGTTTTTGAAAAAGAATACTTCAAAGACAAACGCATTCAGGTATCTATCTTTATGTCGCCTTTGAACGTACATGTGACGCGCTATGGATTGAGTGGCTTGGTAAAATTCAGCAAATACCACCCTGGAAAATTTTTAGTAGCTTGGCACCCCAAAGCCTCTGAAGAAAACGAACGCACCACTGTCGTTGTTGAAAACCCCGTTTTTGGAGCGGTATTGTACCGTCAAATTGCAGGAGCTTTGGCCAAACGCATTGTCAATTACGCTAAAAAAGACGCCGTTGTCAAACAAGGAACCGATGCCGGATTTATAAAATTTGGTTCCCGAGTTGATTTATTCTTACCTTTGGATTCGGAGATTGTTGTGAAACTGAACCAAACCGTAAAAGGAGCAGAAAACATCATTGCCAAGCATACAAAAAAGCCCTAAAAAACCGTCTGAAAGAAAGATGAGCAAAAACTTAAACAAATCTTTTTTAGAAGCTGTTGAAAAAGCTTCCAACATGACTCAGAAACTCCCGCAAGATGTCATGCTAGAATTTTATGCTCACTACAAACAAGCCACTGCAGGCGACAATTTTTCTTTCAATGCCAATCAGGGAGTAAGAGACGCATTCAAATTCAATGCTTGGTACCAACTCAAAGGAATCACGACAGAACACGCCAAAGAAAAATACATTGCACTTGTTGAAAAATACAGTTAAATTGAAGCTTATGAAAAATACATTCCTTTACCTACTTCTTGCAAGTTTCGCCTTTGTAAGTTTGATTTCTTGTAAAAAAGCAGTCAAAAAATCGGCTCCTCAGACCAAACAATACTCGATTGACCCATTTCAGACAGCCATCAATTGGACGGCTTATAAAACAACTGACAAGGTTCCTGTGAGTGGAAAATTCACCTTGTTGACGCTTGAAAATCCAAAAAAAGGCAACAGCATGACTGAGGCCTTGAACGGCTCTGAATTCTCTATTCCTGTCAGTAGCATATACTCCAACAACGAAGCAAGGGATTACAAACTCAAAACCTTGTTTTTTGGAGTCATGAAAAACACTGCTTTTCTATCGGGAATACTTTACATCACCGACAAAACAGCTGGTTATGTAGATTTCTCCATGAATGGCGTCGTAGAAAAACTTCCTTTTACCTATGTCATTGAAGGTCAAAAGATACGCTTAACAGCAGTTATGAACACCGACTCTTGGCAAGCTCAGTCAGCGATTGCCTCCATCAACGAAGCCTGTTTGGAACTTCACAAAGGAGCAGATGGAATCAGCAAAACATGGAGTGACGTGGCCATCCGTATTGAAGTCTATTTCAAGAAATCGTAAAATCCTCGCCGACAAGGAAAAGGACTGTGTTATTTTTCGTTTCCTTGAAAAAGTTCCAGTAAAAAAAGATTGGTAAGAATCAAGCTAAAAGCATAGGCCATGTCTTCAACAGGGATGGTAAACAATCGGACCCCTAAGTTGTGGGCATTGTCATACCAAACCACTTCACCATCAATAAAACTCCCTGTCAATATGCCATTGACAAGAAAAAAGGGCAATAGGATGCTCAAAAATATCACAAAGAAAGATTTCAACAAAGCCCTATTTTTCAGATATACGAGAACCAACACAAAAGCAAAATAACTGTAGTTGACAAACGTATACCATCGTTTGTTGTAGGTGATTGCGAGCGCAAGACTCACAAAGAGCAAAGTGGCAAAAATACCGCGAAACCATTTTTCAGAATAACTGAAATTTGGCAACAATTCCAACAAGGCATAGTAAGTAAAAACACAGGCATAGGGAATGCAGATGAAAAAAAGCCATTCCTCAATCGGAAGGTTTAACAAGTCAACACCAATCAAATACGAAGCATTGAAACCCCAAATACCGTGGCTGGTAAAGATGACATCCCACACAATAAAAAATACTCCTGTAATCAATGTAGACAGGGCAAGCGCAGGCCATTTTTTGTAAAACTTCAAGCGGGGATGGAAACTGACTACAAGAGGAATCAGTAGCGAAGCGATGTTTAAAAATAAGTAGAGGTACTTCATCATAAAAATTAAAAAAACACTTCGACTATTTTAGATATTTCAAAGGAAAAAATAACATGCCAAAACATTCTCCATCTTCCTTGCCGAGGTGTTTGTGGTGTATTTTGTGTGCCCTTCTTACCGCTTTTCCATAGCGAGAATTGGCGTTTCGAAACCACTTAAAACGCTGGTGAATAAATATATCGTGCACCAAAAAATAAGTCAATCCATAACCAAAGATCCCAACACCAACCGACAATCCGTACACAAAAATACCGTACTTCCACAAGAGAAAACAACCAATGCTAACGAGTGCATAAAAAATAAAAAAAGTATCATTTCGTTCAAACCAAGAATCGTGGTGTTTGTGGTGATGGTCTTTGTGTAAAGACCACAAAAAACCATGCATGACGTATTTATGTGTCAACCAAGCCATAAATTCCATGATAAAAAAAGTTCCGATAAAAAATAAAAAATGATATAAATAACTCATTACAACATATTTAATTGGTATTTCACGTAACTGCGTGTCAGCAGCTCTATTTTTTTAGGATTCGAAATGCGAATTCTCGTGGACTTGATTTCCACGGCGGGTGTGTTTTTAATTTTTAAGAGCAGTTGCTTGTAATAGCGGTAGGCGGTAAAAACCCCAAATTTTGCATCGATTGGCAACCTTAGAATTCCTTGGTATCCTTGTTCAAAATCGTCTTCAATTTCTGCGATGATGGCCGCTTTTGAAAGTTCATCCAACGCACTTAGATTGGTGTTTGGAAAGTACGTACGGTTCAAATTTTCAAAATCTTCTTTCAAATCTCTTAAAAAATTGACTTTCTGAAAAGCAGACCCTAATTTCATTGCCGCTTCTTTTAACTGCTCAAACATTTCCAAATCCCCTTTTACAAACACTTTCAAACACATCAAGCCGACTACATCAGCTGAACCGTAGATATAAGCGTCGTATTCCTTTTTGGTGCTGTAGTTTTGTTTGTGCAAATCCAATTTCATGCTCTTCATAAAACTAACGACATTCTCACGACACAGTTGGTGTTTGTGAAACGTATGCTGAAAGGCGTTTAAGATGGGGTTGAGGCTGATTTTTTGATCCAACGCTTTGTAGAGCTGCTCCTCAAAATTGTCAAACAGCGTTTCTTTGTCATAGTCGTGAAAGGTATCGACAATCTCATCAGCAAATCTAACAAAACCATAGATGTTGTAGATGTCTTGACGGATGGATTGTCCAAGCATTTTGGTGGCCAACGAAAAAGAAGTACTGTACGCATTGGTCACATTTTTTGCCGTTGTATAAGAAATGTCATCGAAAATAGCTTTCATATGGGTATTGGGGGATTTGTGTTATATCAATTCTGCTACTAGTTTGCCTGAAATCAAGGCAGGCGGCACTCCGGGTCCCGGAACGGTCAATTGGCCTGAAAAATAAAGACCTGCTACTTTTTTGCTTTTTAATTTAGGCCTTAAAAAGGCAGTCTGCAACAAGGTATTTGCCATTCCATAGGCATTGCCTTTGTAGGAATGGTAACGGCTTTTAAAATCGTTGACACAAAAGCTCTCCTTAAAAAGCACCGCATCTTTTACCTTTTGATCTGTAAGCGTCTCAAACCGCGCTAAAATCAGGTCAAAATACTTAGTTCTCAATTCAGGCGTGTCTTTCAATCCGGGTGCAATGGGCACCAAGAAAAAACCAGCTTCTTTGTTTTGAGGTGCAAAGGAAGCATCGGAGATACTCGGGAAATTTGCATAAAACAAAGGGTTGTTTGGCCATTCTGGTTGGTCGTAAATACTTTTTGCATGTGCGTCAAAATCCACATCGAAAAACAAGGTGTGGTGGTTGACATTTTTAATTTTTTTATCAAAACCTATATAAAACAACAAGGAGGATGGCGCAAATGTTTTTTTGGCCCAATAACTTTCTGAGTATTGCCTGTAGTTTTTGGGAAGAAGGGTTTCTGTATGGTGGTAATCCGCACCTGACAACACAACATCAGCGGGAACAAAAGAGTCATTGCTCATCAAACCACTTACTTTCCCATCTGCTAGAACGATTTCACTGATTTCCGCGGAAGTTTTAAAAGCCACTCCTAAAGATTTGGCCAAAGCGACAATGCCTTCAACGACTTTGAACATCCCTCCTTTTGGATGCCATGTTCCCAAGCCAAAATCGGCATAGTTCATAAAACTATAAAATGATGGAGTATCGGAAGGTTTGGCTCCTAAAAATAAAACGGGAAATTCCAGAATTGAAATCAACCTTGGATTGGCAAAGGACTTTCGAACATCTCTAGAGATAGTACTAAAAAATTGATGTAAATTAGCGATGGTTTTGGGAGACACCAATTCCAAGGGTGAAACTCCTGGATTGTAGACCAAATCATCAATGGCTATTTTGTAATTTTTTTTTGCATTGTTGATGAATTTTTCTAATTTCTTAGCGCTGCCAGGTTCTTCTGTTTCAAAGGCTTTGTAAATTTGATCCAAACAATCTCCAACGGTAAAAAAATCATTTTTTCCAAAATAAACACTGTAGGCGGGGCTGAGTTTTTCCAACTCGTAATAATCGGAAGGTTGTTTGCCAAAATCTGCAAAGAAACGTTCAAAAACGCCTGGCATCCAATACCAAGAAGGTCCCATATCAAAGGTAAAACCGTCTTTTACAAATTGGGAAGCTCTCCCTCCCAATGTGTCATTTTTTTCAAAAACGGTCACTTGAAATCCCTTTTGTGCCAAGTAACAAGCCGCTGATAATGAGGAGAATCCAGAGCCTATAACATGTACTTTTTTACTCATAGTTGCAAACTTTTTTCAATAATCATCGAATGTATAACATCCGAGACCGAGGTAAATATTTTGGTTGTATCGGGAAGTTTTGACGCGTCCAATTCCAATACTTTGTTTCCCAACAACCACAATTCTGAATGGCAATTAGAAATGATTCGGTCGTGCAATTCTTCAACATAACTTTGAATCGCATCAGAAGAAGGTGCTACGGTACAGTAACTCACAAAAGTCGTTTTGTTGTCGTTGTTCAAGAACAGGTCCAAACTTTTGATGGGCAAACTTTGCCCAAGATAAATCACTTTGTAGCCGCTTTTTAACAACTCATAGGACAAATATAACAAACCTAAATCGTGAATCTCACTTTCTGGCAAAAATAAAACAAAGGTTTCGCTTTGTCTAATGGGCTTGTGTTGCTCTTTTTCAATATGAATCAATATTTTTTGTTTGATCAAAGCTGTTATAAAGTGCTCATGCGCAGGCATGATAGAGTCTGTTTGCCATAAAAAACCAATCTCTTTCAACAAGGGTACAAAGTAAGAAACAAAGACCTTTCCAAAATTCTTACCCTTTAAAAGTTTTTGATAAGTCGCCTCAAACATTGGGGCATCAAAATTCAACATAGCAATCTTAAGATTGTTGTTCACCAGATTTCTATTTGCTGTCTTAGTAGCAATGGCGTCGCATTCTTCCAAAATCTGTTCTGAGTTCAATGCCGATATCTTGGAAATTTTAATGCCATTTTTATAAAGCAATGTAATGTTCAACAAATTCTGTAAACTTGCCAAAGAATAAAAACGAATGTTCGTCTTGGTGCGTTCGGGACTCAAAAGGCCGTAGCGTTTTTCCCAAATTCGAATGGTGTGTGCTTTGATTCCGGAAAGATTTTCCAAATCTTTGATGCTAAAAGAATTTTTTATTGAATTCATAAGTAACGTTTTTACTATTCTTAAATGTAACCAATTCCTTGTTTAAAAACAATATTTCAATGCAAACTCGCCAACTCTTAATGGAGTCTTTGATGCATTTGATCAAGGGCATCGGTTTGGTTTAGTTGTTGTTCAAGCCTTCTTTGTACGTTTTCAAACACCGCTCTCTCGCTTCCTTGTGGTTAACTATAGGAAGGACATACGTCAATTCTTGAAATTCCGGAACCCACTTTTTTATGTAGGCGAAATCTTTGTCAAACTTTTTTACTTGTTCTGTGGGATTGAAAATCCGAAAATAGGGTGCTGCATCGCAACCCGTGCCAGCCACCCATTGCCAATTTCCGACATTCTGAGCCAAATCAAAATCCAACAATTTTTTTGCAAAATACATTTCTCCCCACCTCCAATCGATCAAGAGGTGTTTGCATAAAAAGCTCGCAGTGATCATACGAACTCTGTTGTGCATAAAACCTGTGCTGTTCAATTCTCGCATCCCAGCGTCTACAATCGGATAACCCGTATTGCCATCACACCAAGCTTGGTACTCTTTCTGGTTGTTTCGCCACAATATCCCATCGTATTTGGGCTTGAAATTGCACAGTACCGTTTTGGGAAAATGCCATAAGATCTGCATAAAAAACTCTCTCCAAATCAATTCTTTTAAAAAAGTGGTGTTGCTGCTCTTTAGCGCATTTTGGACACACTTTCGAACACTTACCGTTCCAAAACGCAAATGAGGGCTCAATCTTGAGGTCCCTTGGACACCGGGGAAATTTCGCGTCCCCTCATAGCCATTTACCATGCTTTCTGAGGTGTTAAATGGTAGGACTTTGATTGCAGAAGGACGAAAACCAATCTCCTCTAAAGAAATCAAATTCGATGTAAATTTGTAGAAGTTCTCCAACAAATCCGAAGTTGTAAAACACGCATAAAAAGTTTCACTCAGTTGTGACAACCATTTTTTCGAATAAGGTGTGTACACCTTGTAAGGACTGCCATCTTGTTTGACAATTTCATTGGTTTCAAAAATTACTTGATCTTTAAAGGACAACAGCGGTACATTCATCAACGACAAAAAATCCTTTGCCTCTGCATCTCTCTGAGTGGCATAAGGTTCATAATCACGATTGACATAGACCTCTTGCAAATCAAAAGTATCTAGGAGCTCTTTGAAAACCTCTGTAACTTTTCCCCTTCTTACAAATAAGGAAGAACCCACTTCAGAAAGAAAACGATGCATGCGTGTCAATTCTTCATGAATAAATGTAACACGAGCGTCATCGGCATCGAGATTTTCCAAAATATCCGTGTCAAAAACAAACAAAGGCAACACCTTATTTCCGGAGGACAAAGCGTGGTACAACCCGACGTTGTCTTCTAAACGAAGATCTCTTCGAAACCAAAATATGGAGATTTTAGGCTTCATAGACACCAAATAATTGTTCTAACTTCTGTTTGCGGTAGGAAAAAATCTCTTTCAATTTTGGCTTCACCAACAAAGGATGAAACAAGCGGCCTATGAATCCTAATGGAATTTTGTAGTCAATGATGTCTTCCATTTCAACTCCTCCTGGAATCTCTCTTACAAAATGCTTGTGATGCCAAAGGACATAGGGTCCAAAACGCTGTTCGTCAACAAAATAAAAGCGGTCTTTTACATGGGTAATCTCGGTCACCCAATGGGTTTTAATTCCCAGAACAGGGGTGACAATGTATTGAATGATTTGCCCAGGATACATCTCTGTTTCTTCTTTTGAGAGAATTTCAAAGCCCATGTAATCGGGTGTGATTGTTTTTAAATTTTTGGGACTGGACAAAAATGCCCAGGCTTCGTCTAAGGACATGGGAAGCTTTTGTTTGGCTGACAAACGGTAAACGATTCCTTTGGTTTCAAAATGCATGCAATTGTTTTTTTTTAGTACAAAACAAATATACATATTTTGTTTAACTATTTAGTCGAAAAATAAAACAAAACTAAAATAGCTCTAAAAAACAGAAGCTATGAAACAACGAAGCAAGGCCAAAGCACTGACAAAGACGCGACGAAATACCAAACGATTGGAATACCTTCACCCCAAAAAGAGGCATAGTAATGGGCTTGTTCCCTATTGGATAAAAGTAAAAATACCCCGACAAGAAATGCACCAAAACAAGCATGCCAAAAGAAAAATAGAGGCATCGTAAAATAAGAGATTCCGACAAACAACACCAACAATACCACACCCAAGTACTTGGTCTTTTGTACACCCAACAACTGAGGAATTGTCTTCAATTGTTTTGCGTCCACCCCCAAGTCGCGAATGTCAAAAGGCAATGTCAATACGAGGACAAATAAAAATTGTTGTAAAAAAAAGAGTCCGTGCAAAAACGAAAGTGGAATTTTTTGGGACACCAATGGAAACAAGACAGACAAGCCAGCCCAAGAAGAAGCAATGCTCACTATTTTCAATCCCGGAAACCTTCGCAAAGAAATGTTTTCTCCTTTGTATTTCAAAAAAGGCAGCCCATACATCGCTGTGAGCACTACAAAAGGCAGGAGAATCAAAAAAGACAGCCCGTGGAATGACCTGGACAGGAACAAGAGCCCCAAAACATCAAAAATAGCGAGCCAAAAAAGCAACTTCAAATGTTTTGTAAACCAAGTATTTATGTGTGCTGTCAACTTGTTCTCTAAAAAATTTAAGTACCGGATAAAATTGTAAGATACAAAAGTCGAAAGCCCCAAAAAAAGGGCCTCCCTAGCATTTTCGAATTGCAAAAAACAACCGGTCATGCGCACCAAGCAATACACAGCCATCGAGACATGCAAATTGCTATACACATAAAATTGAAAGATTTTTCCAAAAGTGTTCACAGCACAAAAATAGTAGATTCCTATATTTAAGCACTACCACCTTTGCGTACATTTTTGCTTTTGTTCATAACCTCAGATTTTAGTTAACAATTATTCTACACGATCAAGCAGTAAATTTTCATTTATAATTAAATTTGTGCATTGCAATTCACGAACCTTACTTCACCCATGAAAACCGACGTATTTGTTTCCCGACACATAGGACCAAGAGAGTTGGAAATCTCGCAAATGCTTCAGGCTGTTGGAGTAAAAAACAAGGAAGAACTGATTGAAAAAACCATCCCTTCTGACATCAGACTTGCAAAAGACCTCCATTTAAGCAAAGCCATGAGCGAACAGGAATACCTGTCACACATGCACAAACTGTCTATTCAAAATAAATTATTCAAAAACTATATTGGCTTGGGCTACCACCCAACCATCACACCGGGGGTCATCCAACGCAACATCTTAGAAAATCCAGGTTGGTATACCGCCTACACCCCATACCAAGCAGAAATCGCTCAAGGACGCTTGGAAGCCTTGTTGAACTTCCAAACCCTCGTCTGCGAACTTACTGGCATGGAATTGGCAAACGCTTCCCTTTTAGACGAAGGAACTGCCGCAGCAGAAGCCATGATCATGCTTTACAACACACGTAGCAGAGCTCAAAAAAAGCAAGGGGCTTTGCACTTTTTTGTTGCGGAAGGTGTGCTACCACAAACACTGGCCATCCTTGAAACACGTGCCAAACCTCTGAACATCGTTCTCTCCATTGGCAAAGTGTGCGCAGCAGCAGTCACCGAAACTTTTTTTGGTGCCTTGTTGCAATACCCTGAAAAAAATGGCGCAATTGCTGACTACCGTGAATTTGTAACAGCCGTCAACCAAAAAGATATCCGTGTCGCCGTCGCTGCAGACCTGTTGAGTCTGACACTTTTGACACCTCCCGGAGAATGGGGCGCTGATGTGGTAGTGGGCACCACGCAACGCTTCGGAATTCCAATGGGGTATGGAGGACCTCATGCTGCCTATTTCGCCACAAAACAAAGCTATAAAAGAAACATTCCAGGACGCATAATCGGTGTCACCAAAGACCGCAATGGAAATCGTGCCTTGCGCATGGCGCTACAAACACGTGAACAACATATAAAAAGAGAAAAAGCGACTTCAAATATCTGTACAGCTCAAGTATTACTTGCTGTTATGGCAGGAATGTATGGTGTTTATCACGGGCCTAACGGATTAAAATACATTGCCAATAAAATACATCAATTGGCTTTTACGCTTCATGAAGAGCTGACAAAATTAGGCATCCTTCAAATCAATGAAACTTTTTTTGACACGCTTGATGTACAGGTCTCTGACACTCAAAAAATAAAAAAAAATGCAGAATTGCTAAATGTAAATTTCCATTATACAAGCCACAATACTGTTAGTATTTCACTGAACGAAACAACCACATTGAACGACATCAATGAAATCATTAAAATCATTGCAAAATCAGAAAACAAAACATTCAGTGAAGTAACATTTGTAAACCCTCAAATTACGATACCTCAAAATCTTTCAAGGACGACTTCTTTTCTAGAAAATCCTGTTTTCAACAGATACCACTCAGAAACCGAAATGATGCGGTACATCAAAAAACTAGAACGGAAAGACCTCTCCCTCAACCACTCCATGATTGCTTTGGGATCCTGTACCATGAAATTGAATGCTGCAGCTGAAATGTTCCCGCTAAGCTGGGCCAATTGGGCCAACATACATCCCTTTGCACCTCTAGAACAAACAGGCGGATACCAAGAAGTTTTCAAACAATTGGAAGCTGACCTAAACGAAATCACAGGCTTTGATGCCACTTCTTTACAACCCAATTCAGGAGCACAAGGTGAATATGCTGGATTGATGGTCATCAAAGCGTACCACGAATCCAATGGCAACCCGCAACGCAACATTTGTCTGATTCCCTCGTCCGCTCACGGTACGAACCCCGCTTCTGCCGTCATGGCGGGAATGGAAGTGGTGGTGACAAAGGCGACTGCTGAAGGAAACATCGATTTTGAAGACCTCAAAGAAAAAGTCCTTCTTTACAAAGACCGTCTTGCAGCACTTATGGTTACCTACCCTTCCACCCACGGAGTCTTTGAAAGTGGCATTCGAGAAATCAACGAATTGATTCACCAATACGGCGGTCAAGTATATATGGATGGTGCCAATATGAACGCGCAGGTAGGCTTGACAAATCCTGCGAAGATCGGTGCAGATGTCTGTCACTTAAACCTGCACAAAACCTTTGCCATACCGCATGGTGGTGGCGGCCCCGGAGTCGGCCCAATTTGCGTCGCGAAACACTTGGCTCCTTTTTTACCGACCAACCCCATCGTACCCACTGGTGGTGAAAAAGCCATCTCCGCAATTTCATCAGCGCCTTGGGGCTCCTCTTTGGTTCTGTTGATTTCCTATGGCTATATCAAAATGCTCGGTGCCACTGGATTGAAGGCTGCAACTGAAATAGCCATTCTCAATGCCAATTACATCAAAAAACGTCTGGAAAGTGCTTATGAGATTTTGTACACTGGAGAAAATGGCTTTTGTGCACATGAAATGATTGTGGATTTCAGGGAATTCAAAAGCAAAGGAGTGGAAGTTGTAGACATCGCCAAGCGTTTGATGGATTACGGATACCACGCGCCCACCGTTTCCTTTCCGGTTGCAGGTACGCTAATGATCGAACCTACCGAAAGTGAAGGAAAAGAGGAGTTGGATAAGTTTGCAGACGCCCTACTCGAAATCAAAAAAGAAATTGATGCTGAAGAAGTACATGACGACAGTTCGGTTTTAAAAAATGCGCCGCATACCCTACAGCTCCTAACAGATGACAATTGGGAATTCAAATACAGCCGCCAACAAGCTGCTTTCCCTTTGGATTTTGTAGCGGATACTAAATTCTGGCCCGCTGTTCGTCGTGTAGACGATGCCTTCGGAGACCGCAACCTTATTTGTTCCTGCACCCCAGTAGAAGCCTATGCTGAAAAAGCACCCGTATGACCTCTATAGAATTGTGTGACTAAAAAGCCATTTCTAGTCCTTTTTGCAACTGAGATTCAACCGGTTGTGAATTATTAATTTTGTAAGAATTACCGCATATTTGACCTGTGATTCGTAATTATTCATAGAAACAACACACAAACTGAGAATTATTAAATAATCTAAAGAAAAAATCTTGGGTTTTTTGTTTTTGTGCGCTATATTTTAAGATTTTGAAACTTCGACGCTTCGAACCGAAAAAAAGCAGGGGTTTTCTTCCAACTTTATGGGGATTGTCTTATTTTTGCGGGCATACGCTATTTACCTATTAAATACACCATGAAGAAAATCACAAAAGAAACTTATATCAACTGGTTCAAAGACATGTTGTTTTGGAGAAAGTTTGAAGACAAGCTGGCTGCAGTTTACATACAACAAAAAGTAAGGGGGTTTTTACACCTTTACAATGGACAAGAAGCCATTTTGGCTGGAGCCTTGCACGTAATGGATTTGAGTAAAGACAAAATGATCACTGCCTATAGAAATCACGTGCAACCGATCGGTATGGGTGTCGATCCCAAAAGAGTGATGGCTGAATTGTACGGAAAGGTCACAGGAACTTCTCACGGTATGGGAGGATCGATGCACATCTTTTCCAAAGAAAAAGGGTTTTATGGAGGTCATGGAATTGTAGGAGGTCAAATTCCCTTAGGTGCTGGAATGGCTTTTGGAGACAAATACCACAACACAGGAGCGGTGACCATTTGCTGCTTCGGAGACGGAGCCGCAAGACAAGGGTCCTTACACGAAACATTTAACATGGCCATGCTTTGGAAATTACCCGTTGTTTTTATTGTTGAAAACAATGGCTATGCCATGGGTACTTCTGTAGAGCGCACGGCCAACCACGAAGACATTTGGAAATTAGGCTTGGGATACGAAATGCCTTGTGGGCCCGTAGATGCCATGAACCCAATCAAAGTAGCAGAAGCCATGCACGAAGCCATGGAAAGAGCACGTTCAGGAAACGGCCCCACTTTCCTAGAAATGAAAACCTACAGATACAGAGGACATTCCATGTCAGATGCACAACACTACAGAACAAAAGACGAGGTTGCCGAATACAAAAAAATTGATCCAATCACACAAATATTGGACATCATCAAAGAAAAGGACTACCTGACTGCTGATGAAATCAAAGCAATCGAAAAAGACGTAAAAAGTAAAGTGGCTGAATGTGAGAAGTTTGCTGAAGAATCACCCTATCCAGAAGTACAGCAATTGTACGATGTGGTATACGAGCAAGAAGACTATCCTTTTATCAAACCCGCCTAAAAAAACACACGTACAAGTGGACCGATTGTCTAGAGCAATCCCACACTAAAAACATAAAAATACTATGGCACAAATAATTACAATGCCCCGTTTAAGTGATACGATGACAGAAGGTGTCGTAGCACAATGGTTGAAAAAAGTTGGTGACAAAATTGAAGAAGGAGACATTCTTGCCGAAATTGAAACTGACAAAGCCACCATGGAATTTGAATCTTTCAACGAAGGGTTTTTATTGCACATCGGACTGCAAGAAGGCGAAACTGCTCCCGTAGATGCCTTGTTGGCGATCATCGGAGAAGAGGGCGAAGATTTTTCTGCCTTGTTGGCGGGTGATGCTGCGGCTCCTGTTGCAGAAGCAACAAGCCCTGAAGCAGCCAAAAAAGAAGAAACACCTGTCGCTGTGGCACCTGCTGCTGAAACGACAACCCTCCCTGAAAACATCACTGTGGTTACCATGCCGCGTTTGAGTGACACCATGACCGACGGCACCGTCGCTGCTTGGTTGAAAAAAGTGGGAGATGTTGTTGCTGAGGGAGACATTCTTGCCGAAATTGAAACTGACAAAGCCACCATGGAATTTGAATCTTTCAACGAGGGGACCTTGCTATACATCGGATTGCAAGAAGGAGAAACGGCTCCTGTAGATTCCTTGTTGGCCATCATCGGTGAAAGTGGTACCGATGTGACGGATGTCGTCAATTCATTTACGACGGAAACGGCAAGTCCTGCAGCAGCAGTAGAAACACCCAAAAAAGACACACCTACTCCAACTCCACCAACAGCAGCAGCAACTCCATCAAAACCGGCTGCGAGTGCGCCAGCACCAAGCGCTGCCAAAAAAGTCAGTGCGATTCAGTCAGAAAACGGACGCATCATCGCTTCGCCGTTGGCCAAAGCATTGGCACAAGAAAAAGGCATCAATTTGGCGAAAATCGTTGGATCCGGAGAAGGAGGGCGCATCATAAAAACAGATGTTGAAAACTTTACAGACGTAATTGTTGCCGATGCACCTGCTTTCACTGTAACAGCTCCTGTTGGAGAAGTGAGTCAGACAGAAGTAAAAAATTCACAAATGCGAAAGGCAATCGTTCGTGCTTTGGACAATTCCCAAACCACTGCTGTCAACTTTACCATTGGCATGGACATCAACATGGACAATGCCATGGCTTCTCGAAAAGAGATCAACGCCTTGCCAGACACCAAAGTTTCATTCAATGACATGGTCGTAAAAGCCTGTGCAATGGCTTTGAAAAAACACCCACAAATCAATACAGAATGGACCGATGACAAAACGATCTACAACAACCACATCAGTGTGGGTGTCGCGGTTGCCATCGAAGATGGATTGGTTGTTCCAGTCATACCTTTTACAGACAGCAAGAGCCTTACAGAAATTGGTGCAGAAGTAAAAGACAAAGCCATCAAAGCAAAAAACAAAAAACTATCGCCTGCAGAAATGTCAGGAAGCACGTTTACCGTTTCCAACTTAGGGATGTTTGGTGTGACAGAGTTTACCTCCATCATCAACCAACCCAACTCTGCCATTCTATCCGTAGGAGGTATCAATCAACAACCGATTGTCAAAGATGGTCAGATTGTCGTAGGAAATATCATGAAAGTAACTCTCGCTTGTGACCACAGAACCATTGACGGTGCTGTAGGAGCTGCCTTCTTGAACACTTTGAAGCAATACATTGAAAATCCAGTCACTATGCTGGCTTAGATTTTTTACTGATTTTTTTTAAAACCCTTTGTACAACAAAGGGTTTTTTTATGCCTCCACAGGAACTTAATTCTGTGTTAATATGCACCACCAGAAATTGCTCCTTTGCAGAGAATCCGTATCT
The DNA here is from genome assembly GCA_002477565.1 of Flavobacteriaceae bacterium UBA7433. GTDB lineage: Bacteria > Bacteroidota > Bacteroidia > Flavobacteriales > Flavobacteriaceae > Flavicella. Next base: position 31,826 of record DLQL01000066.1, read on the forward strand.
TGTACTTTTAAAAAAACAACCCAATGAAAGCATTTCACCTCTTCCTACTCGCAATTGCCCTAACGGCATGTACCCATAAAAAAAAGGAGCACATCACCATAGTTGGAACCGTGAAAAACAGCAGCGAAAAAACCCTGATTGTCCAAAACAATTCCTACCAAAAAGAAATTGAGATTCAAGAGGACGGCTCTTTTGAAGACACTTTGCATTTGAAAGCGTTGGAAGACACTAGTTCCTACAACGCTTCGTTTTATGCCATTCGCATTGGTGAGCAACAAACCCTTGCCTACCTTCTAAATGGGTTTGAACTGACCGTACACATCGATGGTGAGAATTTTGAATTTGGTGGAAAAGGCGCTCAAAACACCAATTACATCACAGAAAAAATCGCTTTGAACAACGAACAGATGCGTACGGTAGATTTGATGGCACTCAAGCCCGAGTCTTTTGAAAAAAGCTTGGTCGAAATAAAAGAAAAAAACCAAATGCTTCTCGACAAACACGCTGGCTTAGACGCCCCTTTTGCAAACGCAGAAGCCGCAAACAACGCAAAGCTTTACGACTACTTAGAAACACAATATGCCGCGTCCAAAAGCACTCAAAAAGGAGCCCTCTCCCCCTCTTTTTCCAATTACAAAAACCATGCGGGAGGCGTCAGCTCTTTGGAGGATTTCAAAGGCACATATGTCTATTTGGATATCTGGGCAACTTGGTGCGGACCTTGCATACAACAAATCCCTTATTTGAACGAATTGGAAACGAAATACCACGGCAAAAACATCACTTTTGTAAGCATCTCCATCGACCAAATCAATGCAGAAAATAAATGGCGTCAAATGGTTCAGAACAAAAACATGACAGGAGTCCAACTGTTTGCCAATGGCGACCAGTCCTTTGCTCAAGCCTATCAAATCTCAGGAATTCCAAGGTTTATTTTGATCGATCCCGAAGGAAAAATTGTGGATGCATATGCTCCAAGACCCTCCGATCCTTTGCTGCAAGAAATGTTCAAAAGCTTGAAAATCTAAAGCCACTCTTTTTACTCGAATTTTACTGCTTTTGCAGGTCGAACCCTTGTGATGAAATAAGACGGCAACAAAAGCATCAACAAGCACAACAACAAGGTGCCGAGGTTTAAAAAGAATACATGCCACAAGTTCAGGTATACAGGCGCTGTATCCACATAATAAGTATCTGGATTTAAACGGATGATTCCAAAATATTTCTGAAACAACAACAAGGAAATCCCAATCGCATTTCCAATCACAAGACCTCTTAGAATCAAATAAGAAGCATTGTACAAGAACAATTTTCGAATGCTCCAATTGGTACTCCCCAAGGTTTTAAGTATGCCTATGGTCTGCGTACGTTCCAAAATCAGCACCAGCAAAGCAGTGATCATGTTGATGCCTGCCACCCAAATCATCAAACCGATGATGATGGCGATGTTGGTGTCAAACAAGCGCAACCAATCAAAAATATCCGGATACAAATCTGTGAGTGTATGACTGTTCAATACAGGGTCAATGCTGCTGTAAATCTGATCTCCAAGAATTTCAATCGCATCAAAATCTTCCAAAAAAACCTCAAACCCACCAACTTGATTTTCCTGCCACTTGTTGATTTTCTGAAGATGACGAATGTCTCCCAACACATAGGTTTCGTCGAAATCCTTAAAACCTGAATTGTAAATTCCCGCAACTTTAAAAATACGTCTGTTGGGCAATTTACCCGCTTGGTTTTTGACAAAATAGGTGTCAAATGCAGTCCCTAACTTCAAGTCCAATCGCTTGGAAAGAACAGACGAAATCAGCACCTCATTGCTCGTTGCGCCCTCCAATAAAGGAAGTGTTCCTGAGACGAGATATTCTTCAATTCCTGACCAATCGTAACCGGTATCCACTCCTTTAAAAACAACTCCTTCAAAATCGGTTTCCGTCCGAATAACTCCCGCCTTGCTGGCAAATACTTGCACGTGTTTTGCACCCGGCAATGCTGAAAAATCAGGGTAAAAATCTTGGGTTTTTGAAATTGGATTTTGAGTTGTCTCCAACGCATTGTTGTCAAAACTCACAATCTGAACATGTCCTTTAAAAACAGCTATTTTCTCTCGAATCTTATTTTGCAATCCCAAACCAGTGGCAAGGGTGACCAACATCATGACCATGCCCAAAGCAATTGCCGTGATGGCAATTTTTATTATTGGAGCGGATATGCTACTTTTATCTTTTTTAGCAGACCTAAACCTTCTGGCTATAAACAATTCGTAATTCAATCTGATGGAATCAATGTTGGAATTCAAAAATACACATAATAATTGGGTCGGTGGAATTTCTAAATTACTATTTGGAGTTTCCAAATGCTTCCTAAATTCCAAGGCACTCCTTTTCCTGTTGGTTTTTCTAAATGGCATTTGCATCGCACAGGAAAAACAACAGTTCTCCACAGTGCAACCGGTTGTGGGCGCCAACCAAATCCCCAAGTACCTCCCTCTACTCAAGCACAAGAAAATTGGAATTGTCGCGAATCAGACTTCCGTCCTATTTAAAAATTCGGAACACAGCTCCTACAAACATTTGATCGATTCTTTGCAAAAACTAAATATAACCATTGCCAAGGTTTTTACACCAGAACACGGATTTCGAGGAAGCTCAGATGCCTCCGAACACATAGAAGACTCAAAGGATTTAAAAACAGGGTTGCCTTTGGTTTCACTTTATGGAAAAAACAGGAAACCCACTGATGCTCAATTGAAAAACGTAGAGCTTGTCCTTTTTGACATCCAAGATGTTGGAGTGCGCTTTTACACCTATCTCTCTACCTTGCACTATGTGATGGAAGCCTGTGCGGAAAACAACATCCCTGTCTTGGTCTTGGACAGACCCAATCCAAACGGCCATTATGTAGACGGTCCGATGATGCAGCCGGAACACAAAAGTTTTATTGGCATGCATGCCGTTCCATTGGTCTATGGAATGACAATCGGAGAATACGCTCAAATGATCAATGGAGAGCGCTGGCTAAAAAATGGCCGCACCTGTGACTTGACGGTCATTCCACTGCAAAAATACATACACCAAACGAGGTACCAACTTCCGATACGCCCCTCTCCCAACCTGCCCAATGCCACAGCCGTAAACTGCTATCCCAGCTTGGGTTTCTTTGAAGGAACACCTGTCAATGCAGGTAGAGGAACTGAATTTCAGTTCCAAAGATACGGAGCCCCTGATTTTCCAAAAGGAACTTTTTTCTACACACCACTCCCCAACTTCGGAAGCAAATATCCAAAACACCGCGGCCAACGTTGCTATGGTGTGGACCTGTCCTCGTCCCCAAGACTGTCTAAAATCAACATCTCTTGGTTGGCAGACGCCTATCAAAAGTCTCCGAACAAAACCTTGTTTTTTGGCAAAACCTTTACAAAACACGTTGGAAATACAGAACTGCAAAAACAGTTGGAAGCCCAAAAATCCCCAAAAGAAATTGAAGCCTCTTGGCAAAAAGACTTAAAAGCCTTTCAAAAAATCCGTCAAAAATACCTCTTGTACGATTAAAACCGAGTCGAATTGCGTTGCTGACTGTACAAAACCACCCGTGTTGTCTGGAATTTAACACGTGCAATTTGAAAACGGGCATTGGGAAGTCCTTGGAACACCAATTTCAATTGATTTGGCTTTGGATGTGCTTGAAGAAAGGCAGCCATCTTGGAACATAAAAAAGCATCTTCCAATACAAAAGTATCCAAATTTGCTAAGTTTTCAACTACCGAATCCGCATCCAAACCCGAAAGTATTTTCAAAGAAAAAACCGCATTGTTATGGTCCATTGCAACCTCAAACGAGCGTGCATAGATTTCCTTTTCAGCAAGGGTGTCGCCGTAAAAAACAGCAAAAAACTTGGTCGATCTCAATGTGACTTTTGGCATCGTTATTTGCATTTCGGATTCAATGATGCAAGCTTCCGTGATTTACAATGTTTTTTTTCCACCAAGCGGAAGTGTTTTTTTTAAGTTTTCTACAATTGCAAAAGCTGCAGGACAGATTTCTGTGTTTTTCAGGGTCAGTTCTGTAATTTGTATGAATTTTTTTCGATTGGTATGTGGGTATTCACTGCAGGCTTTTGGGCGCACGTCGTAAATCGAACAACTGTTGTCTTGTGTGTCCAAAAACGTACAGGGAACGGATTGCAACACATAGAAATCGTCTGAGTCACGTTCTAAAAACTGCGTCATAAAGTCCACTTCTTTCATTCGAAAGTGTTTCGAAATGCGCTGGATGTCTTTTGGGGTAAAAATGGGACTGGACGTTTTGCAACAATTGGCACAGGTCAAACAGTCTGTTTTGGCAAATTCTTCCTCGTGCAAGGCTTGCATGGTCAAATCCAGGGTTTTGGGCGTACGTCTTTTGAGTCGTTGAAAGTATTTTCTCGATTCTTTTTCGACCTCTTTTGCGTCTTTAAGCAGTGTTTCTAAACGTTTTTCCATGGAGCAAAGATAGGGGAATTTTGTTTGTCCAATGCGGTGAAATGACATTCGCAACCCTAGGAAGAATCGAGTCAAACAAACCGGCACCTCTTTTTTCCGCTTTTTTAAAAGTAAAATTGTACACCGGCCCATTTATTCCTAAATTTGCCGGAATAACTCGCGTTCCTATGCACATTCAAAACATCCTTTCTACGGCTGTCAAACAAGCCGCTTCAACCCTTTTCGAAAAAGAAATCGAAACGGTAGAATTTCAAGCCACCAAAAAAGAGTTTGACGGCGACATCACCATCGTGGTGTTTGCTTTGTTGAAAGTTTTGAGAGGCAATCCCGAAGCCATCGGCACCCAAATCGGGAACTACCTTGTGGAGGCAGTTGCAGAAGTTGAAAGCTTCAACGTGGTGAAAGGTTTTTTAAACCTCAGCATTGCAGACCGTTATTACACAGAAAGCTTTGCTGCTCTTTTCAACACAGCTGACTACGGAATCTGTAGTCCCATAGTCGCGGAACAGGCAGTGATGGTGGAATACTCGTCTCCCAACACCAACAAACCGTTGCATTTGGGACATGTCCGAAACAATTTGCTGGGTTTTTCCGTTTCCAAAATCCTGGAAGCATCCGGGAAAAAAGTCTACAAAACACAGATCATCAACGATCGAGGGATCCACATCTGTAAGAGCATGCTTGCCTGGCAAAAATTTGGCCAAAACGAGACTCCTAAAAGCACGGGACTAAAAGGAGACAAACTCGTCGGAAATTACTACGTCGCCTTTGACAAAGCATACAAAGAAGAAATCAACAAGCTCGTTGCTGCAGGCACTTCAGAAGAAGAAGCAAAAAAACAAGCACCCATTTTGATGGAAGCACAAAAAATGTTGTTGCAGTGGGAAGCAGGCAAACCGGAAGTAGTAGCCTTGTGGAAAAAAATGAACCAGTGGGTTTACGACGGTTTTGACACGACCTACAAAGCCTTGGGGGTTAATTTTGACAAAAATTATTTTGAAAGCAATACCTACCTACTCGGAAAAGACGTGGTAAACAACGGTTTGAAGAAGGGTGTTTTTTACAAAAAAGACGACGGATCTGTATGGATTGACTTGACCGACGAGGGACTCGATGAAAAAATTGTCCTGCGTTCAGACGGAACGTCCGTATACATCACCCAAGATTTGGGAACGGCCATCGAACGTTTTCGTGATTTTGACATTGATTCCCTGACTTATACTGTAGGAAACGAACAGGACTACCATTTCAAGGTGTTGTTTTTGATTTTAAAAAAGCTTGGTTTTTCTTGGGCTGACAACATGCACCACCTCTCATACGGAATGGTGGATTTGCCTTCCGGAAAGATGAAGTCTCGAGAGGGAACCGTCGTCGATGCAGACGAATTGATTGCAGAAATGGTGCAGACTGCAAAAGAGCTCTCTCAAGAACTCGGAAAACTGGAGGGGTATAACGACTCAGAAAAAGAAGCGCTCTACCAAACCATCGGATTGGGCGCATTGAAATATTACATCTTAAAAGTAGACCCCAAAAAGAGGATTCTGTTCGACCCCAAAGAATCGATTGATTTCAATGGAAATACAGGGCCATTCATCCAATACACCTATGCGAGAATCCAATCCATCCTCAGAAAAGCCGACTTTGACATTGCCAAACCCATCGCTGAAATCACGCTGAGCAACAAAGAAAAAAACTTGATCAAGCAGCTGCAAATTTTTCCGGAAACAGTACAATTGGCGGCAAAAAACCAAAGTCCTGCCATCATCGCCAACTATACTTACGACTTGGTCAAAGATTACAATTCCTTTTACCAAAGCTCTTATATCTTGGGTTGTGAAGACGAAGGCTTGAAAATTTTCCGAACGCAACTGTCGAAAAAAGTGGGGGAAATTATCAAATCCGGATTCAATACATTGGGAATCCACGTACCTGAAAGAATGTAAGTCGCTTTGTTGCGAAAAAGATAAGAACTTTGGACTTGAGGCATCGAAATCGAAATTCTGCCAAAGCGCTTAAAAATTAAACAGAGTTTTGCTAAATTTGCAGCATTGTTTTGGACATTGAAACATTAAAATTAAAACACATGAAATACGACGTAATTGTTATCGGTACTGGACCTGGAGGCTATGTAACCGCTATTAGAGCATCTCAGTTGGGATTCAAAACGGCTGTCATCGAAAAAGAAAGCTTGGGAGGAATCTGCTTGAACTGGGGATGTATTCCTACAAAAGCACTTTTGAAAAGTGCACAGGTATATGATTATTTGAAACATGTGGATGAATACGGATTGAAAGCCGAAGCCATCGACAAAGATTTTCAGGCCGTCATCAAGAGAAGTCGCGGAGTGGCTGAAGGAATGAGCAAAGGGATTTCCTTTTTGATGAAAAAAAATAAAATCGATGTGATCAGCGGTTTTGGAAAGATACAAACTGGAAAAAAAGTCCTCGTTACCGCTGAGGATGGAAAGGAAACTACATATGATGCCGACCACATCATCATCGCTACAGGTGCGCGTTCGCGAGTGTTGCCAAACCTTCCCCAAGACGGAAAAAAGGTCATCGGATACCGTCAAGCAATGACACTTCCTGAGCAACCTAAAAAAATGATTGTAGTAGGATCTGGAGCCATCGGCGTAGAATTTGCACATTTCTACAACACGATGGGCACCGAAGTAACGATTGTTGAATTCATGCCAAACATCGTTCCTGTAGAAGATCTAGACGTTTCCAAACAGTTTGAAAAATCACTCAAAAAATCAGGCGTCAAAGTAATGACCAACGCTTCTGTTGAGTCTGTAGACACTTCAGGAAAAGGAGTGATCGCAACTGTAAAAACAAAAAAAGGAGAAGAGAAGCTGGAAGCAGACATCGTCCTTTCGGCGGTTGGTATCAAATCCAACATCGAGAACATTGGACTGGAAGACGTAGGAATCGTCGTAGACAGAGATAAAATATTGGTCAATGATTTTTACCAAACCAACATTCCAGGCTATTATGCCATCGGAGATGTGGTCCCTGGACAAGCATTGGCGCACGTCGCATCTGCCGAAGGAATCACCTGTATCGAAAAAATAGCCGGATTGCACACCGAAGCTATCGACTATGGAAATGTTCCTGGTTGTACCTATGCCTCGCCTGAGATTGCTTCTGTAGGAATGACAGAAGCCAAAGCCTTGGAAGCAGGTTACGAAATAAAGGTTGGGAAATTCCCGTTTTCAGCCTCTGGTAAAGCAAGTGCTGCGGGAACCAAAGACGGTTTTGTCAAAGTTATTTTTGACGCCAAATATGGTGAATGGCTCGGATGCCATATGATTGGAGCCGGTGTGACGGACATGATTGCAGAAGCTGTCTTGGGCCGAAAATTGGAAACAACAGGACACGAGGTACTCAAAACCATCCACCCCCACCCGACCATGAGCGAAGCAGTGATGGAGGCGGTAGCAGATGCCTATGACGAGGTGATTCACTTGTAAACTCCCCAAACAAAAACACGACGAAACGATTGGAGCAATTCAATCGTTTTTTTTGTGCAACTCATTTGAACACATCGGTACTCAAAGCATAAACAGTTGGACAAACCTCACCGCAGCATTCTAAAACAATGCGAAGCAAAAACGCGCCTTTTGAAAGAAATTGCCATCAAAACTCAATATAAAATGTACTCAATGTGTGTGATAAAGAAATGAACGACCGATCGGATAGAAGCTTATCCACTTATCAAAATTGCAATGGAGATTGTTTGAACCAAAACAAATGATTGTCTGTTGATCGTGAGAAGCTGATAAAAAAATATGTTAAAGAAATGGCTTGCTATGCCCTTCAATTTAATTCTTCAAATCCTCAGAAAAAGTTTTGAGAAATTTTTGAAGTTTGGGTTGGATGACGAGCTTACAATAAGGTTCCTCTTGGTGACGTTCAAAATAATTCTCGTGGTACGCTTCGGCAGGATAAAAAGCTTCAAAAGAGTTTATTTCTGTGACGATAGGCGCCTCAAAAATAGCCGCCTTTTCCAAAAGGCTGATAAATTCCTCCGCGGTTTGTTTTTGAGCTGTATTGTGAAAAAAAATTGCGGAGCGGTAGTGGGTACCCACATCGTTTCCTTGGCGGTTTAGAGTTGTGGGATCATGGGTAGCAAAAAAAACTTCCAACAATTTTTGAAAGGAAATCACGGCCGCATCGTAGTGTATGTGCAACACTTCAGCATGTCCAGTTCGACCAGTAACAACTTCGCGATACGCCGGGTTTTTAATGTTGCCTCCACTAAATCCTGAACGGACTTCCAACACTCCTTTCAGTCGCTGAAAAACAGCTTCTGTACACCAAAAACATCCGTTTGCGAATGTCGCTATTTCTTTGTGCATCTTCTTCTAAATTAAAAAAGCAAAGATACCTCAAAAACATTTCACATTAAAGGCCTAAAAAACAAAAAGGATTCCTCCAATACCAGCGGGCAGTATGCTATAAATCTTCTCAAATAGAATTTTTCAAATGAAGGACAAAACTCAGATATTTGTTTATTTTTGTTGTATGATTTCACAAGAACAGCTTGACAATTACAGCGAAAGGGCACAGGCCTTAAAATCCTATCTAGAAATTGACAAAAAAGAAATTTTGATCAAAAACGAAGAGGAAAAAAGTGCCAATCCCGATTTTTGGAACGACTCCAAAAAAGCAGAGTTGGTGATGAAAAACCTTCGTTTTCTAAAAAAGTGGGTCGCAGATTACGAACTCATCGTTTCGCTCTGTGAAGACCTCACGGTTCTCTTTGAATTTCACAAAGAGGGAGAAGCAGAAGAAGGAGAACTCAACGATCTAGAAATCAAACTGAAAAACCTCTTGGAAGAAATCGAATTCAAAAACATGCTTTCTGAAGAAGGAGACAATTTGAATGCCGTCTTACAAATTACAGCGGGTGCCGGAGGCACCGAAAGTTGTGATTGGGCCAACATGCTCCTGCGCATGTACTTGATGTGGGCACAAAGCAAAGGATACAAAGTAAAAGAACTGAACTACCAAGGAGGTGATGTCACAGGAATCAAAACCGTCACTGTCGAAATTGAAGGCGAATACTCCTTTGGCTTTTTAAAAGGGGAAAACGGCGTACACCGTTTGGTGCGCATCTCCCCTTTTGACAGCAATGCCAAACGCCATACCTCATTTGCCTCCGTCTATGTATACCCGCTTGTAGACGAGGGCATTGAAATACAAATCAATCCCAAAGACATTTCGTGGGAAACCATGCGTGCGAGTGGCGCCGGTGGCCAAAATGTAAACAAGGTCGAAACAGCAGTACGGCTGCGTCACAAACCCTCTGGAATCATGATTGAAAATTCAGAAACACGTTCTCAATTGGACAACAAAAGCAAGGCCATGCAATTGCTAAAATCCCAACTGTACGAAATTGAACTGCAAAAGAAAATGACAAAACGAAATGCAATTGAAGCCAATAAAATGAAAATTGAATTTGGTTCTCAAATACGCAACTACGTCATGCATCCCTACAAACTCGTAAAAGACGTCCGCTCAGGATTTGAAACAGGAAACATCGATGCCGTGATGAACGGAGATATCGACGCCCTTTTAAAAGCCTATTTGATGCGCAACAGCCAACCCACAACCGACAACGAATTGTAACCCCTCCTATGCAACAGCTATGAACAAAAAAATTAAAACCGTCATTTTCGACTTGGGAGGCGTTTTGGTCGATTGGAATCCCGAATATGTGTACCGAAAAATATTTAAGGACAATCCCGAAAAAGTAAATTGGTTTTTAAACACCATTTGCACTTCCGAATGGAACGTTGCCCAAGACGCTGGACGCAGCATCGAAGAGGCCAACCAACTAAAAATTGCAGAATTCCCTGAACACGAAACCTTGATTCGATCTTATTACGAGCAGTGGCCACAAATGTTTTCGGGCGCCATCAAAGGGACATTGTCCATTTTTGAAGCCTTGAAAAAATCAAAAAACTACCGCTATTACGCCTTGACCAATTGGAGTGCGGAAACTTGGCCAACGGCATTGGAATTGTTTCCTTTTCTAACCACTTTTCAAGGAGTTGTAGTCTCAGGAGAAGAAAAAACAAGAAAACCATTTGATGCGATCTACAAAATCCTTTTGGAACGCTATCAGATTCAAGCGGAAAGCGCGGTATTTATCGACGACAACTACGACAATGTGGTCGCTGCTAGGAAACTTGGCATCCACGGAATTCATTTCAATTCTCCAGAACAACTCGACAAAGAGTTGAAAGCATTGGGGATCGAATATTAAACAACAACAAATGATCAAACTATACCACAATCCACGTTGTGCCAAAAGCCGTCAAGGCTTGGCCTTGTTAGAAAATTCAAAACACGAATTCGAAACAATCCTGTACCTAAAAAACCCACTTGATAAAAAAGAGTTGGAGCGCATAATTGCACTATTGGGAATTTCTCCTTTGGCACTCATCCGTAAAAACGAAGCCATCTGGAAGGAAAACTACAAAGGAAAAACACTTTCGGACACCGACATCATTGCCGCCATGACTGCTCACCCTAAACTGATCGAAAGACCCATTGTATCCAACGGCGACAAAGCGGTAATCGGCAGGCCTACAGAGCGCATCTTGGAAATAATTTGACACTTTTCTCTAACAACACTTCTTAAAAAAATATTATGTTTAACTATATTGAATAAAAGTTAAACATTTTGTACCTTTACCCCTCAGAACGATGTTACCTATGACAAAAGAAAACAAAGGAGTTTGGACGAGTTGGAATGAAAACATCACACACACATTCCAAGACCTCTATACCGTACACGACGAAAAAGAACTGCAAGAAATTGTAGCGCAATCAGACAAAGTCCGCTTTTTTGGAAGCAAACAATCTTCCTCTGACATCGGCGCCGGAGTCGGCACTTTGATCGACATGCGTTCATACAACAAACTGGTAAGCTATGACGATGCCAAACGAAGCATCACCGTTGAATCGGGGATGCTCCTAGCAGACTTGATTGCAACTGTTGAATCTAATGGTTGGTGCATTCCTTGCCTGCCCGACATCAACACCGTCACCATCGGAGGTGCCCTGGCTACCGGTACCCACGGAACCAGTGGTTCACTGCTGGCTACTTATGTGAGTGAGTTCCGCGTTGTTTTGGCAGACGGCTCTGTCAAAATTGTCAAAGAAGGTGATGTACTCATGGAGGCTCTGCGTGTTTCCATAGGAGTATTGGGCGTGTTTTCTACCATTACTTTTCAATGTGAACCTCTCTACACACTGCACCTCAAAGAAGGACCTCAAAAAGACGCAACATGGATGCACCAGCTCAAAGAAAAAGTAGAGAAATACGCGTTTTACCGCGTTCTTTGGTTGCCACATACCGGCAAAGGCTATGTAATCACAGGTGACAAAATCCCTGCAAACACTGAAGTTGTTGAAAACAACGGTCCCGGATACCTCAAACACCGAAGAACTGCTTCAAAGTTCCTCTACAAATACACCCACAAATTTCCTTGGTTTACGTCCATCGCAAACAACCTTTTGTACTGGGCGTTTTTTAGCAGTAAAAAAGAATCCAAGGGATCTTTGTACGAAGCAACTGTGACCAAATCAAGAGGTTCTACCTTAGAACTCGCCGAATGGACCGTCGCATTGGACGTATTTCCACAGGTATTTGAAGAACTGAAAACTGAAATCAACAAATGGAGCAACGCTTCTTTTATCCACATTCCAATGGACGTACGTTTTGTCTCCAAAGACAATTCTTGGTTGAGTTATGCCTACAAGCAAGACACTGTCACCATGGGTTGTGTATCTAGAAACGCAGAAACAGCCGACGCATACGAGGCTTTTCAAACCATTGAAAAAATTTTCCTCAAGTACGGAGGACGCCCCCATTGGGGAAAACGCTTTGCCGCAAAAAACGAGGAAATGTCTAAATTGTATCCCAAATGGGAGGCTTTTAAAACCATCCGTAAAGAACTAGACCCGAGTAATAAATTTTTGAACCCTTACTTAAGCAGTTTGTTCGATGAAAAGTAATTCCTTCCCAAAAGCTTTTTTGTTTGATTTTGACGGCGTCGTTGTAGACAGCTTTGAAGTGCATTACCGTGCTTGGAAATCTGCCTTTTACGAGTTATTTCAAGAAGAAATCCCGCCTTTCCCTCACGAAAAGCTCGCAGGAAAATCCCCTCTTTTGATCGCTGAATATTTTTGCAACACTCTTGGTCAAGCAGAAAAAACCCTCGAACTCCACCTCCTAAAAGCCACGCACCTACACGCAGGCACAACCCCGCCCACGCTTTTGCCGGGCGTCCGTGAAATTCAAGGCTTTTTGGCGGCTCAAAACATTCCACACGGGATTGCCAGCAACGCCACCAAGGCTTTTTTAACAAACAGCATCTCACAACTGTCTTTGGGATTTACCACTTGGTTTGGCGTCGAAGACTACGTCTATCCCAAGCCACACCCAGAAGCTTATATCTCCCTCGCCAAAAACCTTGGAATCGAAAAAAAAGATTTTGAAAACACCTGGGTTTTCGAAGACAGCCTCGCCGGAACGACCGCTGCCAAAAAAGCTGGAATGGTCCCAATTGGGATTTTGACCGTTTATTCAGAAGCCGAGCTCAAAGCTGCAGGAAGCCAATTTGTCTTTCCTACTTTGCAAGAAGCCTACGAATACCTTCTGGTACAAAACAAATAACTCCCCTCCCTTTTTCACTTGAATAGAGGTGTAAAAAACTTCCCCAACGTTTCGAAAAGAAATAACACAAACACGGCTAAAAGTTATCAACCACTCGCTTATTTGCGTGCAAACTTTCCTAACTTAGCAATATGAAACTTACCCCTTCATCTCGAAACTCAACGCTTGAGTTTTACCGACCTAACTACAACACAGCATTAGATCTTCCTTTTGTTGACGGAGGTATTAGTGCCGGTTTTCCATCTCCTGCAGATGACTTTTTAGACATCAACATCGACCTGAACAAACACTTGATCAAAAATCCAAGTACCACATTTTACGGAAGGGTTCGTGGAAATTCTATGATCGATGCAGGCATACACGACGGCGACTTGTTGGTCATCGACAAAAGCCTGGAGCCACAAAGTGACAAAATCGCAGTTTGTTTTATCGATGGAGAATTTACGGTAAAGAGAATTCAAATTGAAAAAGACACTGTGTGGTTGATTGCCGAAAACAAAGACTACCAACCCATCAAAGTCACCAAAGAAAACGAACTCCTCATTTGGGGCATCGTTACCAACGTCATCAAATACTTCTAATGTACGCACTGGTTGACTGTAACAATTTTTACGCTTCGTGTGAACGGGTCTTTGCCCCTTCCCTAAACCACCAACCCATCGTGTTACTCTCCAACAACGACGGATGTGTGGTCGCGCGTTCCAACGAGGCCAAAGCGCTGGGCAT
>DLQL01000097.1 GCA_002477565.1 Flavobacteriaceae bacterium UBA7433
CTTTTTTAGTTAATATAAATTAAAGATAAACATTTTACACTTACATATGAGAAATAAAACAATTGCAATTCTAGCTCTTTTTATCAGTTTTTTTGAAGTACAAGCTCAATCGAGAACCATTTCAACAGTGGCCCCTCTGTTATTGATCAATTCAGATGCACGCTCTGCAGGAATGGGAGATGTCGGTGTGGCCACTTCTTCAGATGCCAGTGCTGTCTACCACAACTCCGCAAAGATGGCTTTCAATACGTCAGAGTATACCGCAGGCTTCAACTACACACCTTGGTTGCAAAACCTCGTAGACGGTCTTTTTATCGGTGGAGGTTCGATGGTCAACAGAATTAACGAACGCAGTGCATGGGGAGCCAATGTACGTTTCTTTTCTCTCGGAAAAATTGAACTTTTTGACGAACAAGCAGCTTCTTTAGGAACGGAAAATCCTTCTGAGTTGACAGTAGCAGGTTCTTATGCATTGAAATTGAGCGATTACTTTTCAATGGGTGTGGCATTGCGGTACATCCGATCGGATATATCCATCAAATCTTTGGATACGCCCATTTCTGCCATCAATGGATTTGGTGTTGATATTTCTGGTTACTATTTGTCACCAGAAAAGAACTACGGAAGTTTTAACGGACGGGTCAGAGCAGGATTCAACTTTTCCAACTTGGGGCCGAAAGTGTCTTATACTTTTGGAAATGAAAATTTCATTCCTTCTCGCATGCGCTTGGGAGCCGGTTTCGATTTTATCATGGACGACTACAACACCATCGGTCTGACCTTTGAAACCTCCAAACTTTTGGTGCCGACGCCTCCTATTACAGACAAAGAAACAGGCGAAGTTATTTCAGGTAAAGACAACAACGTAGGTTGGGTAGAAGGAATTTTTCAATCTTTTGGAGATGCACCAGATGGTTTCAGCGAAGAAATGGAAGAATTTACATGGGCTTTAGGAGCAGAGTACCTATACAACAATGATTTTGCTCTACGAGCGGGTTATTTTCACGAAAGTGAGAACAAAGGAAACCGTCAATATTTCACTTTGGGAGGAGGGTTGAAAGCCAAATCTTTCAACATCGATTTGTCCTATTTGATGAATACTTCGGATGTAAACAACCCTTTGGAAAAAACACTGCGCTTTTCGCTGTCATTTGACTTGGGTGATATCTATGAGAATTTTTAGAAAAACCTCTATTTCCCTGAGGGTAAAATTAGGTTAGCGATACCAGATTTTTTGTCTCAGAGAACATGCTTTTCCAATCCTAAAAGATGTCAGACGAAATCAAAGTAACGGACGAATAAAAAAGTTGTTTTCAAAAAACGGTCAGATAGACTCATTTCCTGGGAATCTTTGTATTTGCTAGAATTGGGCTTTTGATTTTAGAAGCACGGTGCTTTTTTACTAATTTTTAAGCAAATCCCTATGTCGATTCAAACCTTGATTACTGGTACAGGAAGTTGTATTCCTTCTACAGTTAGGTCCAACGAAACATTTTTAGACCATCAGTTTCTAAACACAGACGGCACTCCTTTTTCAGGTGACAACCGAGAAATTATTAAGAAATTTCACGCCATTACAGGGATTGAAGAAAGGAGGTACGCAAGCCCAAGTAAAAACGCCTCTGATTTGGCGGTTATTGCAGCTTTAGCGGCTATTGAATCGGCAGCTATAGACAAAGATACGCTTGATTATATTGTGGTTGCTCACAATTTTGGAGATGTAAAAACTGGAAGTGTACAAGGAGATATGCTCCCTAGTTTGGCCTCGAAAGTAAAAAACAAGTTGCACATATCCAATCCAAATTGCGTTGCTTACGACCTGTTGTTTGGATGTCCTGGATGGGTTCAAGGCATCATTCAAGCGGAAGCCTATCTCAAATCGGGGATGGCAAAAAAAGTCTTGGTCATCGGTACCGAAGCCCTCTCTAGGGTTACCGACCCATCTGACAGAGATTCCATGATTTATGCAGATGGAGCAGGTGCCTGTGTTTTAGAGTCGAAAACAGACAGACATGGTTTTGGAGTTTTGAGTCATGCCGCCCAGACATTTGCAGGAGAAGAGGTCGACTACTTATTTTTTGGTCCTTCTTACAACACAAATGAAGACAGGCACATTTCGTATATCAAAATGCACGGCAGAAAAATCTATGAATTTGCTTTGAACAACGTACCCAATGCCATGAAAGCCGCCTTGGATAAAAGTGGTGTCTCCATTTCTGAAGTCAAAAAGATCTTTCTACACCAGGCAAATGAAAAAATGGACGAAGCCATTGTAAAACGTTTTTTTAGACTTTATAAAATGCCGGTACCAAAAGAGGTCATGCCCATGTGCATTCACAAACTCGGCAACAGTTCTGTGGCGACTGTGCCCACTTTGTTGGACTTGGTGTTGAAGGGGAAAATGGAACCCCATGATGTCCAAAAAGGAGATGTGATTCTTTTGGCTTCTGTTGGAGCAGGGATGAACATCAATGCTGTGGTTTACCGCTGTAGTTAAAAGCGCGATTTTTCTTTCAAATTTCAAATAGGTCTTTTTTGTGTCAAACGATAAATTCAAGGGCAAACAAATCCGCTAGATGCTGAGTGATTTTCTCCTTGACTTCCATTTCTGGTATTTTTTTGCCCAATTCGGCTTGCATTGATGTCACAGCCTTCCCTTGAATTCCGCAAGGAATGATGTGGTCAAAATAACCCAAATCCACATTCACATTTAACGCAAAACCGTGCATGCTTACCCATCGACTACTCCGGACTCCAAGGGCACAAATTTTGCGGGCAAAAGGAGTTCCAACATCAAACCAAACACCTGTTTCTCCGGGGCTACGCGCTGCTTTTAGTCCGTAATCACTAAGCGTCAAAAGAATGGCCTCTTCCAAGTAGCGAAGGTATTTGTGTATGTCAGTAAAAAAGTTTTCCAAATCAAAAATGGGGTACCCCACGATTTGTCCCGGTCCGTGAAAAGTAATGTCGCCGCCTCGATTGCTTTTGTAAAAAGTCACGTCCTTTGCTTTCAATTCTATTTCGCTGAGCAACAGGTTGTTGAGGTTTCCGCTTTTTCCCAATGTGTAGACGGGGGGGTGTTCTACAAATAAAAAATAATTTGACGTACTTTGCTCTAGGCCTTTTTTTCGATTGTTTATTTTTACATCGATGATACTTTGAAACAGTTTGTCTTGGTAGTCCCAAGCCTCTTTGTAAGCAATGGAGCCAAGATCTTGTAGCTGTACTTTTTTGTTCATGTTTTCTTTTGGTTAAAAGGGACAAAAGCGAAGCACTGAACATTTGTATTGCCAAGCGCTGTTTCAAGTTGTCTATCGATCTCTCGTTTTACAAAGGTCTGAAAAAATTACGAATAACAAGCGCCTCTTTGTTGTGGTCTCGCTTAGATTAATGTATTTTTGTTCAGCAATTTCTTAGCATGTCCATCGTTGTAAATCATCTTTCTAAATTTTACACCAATCAAAAAGCATTGGATTCCCTTTCTTTTTCTATTGAAAAAGGGGAGGTTGTTGGGTTTTTAGGACCGAACGGAGCCGGTAAATCCACCTTGATGAAATTGTTGACAGGCTATCTGCAAGCTTCGGAAGGGACTGCGCAAATAAACGGTTTCGATTGCAGTCAACAACGTGTTTTAGCCCAAAAAAACATTGGGTATTTGCCAGAACACAATCCCTTGTACAAAGAAATGTACGTGAGAGAGTACCTTCAATTTATTGCGGAAATTCACAAAGTTTCAAAAAGAGAAATTACTGCCACCCTCCAGAAGACAGGTCTGTTGTCAGAAGCACATAAAAAAATACAACAACTGTCAAAAGGCTACCAGCAACGCGTTGGAATTGCTGCGGCCATTTTGCACCAACCAGACGTCTTGATCTTGGACGAGCCGACCACGGGATTGGACCCCAATCAATTGCTGGATATTCGTGCATTGATCAAAGAGATTGGAAAGGAAAAAACAGTGCTTTTTTCCACACATATTTTGCAGGAGGTAGAAGCAGTCTGTAACCGTGTATTGGTTCTTCATAAAGGAAAATTGGTTGCCGACAGGCAATTGAAAAGCCTCAAGGAGGGACAAGTCCAAATTATTGAAGTGACTTTTGATTTCCAACTTGAAAAACGTTTTTTCGAAGAGCTTTCTAGCTTGAAAGATGCTGTCAATGTTGGAGGGACTACTTGGGAGTTGACCTTTGAAACCCAGGATGACCAACGTGCTGAAGTATTTGATTTTGCCTTGAAAAAAGGACTCAAACTTCTCAACTTGACAACAAAAAACAAAAGTTTGGACGCATTATTTCAAGAACTGACTCAGTGACTAAGAAGTTGAGAATTTGTTCTTGATTTTTTAGAATGTTTGTTTTTTTACAAAACACGACTTAGTTCTTATTGATCTACTTTCCACCGTGCGTTGGCAGAGACGTCGACATCACTGTAAACGTTGTTTAAGTACTTGTAATAGCCAGCGATGCCTATCATAGCAGCATTGTCTGTCGTGTATTCAAATTTTGGAATATAACTCGTCCATCCAAGTGTTTTTTCCGTGGATTTGAGCCGTTTTCTGATTTCAGAATTGGCAGAGACGCCTCCAGCGATGGCCACTTCTTTGATGCCGGTAGCTGCAACCGCATTTTTCAATTTGTCCATCAAAATGGTAACGATGGTATCCTGAATAGAAGCACAGAGGTCGTAAAGGTTCTCCTCAACAAAAGAAGGGTTTTCTTTCTCCATTTTTTGAACAAAATACAAAATGGCTGTTTTCAAGCCGCTAAAGCTGAAATCTAGCGGGCCTACTTTGGGCTTTGTAAATGAATAAGCTTTGGGGTTTCCAAGTTGTGCATATTTGTCAATCAAAGGACCGCCTGGATAGGGGAGGTTAAGGATTTTTGCGGATTTGTCAAAAGCTTCTCCTACCGCATCATCGATGGTTTCTCCAAGCACTTCCATCTCAAAATAGTCGGTTACTTTTACGATCTGTGTATGCCCTCCACTAATGGTTAGACACAAAAAAGGGAACATGGGTTTGGGGCAATTTTCCGCTGCAATAAAATGAGCCAAGACATGTCCTTGCATGTGGTTGATGTCCAACAAAGGGACCCCGAGCGCCAAGGACAAAGATTTTGCAAATGAGGTTCCTACCAAAAGAGAGCCCATCAATCCAGGTCCGCGTGTAAAAGCTATGGCGTTTACATCTTTTTTGTTGATATTTGCCTTTTGAATTGCTTGTGCTACAACTGGGACAATATTTTGTTGATGTGCCCGTGAAGCCAACTCAGGAACTACGCCTCCATAAGCTGCGTGTATTTTTTGATTGGCAACACAATTCGACAAAACCTTGTCGTTGCAAATGATTGCTGCACTGGTATCGTCACAAGAAGATTCAATCGCAAGAATGTATATTGGTTTTTTAGACATCAAAGGAAATTTAGGCATCTTTTTTGCAAAGATGCTGCAAAGTTAAAGCTTATCAAACAAACTAGAAAAATACGGGTCAAAATTTTAGGAGGGAGCTTTGTGATTCTTTTGCTACTCAGCACTGTTCTTTCTTTTTCAGGAGTGCAGACCCAATTAGGAAACTATGCCACTCGGGTTCTCAGAGAGCGTGCAGACGTTCAAATTGCCATCAAAAAAATAGACCTCTCTTATTTGGGACGTATAAAGTTGAATGAACTCTTGATCAAAGACCACCACAACGACACTTTGATTGCGGTTGCCAATTTGCAGACATCCCTGCTCAGCCTCTACCAGGTTTTTCAAAAACAGGTCTCTCTCGGGGCGGTTGTTTTGGAAAATGGCCGCTTTAATTTGACCACTTACCCTGGAGAAAGTCAAAACAACTTGACTGTTTTTTCAAAAAAACTAAAGCCCAATGAAAAAACAAAGAACCCCTCTTTTCAATTGACTTCGGATCAGATCCAGCTCCGTGGAATTGATTTTGAAATCTCAAATCAAAACAAAGCAGAAAATACTTCCGTGGCGTTTTATAAAAATATCCAAGGAGATTTGACGGAGTTTGAATTGATAGGAAATGAGGTTTCTGTAAATTTGAAAGCATTGCAGTTTATGGACAACCATGGATTGGAGATACAAGATTTTACGACGAGCTATCGCTACACTCCTTCAAAAATGCGTTTTAAACAACTGCATTTGCAAACGAAAAGTTCTCTGTTAAAGGCAGATATAACCTTTGAATACGACCTTCAAGAATTGAAAGACTTTGTAAATAAGGTACGTATTGATGCTTCTTTCCATGAATCCAAACTCTCTTTGCAGGATCTCAATCGGTTGTACACCGGTTTTGGAGAAAGTGATGTCTTGCATTTTTCTACAAAGTGCAAGGGTACGCTCAACGATTTCAATTTGACTCAATTTGATTTGCAATCCGACCAAAAACTAGTTGCCAAAGGAGATTTTTATTTTAAAAATAGTTTTCGAGGAGTCGCTGCTTTTTCCATGAAAGCAGACATGGAGCAGGTGGATTCCAACTATGGACAGTTGAAACGTGTGTTGCCCAGTTTGCTGGGAAAAAACATTCCCACTGAATTGAAAAAAATAGGAAATTTTACACTGCAAGGGACCACTGCAATTGACACAGCTCTTATCGATTTGGATTTGAACGTGATTTCAGAGATGGGGAGTGCGATTGCCTCATTAAAATTGACAAATTTTGAAAAGATTGACGAAGCCTCTTATGCGGGAATGGTTAAAATTTCAAATTTCAAATTGGGAAAATTTATAAACGATCCACTGATTGGAAAGATTTCTTTGGAAGGTTTGGTAAAAGGAAATGGTTTTACGCTTGCCAATATGAATGCTTCTTTCGACGGAAAAGTCACCAAACATCAGTACAAGGGATACACCTATCAAAAAATCCGCGTCAAGGGTTTTTTTAAAAACAAACTATTTAACGGAAATCTTCAAGTGAACGACCCAAACATTCAATTGGATTTCAAGGGTTTGGCAGATTTTTCTTCCCGAGTCAATAAATTTGATTTTAAGGCCGCTATTGGGCATGCCAATTTCAACAAGTTGAACCTTTTCAAACGCGACAGCATTGCGGTTTTAAAAGGAGACATCCGTATGGATTTTAGCGGAAATACTTTGGACGAGCTTCAAGGCAATGTCAGGTTTTTAAATTCAAGTTACACCAACGAACATGAGTTTTTTGAATTCAAAGATTTCAACATATCCGCTTCCTTAGATGCGGGCATCAAAACCTTACAAGTGCAATCGAGAGACCTTGTAGACGGGCAGGTAAAGGGGGTTTTTAAGTTGGCTGATATCGGCCCAATGCTCAAGAATGCTTTGGGGAGTATGTCTGCAAATTACAGTCCGGAGAACCTCCCTGTCAAAGGTCAATTTTTTGAATTTGATTTTCAAATACACAATGAAATAATCGCTGTGTTTTTACCTCATGTAAACTTGGCTTCCAGCAGTGTGTTCAAAGGAAAAGTCATCGACGAAAACAAAGAAATAAAACTGCTTTTAAAAGCGTCTAAATTAAGAGTCTACAACACTATTTTGGACAGTGTTTACTTGCAAATTGACAATAAAAATCCGGTTTTAAACACGAATTTTACTATTGAGAAAGTAACATCCCCGGGTTATACAGTGCGCAAACTGAATCTTTTGAACAAAACCCTGAACGATACGTTGTACTTCAGAGCCGATTTTACCGGTGGAAAAGAGAATAAGGAACGTTTTGACCTGTCGTTTTATTATGCTTTTGACGATGACAAAAATTCTGTAATTGGCTTTCAAAAATCAAAAATTCACTTTAAAGACAAAGACTGGTTCCTCAATAGCACAAACAACAAGGCAAACAAATTGATCTTTGATTTGCAAAAGCAGTACTTCAATTTCAAAGCCGTTGAATTTTCATCTGGTGAACAATCCATCAGTTTTGAAGGCAGCTTGAGAGACGCGACAGCAAAAGATTTGAAAATCAATTTTGACAAGGTTAGTTTGGGCGCTATCAGTCCTAAAATAGACAGTCTTTCTTTGGAAGGTACTGTGAACGGAAAGCTGCATTTCAAACAAGAAAAAGGCGTCTACCAGCCAAATGGAAAAATGCGCATTGATGCTTTTCGTGTCAACGAATCCTCACAAGGAGATTTGATCCTTGATTTACAAGCAGAAGATTCCTACAAAAAATACCGTGTCGATTTGCAATTGCTCAGCGATTCTTACAAAAAGTTAAACGCACAAGGGACTGTAGATTTGACTCCCAAAACACCGACGATCGATCTCTCTGTTGCTTTGGATGGTTTTCAACTGAACGCCTTTAGTCCTTTGGGGAAGAATATACTGTCTAATATCCGTGGTGTTGCCGATGGGCAGTTTCAAGTTTCAGGACCATTGAAAAACCCAAATATGGATGGGTTTTTGTCCTTGTCATCGGCAGGATTGACCTTTCCTTATTTGAATGTAGATTACAATTTTATTGCTGCGCCAAAAATCCGTCTCAGCAAGCAGTCTTTTGTTTTTGATTCTTTGTTACTGCAAGATACCAAAGCAAACACACAAGGGGTTTTGACGGGAGACATCCAACATGCAGGCTTTAAAAATTGGCGATTGGACCTCAATTTAAGGTCAGATAAATTGCTGGTTTTAAATACTCAAGACAGCGACAATGCAAGTTACTATGGTACGGGGATCATTGATGGAGAAGCCAATATCAAAGGAGTGACAAATGATTTGCAAATAGATGTCAAAGCAAAAACGCTTTCTGGTACCCGCTTTGTCATTCCTCTAAACGATGTGAAAACCATTCAGAATTCAGATTTGATACATTTCAAAACCCTTGAAAAAACAATTGAAATCGATCCCTTTTTTGACAAAGCTTCCCTATTGAAAAAGATACAGGGGATTTCTTTGAACTTTGATTTGGATGTGACCAAAGCTGCAGAGACTGAAATTGTGATTGACCGAATTTCTGGTAGTTCACTAAAAGGAAATGGAACTGGAAATCTTTTGGTTGAAATTGACACCAAGGGAAAGTTTGAAATGTTTGGAGATTTTTTGATTGAGAATGGAATTTATAATTTTGCATATGGGGGCCTCATTAACAAACCCTTTGAGGTCAGAAAGGGAGGAGTTATTTCATGGGATGGAGATCCTTTCGGAGCTGATTTGAACTTGGAAGCCGTTCACCGAGTCAAAGCAAATCCAAAAATATTACTCGACAATTTAAATACCAACAGAAAAATCCCGATCGATTTGGTCACCAAAGTAGAAGGAAAACTATTCAATTCAACAGAGGAATTTAACATAGTCATTCCAAATTCAAGCTCTTTGGTCGCTTCGGAATTGGATTTTAAATTGAATGAAAATGACGACAATACGAAAATGCGGCAATTCTTTTCCTTACTGATTTCCAAAAGCTTTTTCAATGAAAACAATTTAGAGGCCAACCGGAATGCTGCCATTTCAGGAACCACTTCCGACATCATATCCGGAGCTTTGTCCGATATTTTTAACAAAGAAGGAGACAAGTTTCAAATAGGTTTGGGCTATACATCAGGAGAAAAAAGTGATGTTGAAACTCAAAACATCGACGATCTAGTAGACATTTCTTTGGCAACCCAAATCAACGATCGTATTTTGATCAATGGAAAACTGGGGGTTCCTGTTGGGGCAAAAACACAGTCCACGGTCATTGGAGAAGTGAGAGTAGAGTTTTTGGTTGACGAAGCAGGAAAGTTGCGCTGGACAATTTTCAACAGACAAAATGAGATTCAGTATTCTGAAGAAGAAGAAGGCTATACCCAGGGTCTTGGTTTGACCTATCAGATTGATTTTGACAACCTAAGAGAAATGTTTCAAAAATTGGGTCCGAAAGAAAAAAAAAGGGATACTTTTGAAAATAAACGCACAAATTCCATCTCAGAGGATTTGATTTTGGTTGTTCCGACACTGCTGTAGGAATGTCCTGTTTGTCAATAGAAAGCATTTTATAAAAAGTTTAAGACCAAATAAAAATAGAGATTTACAGCATGAAAAAACACACATTAGTTGTATTGGCTGCCGGAATGGGAAGTCGTTATGGAGGATTGAAACAATTGGACACCATGTCGGATGAAGGGGATACCATCATAGATTTTTCTCTTTACGACGCCATAGAAGCAGGGTTCTCGAAGGTGGTATTTATCATTCGAGAAGAATTCAAAGAACGTTTTGTTGAGATTTTTGACGAAAAATTAAAAGGTAAAATCGAAGTTGCTTATGTGTTTCAAGAGTTGCACAAAATTCCTTCTGGGTATGAGGTGCATCCGGACAGAGTCAAGCCATGGGGAACGGGACACGCTACTTTGATGGCGCAAGAGGAGATTACTGGTAATTTTTGTTTGATTAACGGAGATGATTTTTACAGCAGAGGTGCTTTTCAAACTATGATCCAAGAATTGGATTCTTTAGACGAAAATTCATATGACATGTGTATGGTTGGCTACAATTTAAAAAACACACTTTCTGACAATGGTTTTGTTTCACGTGGTGAGTGTTTTGTTAACAATGCGAACGAATTGATAGAGATTACAGAGCGGCTTCACATTGAAAGAGTCGACGGTAAAATTCTCCGTAAAGATGAAAGTGGAGCGCTGGTTTCGATGTTAGAAAACACCATCGTCTCTATGAATTTTTGGGGTTTTACGCCTAAATATTTAGAAGTTGTAGAAGAAGCATTTCACCTGTTTTTAAAAGAAAGATCTCTTGAGTTGAAAAGTGAATTTTTTATTCCTTCAGTTGTCAATACGATTCTTAAATCCAAATTGGGCAAAGTCAAGGTTTTGACTTCTGATGCCAAATGGATGGGAGTAACCTATGCAGAAGACCGCGCTACTGTTGTTCAAGAGGTAGCACGTTTGAAAAAAGAAAGTATCTACCCCAAAAATTTATGGCGCTAATTTTAAAAAAAAATGACAGTTCCCTTATACAAGAATGTTTTTTTAACAGCAAAAGCGGATGAAGTCTCCTAAAAGAAACCTGTTTTTATCAGGTTTTAAGAAGTCAAAAGATTTGATTTGTTTGTTTAGCGCCCTTTCATCCCTTTATTTATAAGGGAGAAGCGACTGAAAACGTTTTCGTAAAAAAATAATTTTAAACGAGAACCAATTCAAATTAACAGTAATTTTATGCGATATTTAAATACATGAACACAAAACTAAAAAAGATAGCTGTCATGACATCTGGAGGAGACTCTCCAGGTATGAATGCGGCCATAAGAGCAGTCGTTAGGACGAGTGCATATTACGATGTAACCTGCATTGGTATTTACCAAGGCTACCAAGGAATGATTGAAGCTAACTTTGTTGAATTGAACGCCAGAAGTGTACACAATATCATCAACAAAGGCGGCACCATGTTGCAATCTGCCCGTTCTGTGGAGTTTCGAACTCCAGAAGGCAGAGCGAAAGCCCATGCCAATCTCTTGGCAGAAGGCATCGAAGGTCTGATCGTGATTGGTGGAGACGGAACTTTTACTGGAGGAATGATTTTCAACCAAGAGTTCGATTTTCCAATCATTGGAATTCCTTGTACCATTGACAATGACATTTTCGGAACTCAATACACCTTGGGTTATGATACAGCCCTTAATACAGTGGTAGAAGCTATTGATAAAATTAGAGATACGGCTTCTTCACACAACCGCTTGTTTTTTGTAGAAGTGATGGGGAGAGATGCCGGGTTTATTGCGTTGAATGCAGGAATTGGAGCGGGAGCCGAGGAAATCCTAATACCGGAAGAAAATATCGGTTTGGACAAAATGTTGGAATCTTTGATAAAAAGTAAGGAAGCTGGTAAAACATCCAGCATCGTAGTCGTCGCTGAAGGTGAAAAAACAGGAAAGAACACTTTTGAACTGGCAGAGTATGTGGAAGAAAACCTTCCAGAATACGACGTACGTGTATCCGTGCTTGGACACATGCAACGAGGAGGTGCTCCGAGCTGCTTTGACCGTGTATTGGCAAGTCGTTATGGTGTCAGCGCTGTAGAACTCTTGTTGTCTGGAGCCTCCAACTTGATGGTTGGTTTTGTAAACAACCAAATCCAGTATACAGCATTAGACAAAGCGGTAAAAGAACACCACAACATCGATCAAGAATTGATGCGTGTGTCAGACATCATCTCAATATAAACAAAAACTAAATTAAATACAGGTAACATGATTAAAATTGGAATTAATGGATTCGGTAGAATTGGAAGGTTTGCTTTCAGATCTGCAATGGCAAGAGAAAATGTACAAGTTGTTGGAATCAACGATTTGTTGGATGTAGATTATTTGGCATACATGCTGAAGTACGACTCTGTTCACGGAGCTTTTAACGGTACTGTTGAAGTAGTAGACGGAAAATTAATCGTCAACGGAAGCGAAATCCGAATCACTGCTGAGCGAAATCCAGCAGACTTGAAGTGGGACGAAGTAGGAGCAGAATACATCATTGAGTCTACCGGATTTTTTACGGCAAAAGAAAAAGCAGCCTTGCACATTGAAGGAGGCGCTAAAAAAGTAGTGATCTCTGCACCATCTCCAGACGCACCGATGTTTGTTATGGGCGTAAACAACCAAGAGTTGAAAGCAGACGATGCCATTTTCTCAAATGCATCTTGTACTACAAACTGTTTGTCACCCATCGCAAAAGTATTGAATGACAACTTTGGAATTGCAGAAGGATTGATGACAACGGTACATGCAGCTACTGCAACTCAAAAAACAGTGGACGGGCCTTCTATGAAAGATTGGAGAGGTGGACGTTCTGCATTGCACAACATCATCCCTTCCTCTACTGGAGCTGCAAAAGCAGTTGGAAAA
>DLQL01000032.1:0-36587 GCA_002477565.1 Flavobacteriaceae bacterium UBA7433
AACAATGTCATTGCTTTGGTTTTCGATAGTGATAAAATAACTAAAAGCATAGAGCAATACCTCCTTTTGAAGGTGCCTTCCCTCGTACTTCGTCTGTACGGAAATTTTGATTCCTTTTGTTATTTTTTCAACCATCTTAAAGTGACTTCTAATCAAATATACTAAAATTAGAACTTTCTTTTGAAACTATTTTTCAAGTTGAAAGTGCTTTTTTTTGGGAAGGAAATCGTGCTACTGACGGCTATTGATTTTTGCGACGCCTATGATTTCCGAAATTCGAGCGCCAAAAGGTTTGAAATAGACCAGTACGGTATAGTCGTTTTCGGTCTCAAAAAAAGAACCTTCTACGTATCTTGTGCTTGCATGGTTTTTTTCCAAGGTAGCGAAGGTGTAATTGTAAAATCCTTGTTTTAGCTGGAGAGTTGTTTCTAACATTTGGCTGTCTTCATTCAAACGCAGCATGTTTTCCTCTTCCATGGCATAGTTGTTAAAAGCGCCGTAGACATAGATTTTTTCTTTTGGGTTTTTGGATTGGGTATCTAGGGAAAAGTGTACCCACGTATAATCACTTTCGGTTGCTGCATCGACGCCATTCAGGGTACGGACAACAAACGCCCCATTGATGTCAGGAAAATACGTGTAGGGGACCGCTGCTCTTGGAATTGTTGGGTAGAGATAGGTGTGGTATCCATTTTCTTTTATACCGATCCCCGCAATATTGACATTGGTCCCGGTGATGTTTTTGCTGTCAAAATTTAAAAATTCATTTCGTCCATAAAAGCTCGTTTCCTCGTTGTATTGGTAGACAATTTCGTTTTTTTTGTAAAATTGAGGACGGAGGTCTTTTTTGATAAAATTCCAATCGTTGTTTTGCAAGACACAGATTTTTAATTCTTGAGCGGGCTTGTTAAAAATCAAATTGGGGTGCAAAATTGAAAATTGCACCACTTGTTTGGAATCGATGTTTTTCAAGTTGCGATCTCGGATACTTTTGGCTCTGATGTTGACTTTGGGTTCGTAGATCACAAACCGCCGTTGTACACAGATTTCCTCCTCTTCATTGAGGATGGTAAGTAGGTAGTTTCCACTTGTTTTGATGCGAGTATTTTGGTTGGGAATTTGAAAATAATGGTGAGTAAAATTTTGGAGCGTATTGAAAGACGTCTTGAAATCTTGAATTTCAAAACTGTCATAGCCGTCGATGTATAGGGTTGGGTTTGTGCCTGAAACTTCCCAGTTGTAATTGCAATGGGCAATGTGGTAGCTGTAATTTTTTTGATCTGCTTCCAAGTCGTCAAAGGAAACAAAAAGCGGTTCTCCGAGCATAAAAATAGGGTTGGAATTTTCGTTGTTTTCTATCTGGAGTTGCACGCTTTTGACAAAGCTAGCGGTGAAATTCTGCCCAGTTATTTGGGGTAGAAAAAAGAAAAAAGCCAAGGAAAAAAAAAGAATTTTTTTGAACATTTAAAATGAGTTTACAAAGTGTAAATGTACAATTATTGTACTTGCATCCCAAGTGGTGCATTTTTTTTTCTTTCCAATCATAAGGGTTGGTTTTTGCACAGAGCTAAGAGGAGATGCGCTCAATCAACACTACTTTTCAAGCAGGCATGCCCTTTTTTAAAATCCCAGTTTTTCAGGAGTCGCTTCCCTGCAAATGGCTTTCAGATCAGAAGTTGATTTCCAAGGAGAATCGCATCTATTTAGAATCGTTATAAATAAAGAGCAATCTTTAAGATAAAGTGTTTGTTTTGTGGGAGGAACCCTTCAAAATAATTAAATTTGCAACGTTTTTATAACAGATTAACTTAAATTCTAAATATGTCAGAGGACATTCGAATAAAAAAAGGCTTATCCATTAAGCTGAAAGGCAAGGCAGAAGAAGCAATATCTGCGGCTCCTCGTTCCAGAATTTTTGCAATACAACCAAAAGATTTTCACGGAATTACCCCCAAGCTGACTGTAAAAGTTGGAGCTGAGGTTTCTGTAGGAACTGTTTTGTTTTATTCAAAATCCAACGAACAGATCAAATTTACTTCTCCGGTCAGTGGAACGGTAAGTGAAATCAAAAGAGGTGCAAAAAGAAGAATTTTAAAAGTGGTCATTGAGGCAAAAGCCGAAGACGACTTTGTGGATTTTGGCAAAGAAGACCCAAAAGGACTCTCCAAAGAGCAAGTGCTCACCAAAATATTGGACAGCGGTTGTTGGCCTTTTGTCAATCAACGTCCCTACGATGTGATTGCCAATCCAGCTGACGAACCCAAAGCGATTTTTATCTCTTCTTTTGACACGGCTCCTTTGGCTTCAAATTATGGCTTTTCAATCAAGGAACAAGAAGCTGCGTTTCAAGCAGGTGTGAATGCTCTTTCAAAGTTGACGCAGGGCAATGTGCATTTGTCAGTCAACAACACTCCCACATTTTTTGACAAAACAGAAAATGCGGTTTTGCAAAACGTAACAGGAAAACATCCTGCAGGAAATGTAGGAGTTCAGATTTCAAAAATAGCCCCGATCAACCAAGGAGAAAAAGTTTGGACGGTGAATCCTCAAGATGTTGTGATCATTGGAAATCTTTTCTTGACAGGTGAGTTCAGGCCCTACAGAACGATCGCTTTGGCAGGTTCTGAAGTAGCAGCACCTCAATACTACCAAGTGACCTTGGGTCAGGAAGTCGCTTCTTTGTTGGAGGGAAAAATCAACGAAGACAATACAAGAATTATTTCTGGAAATGTATTGACAGGAGCTACAATTGCTTCCAAAGACGAGTTTTTAGGTTTTTATAGCAACGAAATTTCTGTCATCCCAGAAGGAAATGAATACCGCATGTTCGGTTGGATTCCTTTTGTAGGAAGTGGGAAAATTCACAGTGCTTCAAGAACTTCTTTTTCTTGGTTGTCGTCCAACAAAGAATACACACTCAATACCAATATGAACGGAGAAGAACGTGCCATGGTAGTAACTGGAGAGATGGAAAAAGTCTTTCCAATGGATATTTTTCCAATGCAATTGCTCAAAGCCGTCATGGCCAATGACATTGAAAAAATGGAAAATTTAGGTATTTACGAAGTAGCTCCTGAAGATTTCGCATTGATTGATTACGCAAGTTCTTCAAAAGTTGAAGCACAAAAAATCATCAGAGAAGGTTTAGATTTAATGATAAACGAAGTAGGATAATGGGATTTATTAGAAATACATTTGACAAATATAAACCTCTTTTTGACAAAGGAGGGAAGTTAGAAAAATTTGCCCCTGGGTTCAATGCCTTCGATACGTTGGTCTTTGTCCCTAACCACACGACACATGAAGGAGCACATATCCGAGATGGCGTCGATTTAAAGCGTGTCATGGTCACGGTTATTTTTGCCATGATTCCCGCCTTGCTATTTGGAATGTGGAACGTCGGTTACCAACATTTCTCTCAGTTGGGAGAAGCAGGCACCTTTTTAGACTACCTGCTCTATGGTTCTTTTAAATTCATTCCAATGATCGCCGTTTCTTACGGAGTTGGATTGGGAATTGAATTTGCTTTTGGAATTTTTAGAGGCCACGAGATCAACGAAGGGTATTTGGTGTCAGGAATGTTGATTCCTTTGATCATGCCCATCGATTTGCCTTTGTGGATGCTAGGAGTCTCCGTCGCCTTTGCCGTATTAATCGGTAAAGAAGCCTTTGGAGGAACGGGAATGAACATTTTGAACCCTGCTTTGGTTGCCAGAGCCTTCGCTTATTTCTCCTATGCGCCAAGCATGTCGGGAGACAAGGTGTGGGTAGCAGATGCAAGTACGGTAGATGCCATTTCTGGAGAAACCATTTTGGGCTCATTGGCTTCTGGAAATTCAGAACTTAGTTACAGTGTTTTGGACATGTTCCTCGGGTTCATTCCGGGTTCTGTAGGAGAAACGTCTGTCTTGATGATCTTGATTGGAGCCGCTTTCTTGTACTTTACAGGAGTGGCGAGTTGGAGAATCATGCTGTCCTCTTTGGTTGGAGGTGCTGTCATGGCGCTTCTCTTTAATCTTGTCGGTGTTGCCTATCCAGAGAATGCGTTGTTGAACTTCCCATGGTGGCAACACCTGATGGTAGGCGGCTTTGCATTTGCCATTGTATTTATGGCCACTGATCCTGTTTCAGGAGCTCAGACCAACAAAGGAAAATGGGTGTACGGTTTTTTAATTGGCTTTTTAGGAATCATGATTCGCATCATCAATCCTGCTTACCCTGAAGGAATCATGATGTCGATCTTGTTGCTCAATGTGTTTGCACCTACGATTGATCATTACGTCATTGAAGGCAATATTAAGAAACGCAAAAAACGTCTAAAAACAGCTTAAGAAATGGATAAGAATAGCAATATATATACGTTTGTTTTTGCAATTGTCATGGTGACACTCATCGCAGGATTGTTGTCCTACACAGCGACGAGCTTGAAGCCTTTGCAAGAAAAAAATGTCAAAGCAGAAAAAATGCAAAAGATACTTTCTACCATTGGTGTGGAGGTTTCTAGAGAGGAAGCAGAAGCGAGCTTTGCCACCTTTATCAAGGGACAACTCGCTTTGAAAAAAGACGGAACGGTCGACGCCGCTTCCAACGCCTTTGAGTTGAGCTTGAAAAAAGAAGTAAAGAAGGACGCTGTGGATCAGCGTTTCCCACTCTATGTCGCCGAAAAAGAAGGAAAGACATTTTATGTGATTCCTTTGTACGGTGCGGGACTTTGGGATGCCATTTGGGGCTATATCGCCTTGGGCGAAGACAAGAACACCATCATTGGTGCCAACTTTGACCACAAAGCAGAAACACCTGGATTGGGTGCCGAAATCACCACAGATTGGTTCCAAGCACAATTCAAAGGAAAAACCTTATTAAAGGACCTCAATGAAGGGTATATAGCAGACAACTTTGTATCTGTAAAAGCAATCAAAGGAGGTGCCAAAGCAGAAGACGCACATGGCGTAGATGCCATCTCAGGTGGAACCATTACCTCAGACGGTGTGTCTGACATGGTACAAGAAAGACTGGCCCGTTACCTCCCTTATTTTAAAAACAATTAATCATGGCAGAAGAAAAAGAAGCATTGTTTTCTAAAAAAAATAAAGCGTTGTTGACCGATCCTTTGGATGACAACAACCCCATTTCAGTTCAAGTACTCGGTATTTGTTCTGCCCTGGCGATTACCGTTCAACTAAAACCCGCTTTGGTCATGTCTTTGGCCGTACTCTTTGTCATCATTGCGAGTAATGTGATCGTGTCTTTGATTCGAAACTTGATTCCAAGTAGAATCCGGATCATCGTTCAATTGTTAATCGTGGCCTCTTTGGTGATTTTAGTCGATCAAATTCTAAAAGCATACGCCTATGATGTCAGTAAGGAATTGTCCGTATTTGTCGGTTTGATCATCACCAACTGTATTGTCATGGGACGTTTGGAAGCTTTTGCTTTGGCCAACGGACCTTGGAAGTCCTTTTTAGACGGAGTCGGAAACGGCGCTGGTTACGCATTTATTTTGGTGCTAGTAGCCTTCTTCAGAGAATTGTTGGGTTCTGGAAAATTGATGGGCTTTGAAGTCTTGGGTCACAAGGCAAAAACTTTGGCAGAATCTACCGGAGTTTATTCTTTTGGCTATGAGAACAACGGTTTTATGTTGTTGTCACCCATGGCTTTGATCACGGTGGGAATCATCATTTGGATCCAACGCGCAAGAAATAGAAAATTAATCGAGAACTAATAAACAGCATCAACATGGATTTGATCAATATTTTTATAAAAAGTATTTTTATTGACAACATGGTATTTGCCTACTTTTTAGGAATGTGTTCCTATTTGGCAGTATCCAAAACAGTCAAAACAGCAGTAGGTCTTGGAGCAGCCGTCATCTTTGTATTGGTGGTTACCGTACCGGTCAACTTTTTGTTGGATACCTTCTTGTTAAAGGCAGGCGCTTTGTCCTGGTTGGGTGCAGATTACGCAGGCATTGACTTGAGCTTTTTGAGCTTTATCATGTTTATCGCGGTCATTGCATCCATGGTGCAATTGGTAGAAATGATTGTCGAGCGTTTCGCTCCAGCATTGTACGGTGCTTTGGGAATTTTCCTTCCATTGATTGCTGTAAACTGTGCCATTTTAGGAGGTTCTTTATTCATGCAACAAAAAGATTTTTCCAATGTCGGAGAATCTGCAGTATACGGTTTGGGTTCTGGAATCGGATGGTTTTTGGCGATTTTAGCCATTGCAGCCATTCGTGAAAAAATAGCCTATTCCAACATTCCAGCCCCCTTAAAAGGATTGGGAATTACCTTTATCATCACAGGTTTGATGGCGATCGGATTCATGAGTTTTTCAGGAATCAAATTATAAACAAAACTAAGAAAAAGTAGATGACTATAATAGTAAGTATTTTCGTGTTTTTAATTGTAGTGCTCATTTTGGTTGCCATTCTATTGGGAGCCAAAGCCAAGTTGCTGCCTTCAGGAAAAGTAAAAATCACGATCAACGGAGAAAAAACGATTGAAGTAGAGACCGGGTCCACTTTGTTGGGGACGCTTGGAAACGAAAAAATATTCTTGCCTTCTGCATGTGGAGGTGGAGGTACCTGTATTCAATGTGAGTGCCACGTCCTTTCAGGAGGGGGAGATCCACTGCCTACAGAAACTCCGCATTTTACGCGTAAAGAGTTGGCGGCAGGAGCCAGATTGGGTTGCCAGGTAAAAGTCAAGAATGACATGGAAATTACCATTCCAGAAGAAATTTTTGGAATTAAAAAATGGAAGGCCAAAGTAGTGTCTAACTACAACGTAGCTTCTTTTATCAAAGAATTCGTGGTAGAAATTCCCGAAGATATGGGTTACAAAGCAGGGGGATACATCCAAATTGAAATTCCAAAGACAGAAGTGAATTTTACCGATATGGACATCACTGCCCACCCACAAGACCATCCAGGGGAACCTGAAAAGTTCCAAGAAGAATGGGATAAGTTTGGACTGTGGCCAATGGTAATGAAAAATCCAGAAACGGTAGAAAGAGCCTATTCCATGGCTTCTTACCCTGCAGAAGGACGCAACATCATGTTGAACGTTCGTATTGCATGTCCTCCCTTTGACAGAGTCAAAGGCGGTTGGATGGATGTAAATCCAGGGATTGCTTCCTCCTATATTTTCGCAAAAAAACCAGGAGATGAGGTAACCATTTCAGGACCTTACGGAGAGTTTTTTATCAATGAATCCGACGCTGAAATGGTCTATGTTGGTGGTGGAGCTGGAATGGCTCCGATGCGTTCGCACCTTTACGAACTCTTCCACACGATGAAAACAGGACGTAAAGTATCTTATTGGTACGGAGGCCGATCTAAAAGAGAATTGTTTTACTTGCATTATTTTGAAGCGTTGGAAAAACAATTCCCGAATTTTAAAATGCATTTGGTCTTGTCAGAACCTTTGAAAGAAGACAACTGGAAGGTCAAAGAACACATGGAAGATGAAGGAGATGGTTTTGTCGGATTTGTGCACCAAGCACTTATTGACAATTACCTGAATGACCACGATGCGCCTGAGGACATCGAATTCTATTTCTGTGGTCCTCCGATGATGAACCAAGCCGTTGTCAAAATGTGTGATGACTTTGGAGTGCCACCTGAAAATGTTCGTTTTGACGATTTTGGAGGCTAATTCGTTTCGACATTAAAAAAACCCCAACACTCATTGTGTTGGGGTTTTTTTTGGACATGCTTCTGTGTTGAAAACTCCGCTTCAATTCTTTGTAAATAACTACTAAGCACCAATGATTTGAAGGTTGGTGAATTCTTTGGTCACCACCAAGGAGTTGTTTTCAAACTTCAACTCTTTCAAATCCACAAATTCATTGTCTACCTTGATGGATGCAACCTCAAAAGGGAGTCCGTATACGTTGATTTTAAACGTGTCGTAAGAAGTGATGTATTCGCCTCTTTTGTGGATGCGTACAATCAATTTGTTGTCCTTTCCTTGTACATTGAATTTCTTCAAGCTGTAACGTCCTTTGGTGTAGTCGTAGCCGTCATTTGCATCTTCGTACAATTCAGAATCTTCTTTTCCTTTTTTATAGTAGACATCTAAAGTAAGTTGGTCGATGTCTTTTTCCCCTACGTATTGTTGCACGGGGTATTTTGGAATCACTGCACCTGCTTTTACAAAAATAGGCATGCTGTCCAATTCCGCATCTACCCATGTTTCTTTTCCTCCAGAAATCACTTCTTTGTTCCAAAAATTGAACCATTCTCCCCTTGGGATGTACATGCGACGTCCTTTGGAATTTGGTTCGTTGATGGGGCAAATCAAGATTTGATTTCCACAGACAAACTCATCGGTTCTGTAATGCGTATGGCTGTCCTCTTGGTCAAACAAGACCAAAGATTTCAACATGGGGATGTTTTCTTTTGAGTAGTGGTAAAAGGAGGTGTACAAATAAGGCAACAATTCGTAACGAATTTCGATAAACTTCCGAACCACATCTGTAATTTCATCATCAAAAGCCCAGGGTTCTTGGTCTCCATGATCCCCTGAGGAATGGGTTCTGCAAAAAGGATGAAAAGCACCGAGTTGGATCCAACGGGCATACAATTCTCCGTTGGGTTGTTCTGCAAAGCCTCCGATGTCAGAACCTGCAAAAGAAAAGCCTGACAAGGCCAAGCGCTGTGCTTGAATGTTGGCGATTTGCAAATGCTCCCATGTGGCGACATTGTCACCCATCCAGGTTGACGTATAACGTTGTGTTCCGGAATAGGCAGATCTGGTGATCACAAAAGGACGTTTCGGGTAGTTGAATTTTTTCAATCCGTGATAGGTCGCTCTTGCCATTTGCATGCCGTAGATGTTGTGTGCTTTTTGATGACTGCACGGATTGCCGTCGTAATCATGGCGGACATCTGCCGGAAATGTTTTTCCGGGAACGTCCATTACAGCAGGTTCGTTCATGTCGTTCCATACGCCTTTGACTCCAATGTCTTCGATGAGTTCTTTGAACAATCCAGCCCACCAAGTTCTCACTTCAGCCCTGGTGAAATCTGGAAAGTAACACTCTCCGGGCCATACCTTTCCTTTCATATAAGGACCGTCGGCACGCTTGCAAAAATAATCTTTGTCCAAAGCTTCTTTAAAGACACTGTATTCGTTGTCAATTTTAATTCCTGGATCGATGATCACGACTGTCTTAAAGCCGTCTTCTGCCAGTTCTTTGACCATTCTTTTCGGATTTGGAAAGTAATCTTTGCTCCATGTAAAACAGCGAAACCCTTCCATGTAGTCGATGTCTAAATAAATGGCGTCGCAAGGGATTTTTAAATCCCTAAATTTTTGAGTGATCTCTTTGACATTGGACTCCGGATAATAGCTCCATTTGCATTGGTGGTAGCCCAAAGCCCACAGAGGAGGCAGTTCAGGAGTACCTGTCAAATCGGTATAGCTTTCCACCACATCTTGCATGTGGGGACCGTAGATAAAGTAGTAGTTCATCTCTCCACCTTGCGCCCAAAAACTCGTTACATTTCTTCTTTCGTGGCAAAAGTCAAAATAGGTTCGGAAGGTGTTGTCAAAGAAAATACCATAGGATTTGTTGTTGTGCAAACCGGTGTAGAAAGGGATGGACTTGTAGATCGGGTCTGTGTCTTTTCCAAAGGCATAGGAATCCGTGGCCCAATTTTCAAAACGCCTGCCTTTGAGGTTAAGGTGTTGTGGTTTGTCACCCAATCCAAAGTAGCTTTCTCCGTTTTGTGCTGCTTTGCTCATCTTGACGATGTCGCCACCGAGCTCGTAACTTTCTTCCCAGTGAAAACCAAGTTCGTCTTCGAGAATCAGTTTGCCATCAACAAGGTCATAAATTGATTTTCTCAAGTCCAATTTGTAGATGTGACACAGCAATTTGGATGTGGTGATGCTGTATTTTTCTTCGTCTTCAGAGATATCAAGGTGGTTGAAACCGCGGTTGGCATCGTCGCAAATTGCATAGGAAAAATCGTTGTCGAATTTTCCGACAGTTGTGTATCGAAACCGAAGCATGCTATCTCGCAATACGGTCAATTGAAGAATGACGTTGTTCGCGCTTTTGAAGTTCAGGACATCTACATTCTTTGTATAGGCTGTTATTTGGGTTGGAAACAAGTCTCCTTTGTATTCCAATTCGGTATTTAAGATCATGTCAATGGGGTTTTAATAGCACACTAAACTACTTAAAAAAATAAGATTTCACACCCCTATTTGTTTAAAAATAAAGGAGGTTTATTGCGGATTTTTTAATTTACAAGAAATATAAATGGAATTTGATAGCCTCGAAAAAAACAATTTGTTAAGAGCGAAAAGTTTCTTTTTTATTAGGTGATTTTAAAGAGGATTATTCCCAGAGGAGGGATGCAAATCTTTGCAGAGTTCGACTTGAAATGCCATGGTTTTTTGTCAATTTTTATTTTGTTAGGATTGCCAATGCCACTCCCTCCGTAGTCAAGTGCATCGCTGTTCAAAACTTCGACAAGATGCCCTGCTTTGGGAATGCCAATCAAATGATTTTCCCGAACGACTGGAGTGAAATTACACACGACAATCAGATCGTTTTTGGCGTCGTGTCCTTTTCTGATAAAGGAAAGCACAGAGTTTTCTTGATCTTCGTGATGGATCCATTCAAAACCTTCGATTCCAAAAGATTTTTCATAAAGGGCTGGACTGTTTTTGTAAAACACATTCAAATCCCTCACAAAGTTTTTTGTTTTTAAATGCCCTTCGTCTTCCAAGAGGTGCCAATCCAGGCTCTTCGAGAAATCCCATTCGTTTTCTTGACCAAATTCGCTGCCCATAAACATGAGGTTGGCTCCTGGATGTGCATACATATAGCCATACAACAAGCGCAAGTTTGCCAGTTTTTGCCATTTGTCACCGGGCATTCTCCCGAGAATGGAATGTTTTCCATAGACTACTTCATCATGAGATAACGGAAGCATGAAATTTTCGGTAAAGGCATAAGCCAGGCTAAAGGTGATTTTATTGTGGTGGTATTTTCGGTTGATGCTGTCTTCTTGAAAATACTCCAAGGTGTCGTGCATCCATCCCATCATCCACTTCATTCCAAAGCCAAGTCCACCAAGGTTTTCGGGTTTGGTTACCATTGGAAATGCGGTGGATTCTTCTGCAATGGTTTGTACGCCTTCGAAACTGGCATACACTTCTGTGTTGAAGTCTTTTAAAAATGAGATGGCGTCTAAATTTTCTCTACCTCCATATTCATTGGGTTCCCATTCTCCATCTTCTCTCGAGTAATCCAAGTACAACATCGATGCAACTGCATCTACGCGCAAGCCATCTATATGGTATTTGTCAAGCCAGAAAATAGCATTGCTGATCAAAAAAGAACGGACCTCATTTCTTCCGTAATTGAAAATAAGACTTTTCCAGTCTTGGTGGTATCCTTTCTTTCTATCTGGGTGTTCGTAGAGGTGAGAGCCGTCAAAAAAGCCCAATCCATGGTCGTCGGATGGAAAGTGAGAAGGTACCCAGTCCAAAATGACACCAATGTCGTTTTGATGGAGTTGGTCAATCAAAAACATAAATTCTTTTGGGCTTCCAAACCGCGATGTCGGCGCAAAGTAACCCACCAATTGGTAGCCCCAAGATGGATCGTAAGGATATTCCATCACGGGCATAAATTCCACATGCGTATAGGCCATTTCTACCAAGTAAGTCACGAGTTTGTCTGCGAGTTCTAAGTAAGTCAGCGGTCGGTCTTGATCGACGTTGTACATCCATGATCCGAGGTGTACTTCTAAAACAGCATAGGGTTTGTCCAAGTCGTTTTTGTCTTTTCTGTAAGAGAGCCACTCTTTGTCCTTCCAAGCGTAATTTTCGATGTCATAGGCGACCGAAGCAGTTCGGGGAGGGTGTTCGCAAGAAAAGGCATAGGGGTCTGCTTTTTCAGTAACGATGCCGTTGTTGCTGCTGTGTATTTTGTATTTGTACTGCACGCCCATTTTTAGTCCTGGAACAAATCCTTCCCAAATTCCTGAACCGTCCCACCTCACTTGCAACAAGTGGTCTTTGGAGTTCCAAAAATTAAATTCTCCAATCAAAAAAACCTGCTCAGCAGAAGGGGCCCAAACAGCAAAATAGACACCCTCTTCACCGTCTACGGTAGCGGGGTGGGCTCCAAATTTCTCATAGAGTCTGTAATGTTTGCCGGCTTTGAATAAGTTGATGTCAAATTCAGAAAATAAACTAAAGGGTTTTACATGGCCCATAGGTAGAAAGGGTGTTTGACTGTGAAAAGCTGTACGTAAAAAAGTGCAGCTTGATTGGGTGCGCTATTTTTAGATGACGGTTCCGTTTTTGATGAGTGCGCCGTTTTTAATGACGACAATTCCATCTCGAACGGTGTACGTTTCTGTGTCGATGTCTTTGAGGTGAGGCCCTCCATTGATTCGCACGTCGTTTCCAATGCGAGCATTTTTGTCTACGATGCAATTGTTGATGTAGCAGCGTTCTCCGATACCGACATATGGGGTGTTTGTTTTTTTACACTTTTCAATTGCTTCGATACTTTGGTAGCGGTCGCTTCCCATGATATAGGCATTTGAGATGCTGGTTCCCACACCGATTCGACTTCGAATTCCGACGATGGAACGCTCGATTCTACTAGCACTGATGATGCCTCCTTCGGCAATGAGTGTTTTTTCTAATGTGGTTCCCGTGATTTTTGAAGGTGGTAAAATACGCGCTCTGGTCAACACACTTTTTGACTTGTCAAAAAGGTCAAATGCAGGAATGGAATCTGTCAATCCCAAGTTGGCATCAAAAAAGGAGGCAATCGTTCCAATGTCTGTCCAGTAGCCTTCGTATTGATAGCTCAATACCTTGTGTTTTTTGATGGCTTGTGGGATGATTTCTCCACCAAAATCCATTGTGTCGCTGTCTTTGAGAACTTGAGATAGGAAGTCTCTGCTAAAAATATAAATTCCCATGGAAGCCAAATGATTTCTTCCTGCTTTTTTCATTTCTGGAGCGACTTCAGAAGTCCATTCGGGCAGCAATTCTTTAGAGGGTTTTTCAACAAAAGATTTGATCAAGTTGTTTTCATCCGTCTTGAGAATCCCAAAGCCAGTAGCTTCTTTTTCAGTGACAGGTAAGGTTGCGATGGACACTTCGGCTTTGCTTTGGATGTGGGCTTCTACCATTTCTGTAAAATCCATTTGGTAGAGTTGGTCTCCAGAAAGAATCAAAGCGTAGTCCCAGCTGTGTGTTAAAAAATGATGCATAGACTGTCGAACGGCATCTGCGGTTCCCTGAAACCAATTTGAGTTTCCAGGAGTTTGTTCTGCCGCCAAGACATCGACAAAGGCATCGTTGAAAAAACTAAAATTGTAGGTGTTCTTGATGTGTTTGTTTAATGAAGCGGAGTTGAACTGTGTCAGTACAAACATCCGGTCAATCCCTGAATTGACACAGTTCGAGATAGGGATGTCTACCAGGCGGTATTTTCCGGCAATTGGAACTGCGGGTTTTGAACGGGTGGTGGTGAGGGGTTGGAGTCTGCTT
The DNA here is from genome assembly GCA_002477565.1 of Flavobacteriaceae bacterium UBA7433. Lineage (GTDB taxonomy): Bacteria > Bacteroidota > Bacteroidia > Flavobacteriales > Flavobacteriaceae > Flavicella. The sequence goes on from DLQL01000032.1 coordinate 13,539, forward strand.
CCTTGACCGCCTCCTAAGATGATTCCTAAAACTTTCTTCTTCATAGCTTGATTAATTTTGATGGGTTAACGATTGATACAGTTCGATATAATTGGTTGCAGCGCTGTCCCAGGAATGGTCAATCTGCATGATTTGTTTTCTGATTTTTTTAAATCGGGTTTGGTCTTGGTAAAGACCACAAGCTCTTTTGACTGCATGCGTCGCTTCTGCGACAGTAGTATGTTCATGACAAATTCCGAATCCGCCTTTGGAATCGATGTCGATTACCGTGTCTTTTAATCCACCGATGGAACGAACAATGGGAAGGGTGCCATAGCGAAGTGCATACATTTGGTTCAGTCCACAAGGCTCTACGCGAGATGGCATGAGTAAGAAGTCAGCTCCTGCATACATGAGGTGCGACAATTTTTCGTCGTAGCCAATATAGGTGTTGTAATTTCCTTTGAATCGCGCTTTTAGTGTGTCTAGCTGTTTTTCTACTTCGGAGTCTCCGGACCCTAAAATCAAGATGTTCAAATCCAGTTCAGAGTCTTTTAGCAAGGTCTCGAAAATTTCAGGCAACAATTCGGCTCCCTTTTCACCCACCAATCTGCCGATAAAAACAAATAGGGGTTTTTTGGGATCCAATTCGAATTGATCACACAAAAATAGTTTGTTGTTTCTCTTTCCTGAATCAATGGTGTTGGAATGAAAGTTTTTTGAGATCATGGGGTCTGTTTCCGGGTCCCAAACCTCGGTATCGATTCCGTTTAAGATGCCCGATGACTTTCCTTTTTCATTGTCCAAAAGCCATTCGAGTCCGTTTGCTGCTGCTCTCAATTCAATCAAATAGCTCGGAGAAACAGTTGTGATTTTCCATGCACATTTGATGGCTGCAGCCAAGGGGTTTATTTGTTCTGCCCACTCCAAAAGTCCGGAATGCGAAAGGTCGTATTCTGGAAAATAATGCAATTTTTCAAAAGAAAATTGTCCTTGGTACTGCGCATTGTGAATGGTCAAAACAGAAGGCGTGTCGCTCAAAGATTCGTATTTGTGTGCTTTGCTCATCATAAAGGGGATGAGTCCCGTATGGTGGTCGTGGCAATGCACGAGCTCAGGTTTTGTTTCGAGGTGTAAAAACCAATCCAAAGTCGTTTTTTGGAAAGCGAGGAAACGTTCCGTGTCGTCTGGGTAGCTGTAGACATCTTCTCGGTCCAATAAGCCTGGAATTTTGACAGTGTACAACGGGTAACCCAATTTGGAGGACTGCAAGGCTAGGACGCTCGCTTCGTATTGGGTGTCGCCCATTTCAATGCGAGTCGTGTGAACAATTGTATACGTGTTGTTTTGGTTGAATTTATTTTCATAGTAAGGCATGACAACAGCTGTCTCGAAGCCTAATTTATTTTGGTATTTGGGAAGGGATCCTACAACATCTGCCAATCCGCCAACTTTTGCTACGGGATAGCATTCGGCGCTTATATGAATAATTTTCATCGTAATTTCTTTAAAAAATAAACATACGGAAAATATTTAAAAATACTCTTTGTACACTTCTGTTTTTTTTAAAAAAACCGTGAATTTTCAGGGGTATTTCTAAGGAAGCGATTTGTTTTTAATACCAGAAACGATTTGCAGGTGTTTTGCAGATTTCTACTAAATGACAATTTGAAAAGCAATGGGTAAGTAATAGCGCACATTTACAGGGGTTCCTCGTTGTTTGCCAGGCGTCATTTTTGGCAAGGATTTGATTATTTTGATGACTTCTCTTTCCAGTCTGGGATGGGGTGCTCTTGCTTTGATCTCTGTAACAGCCCCTTTGGTGTCGATAGTAAACATCACAGAAATTCTTTTTCTCCCTTCCGAAAGTCCAAGGTCATTCGCCAAGTTGACATCGAACTTGCGGGACACGTATGCGCGAATTTTTTTAGAAAAACAAACTTTCAATTCTTGTCTGTCTCCTTTGCAACCTGGAAATACAGGAACGTCTTCAATGACAGTGAAGGGGACGTCCTCTGTGATTTCTTCAACCTCTTGGCACTCTACAATACCCTCCATATCGACACTATCTGTAAAGGCTTCTACGGCTTCGTGCTCGTCTGTTTCTGTGGTTTGAATGATGCTCTCTTCAAGGGTTTCTGTGTTTTTAATAATTTCAAAGACTTCTGAAGTTACTGGTGGAGGTTTTGGCGCCGGGCTTACAGGCTGGATCCGGTGGATGACCAAGGCATCTTCTTCCTCCTCAGAGGACAAGTGTACCGATTCAAATTCGGCAATTTGACTTTTGTAGGTCTTGTATTCGAGAAGTACATAGACGGTGAACAAGGACAGAGCCAAGCCAATCTGTAAAAAGAGGAGGCTGTAATTTTCGAGTCGGAATTTTGGATTTTTTTTGATTTCCATAGGCCAGTTCGCATCAGATATGAATCAATTTGCTTCGGTTTCCTAGGGGGAATCGTGTCAAAAGAAGACGAGGTTTTTTTTGAGTGTGTTCTCTTTGCCAACATGGGTTTTTTACAAAACCTATTCAAAAGGCACCTATTTTAAAGGTACAAAGATTTTCTAAAAAAAGAAAAAAATAGAACTTTAATCGTTTAGTTTGAGTACAGCCATAAAGGCTTCTTGAGGAATCTCGACATTTCCAACTTGACGCATTCTCTTTTTCCCTTTCTTTTGTTTTTCTAAGAGTTTACGCTTTCTTGAAATATCTCCCCCATAACATTTGGCTGTCACATCTTTCCGAAGCGCTTTGGTGGTTTCTCTGGAAATGATTTTAGCCCCAATAGCGGCTTGAATGGGAATGTCAAATTGTTGTCGAGGGATCAATTCTTTTAATTTCTCACACATTTTTTTACCGATAGAATACGCATTGTCCGCGTGAAGCAATGCAGAAAGCGCATCAACAGGTTGTCCATTGAGCAAGATATCAACGCGAACTAGTTTTGAAGACTTCATTCCAATTGGATGGTAGTCAAAAGAGGCATAGCCTTTGGACACTGTTTTTAGGCGGTCGTAAAAATCAAATACAATTTCTGCGAGTGGCATTTCAAATAGCAGCTCCACCCGCTGGGTGGTCAAATAGGACTGGTTGACAATCTGCCCTCTTTTTTCAATGCAAAGCCCCATGACAGGTCCCACAAAGTCTGATTTGGTGATGATGGATGCTTTGATATAAGGTTCTTCCACGCGGTCCAATCTTGAAGGATCGGGCAAGTCGGTAGGGTTGTTGAGCAACACGATTGTGTCGGGTTCTTTTTTTGTGTAAGCGTGGTAGGAAACGTTGGGAACAGTGGTGATCACTGTCATGTTGAACTCGCGTTCCAAGCGTTCTTGGATAATTTCCATGTGCAGCATTCCGAGAAATCCACATCGAAATCCAAATCCCAAAGCGGCAGAGCTTTCAGGAGCAAAAACCAAAGAAGCATCGTTCAGTTGCAGCTTTTCCATCGAGTAGCGCAATTCTTCATAATCTTCGGTGTCTACAGGGTAAATCCCCGCAAATACCATCGGTTTTACATCTTCAAAACCGTCGATGATTTCAGTTGTTGGATTGGCGGCATCTGTAATGGTGTCTCCAACTTTTACTTCTTTTGCGGTTTTGATGCCCGTAATCAAATAGCCGACATCTCCTGTTTTTACCGATTTTTTGACCACTTGACTGAGCTTTAAAGTACCGACTTCGTCTGCAAAATACTCATTGTTGGTCGCCATAAATTTGATGCGTTGTCCTTTTTTTATCTCTCCATTCATTACGCGGAAATAGGTTTCAATACCGCGGTAAGAATTGTAGACAGAGTCAAAAATCAAGGCTTGTAAAGGCGCTTCTGGATCTCCTTTTGGAGCAGGAATTCGTTCGACGATGGCTTCTAAAATTGCGTCCACACCAAAACCTGTTTTCCCACTTGCGTGAATCACCTCCTCCGGGTCGCAACCCAAGAGATCTACGATGTCATCTGTCACTTCTTCTGGATTGGCACTCGGTAAGTCTACTTTGTTCAGTACGGGAATGATTTCCAAATCGTTTTCCAAAGCCAGATACAGGTTGGAAATGGTCTGTGCTTGAATGCTTTGTGCAGCATCGACGATCAACAAAGCGCCTTCACAAGCTGCGATAGATCTTGAAACTTCGTACGAGAAATCGACGTGTCCTGGAGTATCAATAAGATTAAATACATACTCTTCCCCTTTGTAGGTGTACTCCATTTGTATCGCGTGGCTCTTGATAGTGATGCCGCGTTCTCGCTCAAGGTCCATGTTGTCAAGCAATTGGTCTTTTTTCTCCCGATCGGAAATGGCGCCTGTATAATCCAACAAGCGGTCTGCCAAGGTGCTTTTACCGTGGTCAATATGTGCGATGATGCAAAAATTCCTGATGTTCTTCATTTCGTAGTTTCTTTCTTCTCGTGCGAGGCAAAGATAGTTTTTTTTGGGGCAAAGATTTGAGCGGATTTTGAAATAAAACAGTTGAAAAAAATCTTTTTTTTGAAATCCTTTCAGCGGCTTTGAAATTCAATCGTGATTCGGGTATACAATTTTTGCTTTTGTTCGAATACGGTCCAGCAGTTGGATCAATTCCAAACTAAAAGACAGCGGCAAGTCGGGACTTTCTTTGAGCTCTTTGTCCAGGCACTCCATCACATGGGCAGCTTCAAATTGATAACCGATACCGTTGCCATTGTCTATAAAAATTTCTTCGAGTTGTCCTTTTTTATTCAGGACCAAAGGGCGTTCGTTTTCTCTTGAAATCCGAACGCTGCCTTTTTCAAAAGAAAATTCACTCTCGTTCAAAGATTCGCAGGCAAAACTGGAAGCCAAAACAGCTGTTTTATGGCCTGGGTATTGGAACCACATTCGAAGACTTTCGTCGGATCCTGTTGGGCTGTAAGTCACATCACAGCTGATTTTTTCTGGAATTCCTAAAGTCATCAGTGCTGTAAAGACGGGGTAAATTCCGATGTCCAACAAAGAGCCTCCTCCAATGGAGAGGTCGAACAAACGGCTTTTGGGATCGAAGGGAGGATGGAACATAAAATCAGATTTGACACAAATCAGTTCCCCTAGTTTTTTGGAGGCGATGATTTCCAATACTTTTTGGAATGTAGGATTGAAACGTGTCCAAAAAGCCTCCATCAAAAAGGTGTTGTGTTTCTTTGCAGTGGCGATCATTTGCTGCACTTCTTTCGCATTGATGGCAAATGCTTTTTCGCAGAGGACTGCCTTGTGGTGTTTCAAACATAACAAGGCGTGTTCCTTATGGTGGGAATGAGGGGTGGCAATGTAGACAATGTCAATTTCGGGGTCTTTGACCATTTCTTCATAAGAACCGTAGGCTTTTTGAAAGCCTTGTTCTTTTGAAAATTTTTGTGCTTTTTCAAAACTACGCGCCGCACATGCATACAGGACAGCTTTGTCCAAGAGTTGTAAGTCAGAAGAGAATTTTTTTGCGATTTTTCCACATCCGAGAATTGCCCAGTTGTAGGTGTTTGTTGACGGCATGTGTTTTTTTAGCAGTTAAAATACAATTATATCTAGAACCAAACATGCTTTTGACATGACTTTTATTTGTATCTTTGTGGCTTTTAAAAACAAGAACGGTTTGGTAAAAATTGGTGACATAGAATTGAACGATTTCCCGCTTTTGTTAGCACCTATGGAGGATGTCAGCGATCCTCCTTTTCGAGCTTTGTGCAAAGAACAAGGAGCAGACGTCGTGTACACAGAATTTATTTCTTCCGAAGGTTTGATTCGCGACGCTGCCAAAAGTGTCAAGAAATTGGATATTTACGAAAAAGAACGCCCTGTTGGCATTCAAATTTTTGGAGCCAATTTGGACTCCATGTTGCGTACTGTTGAAATTGTAGAACAATCCAAACCAGACATCATAGACATCAATTTTGGCTGCCCTGTTAAAAAAGTGGTGAGCAAAGGTGCCGGTGCAGGGATTCTAAAAGACATCGACATGATGGTTGCTTTGACAGCAGCCATGGTCAAGCACACCGATTTACCCATCACTGTAAAAACGCGTTTGGGTTGGGATGAAAGTTCGATACGAATTGTGGAAGTAGCAGAACGCTTGCAAGATGTGGGCTGCAAAGCGATTTCCATTCACGGAAGAACCCGAGCACAAATGTACAAAGGGGATGCAGACTGGACACCGATTGCAGCTGTGAAAAACAATTCGAGAATGCACATTCCTGTTTTTGGAAATGGAGATGTGAACACACCGGAAGCCGCAGTAAAGATGCGGGATGAATACGGTTTGGACGGTGCGATGATTGGAAGAGCAAGTATCGGAAACCCATGGTTTTTCAAGCAGGTAAAACACTTTTTTGAGACAGGTACTCATATGGCGCCCATCACCATTGCAGAACGTGTTGCTATTGCAAAACGTCATTTGGAAATGGAAATCGCTTGGAAGGAAAAAGAAATTTTAGGTGTCTTGGAAACTCGAAGGCATTACGGTACCTATTTCAAAGGGATTCCCAATTTTAAGGAATACCGAATGAAAATGGTCACTTCAAATTCAGCAGAAGAAGTGTATGCTACTTTTGACGAGGTGTTGTCCAAATTTGGCAACCATATTTTTGCATAGAAAAGACAGCTGCTTGTCCGTGTTTTCGCCCAAAAGAACCGCTTATTTTTGGAATCAGACCACCAAAGCTTTTGAAATTCTACTACTGGCAATTTTCGCTGCTGCATAGCCCAACACACTGATGGTTCCCCATACGAGTAGGAGGTTGGGTCCCTTGAGTTCGATTGGATAAGCAATCGTTTCAGTGATCATAAACCATTGAAATTTGTTTTGCAAAGCGATCAAGAGCATGCCTAAAGAGGTTCCAATCACCAAACCAAGGAGGGTCATTAGGAAACCTTGCAACACAAAAATCTGCTTGATTTCTCGGACCGACGCCCCCAAATTGTACAAGGTCTTTAAATTGCGTTTTTTATCCAAAATCATCATGATGATTGAACCGATGACATTGAAAACCGCAAGGACCAAGACCAAGGTAAAAATCAAATAAGCAACGAGTTTTTCAGTATTTAAAATTTTGTAAAAGACAGCATTCAATTCTTCTTGTGAACTGACTTTGAAACGGTCTCCCAACGCTTTTTTTAAAGAAGCAATGGCTTGAGCAGTTCCTTCTTTTGTTGTTTTGAGGTCGATGCTTCGGATTTGATTGCTTTGGTAATTCAGTAATTCTTGACAGAGGTCAAGGGGGATGTAGACGTATTTGTTGTCAAATTCTTGGGAGATGGAATACACCCCAAGTGGCTGTGCATGTATGCGATTAAAGGTATTCTTGAGAAGGGTGCTGTATTTTTTTCCGGGTTTTGGTACATAAATCTGCAGCGGTTCTCCGTAGTTTAAAATCCCCAAAGAAAGTTTTCTCGCAATTCCATTCCCAACCACGGCGCTTTGTTGGTCAAACGAAATCCAATGGCCCATGTAAATCAAAGTATCCATTTTGACTACTTGGGTGTAGTTGCTGTCAACTCCCTTGACATAAGCGATGAGTTCTTTTTTATTGTAGTTGAAATAAGCCCTTTCCTCGATGGTTTTGGAATGCGCTAGTACAGCTGTGGTTCCCTCGATGATTTTGGCGAGAGAATCTGTATAAAAAAAGGATTTCCCATGGACGGCTTCAATGCGAATGTCAGGGTCTGTCGCTTTTAAAAATTGACCGCTAAAGCTTTTGAGCCCTGAAAACACAGAGAGCACCAATAGCAATGCCAAAGAACCGCCGATCACGCCCAAGGTGGCAATGCTGCTGATGATGTTGATCGCATTGTTACTGCTTTTGGAAAACAAGTACCGCTTGGCTATGTACAGTGAAAAGTTCACGCTTAGGTTGTTTTCCTTTTGGGTAAAATTTCAGGATTCTTGATAGGGTTTGTGTCTTCACCTCGCAAAGAGGCGTCAAGTGTTTCGATATAGTCCAGAGAATCGTCTCCGAAAAAAGACAAGTTGGGAACTCTTCTCAGTTGGTGTTTTGTTCGTTGAGCCAATTCGTGGCGAATCTTTGTTTTGTTGCCCTCTATTCCTGCCACCAAATCGCTTCTTTTGTCGGAGGGGAAAATACTCAAATACACCTTTGCTTGGCTCAAATCCGTCGTGACACTCACTTTGGTAACGGAGATGATCACTCCTTTCATGCCACCTTGTGCAGCTCCTTGAAGGACATCTGCCAAATCTTTTTGGATGACTCCTGCAATTTTCTTTTGTCTGTTTGTTTCTTCCATGCTGCAAATTTAGGGTTTCTAAAGGAAACTCTCTTGTTTTAAAAGTTCAATAAAGTGAGCTTAGTCTTGTTCGTTTTCTCTGATCGTCTTGAGAAAAGCATTCAGCTCTTTTCCGTAGGCGGATATTTTTACCCGGTCACTCAAGGATTTTTGAATTGTGTCCAACAATTGAATGTTCGCATCAGTGAGTGCTGTCAATGCCAAATATGGGGCAACTTCGGAATCGCTATTTGAAATGGCGAAATTCGTTGTGTAGAGGTATTTTCTTTTGAGCCATTGTGCTGATTTTTTGGACAAGGAATCCATTTTCCTTTCGTCTTTGTCTCTTTGTGCCTCAAAGTTGGCTTTGATAATTTCCAAATTTTGATTTTGAAATTTAGAGGTCATTTTGAGGTAGCTTCTCCATTTTTCATCGTTTTTGGATCCAGAAATTTTGGCTTGTAAAACAAATTTCTCCAAATTGGTATTGATTGTGATGTGGCTGTTTTCTCCAAAAAAAGAGATTGTTTTGTCTTCCTGTCTGTCAAGAGATAAAAAGTGCATCTCTCCACTTTCTTCTGTGGAATTAAGTTCAAACTTCCCGTTGTCTTGGACGGCGAAGGAATCCAGTTTGGAATAGCGCCCGTCCTTTATTTTTCCGAGGTAGAGCGTGCCTTTTTTAAGACCGTAAACTTCGCCGCTTAGGTGCATTTTAACAGCTGTATTTTTAGAACATCCGGCTAAAATTAAGAAGCTAAAAGCAAAGAAAAATGTGTTTTTTATCATGGAGTTTGATTTGGGAGATTTGGGAATCAACAAGCAGATTAATCAATATGTTTTTGAAGGCTTTTTGCGACGCCGTCATTGTGGTTGCTATCGGTTACGTCATCTGCGATGGCCAAAACTTCCTCTTTGGCATTTTGAACGGCTACGCCAACTTTTACTGCCATCAACATTTCAATGTCATTGTAATTGTCTCCAAAAGCAATGCAGTTGGTCAACGAGAATTTTGGATAGCTGTTTTCGAGCAAAGTCTTGATGCCTGTCAATTTGGAAATTTCCTTATTGGCAATTTCAATATAGGTGTCCTTCGAACGGTACAAATGCAGCTGGTCTTTATGTGTCTTTTGTAAGATTTCCATCACAAAGTCCAGTTCCTCTTTGTCACCCATGCACATGATTTTATGGGCCCCTTTTTTTTCTTTTTTCCAGTCTTCTAGTACCTTTTCAGTCGCCTTTACTTGAGGGCTGACTTTGGTGTTGTGCGCTTCTCTTTTCGCCCAAAAGTCCATTTCTTCTACAAACCATTCGTCTTGGTGGTAAAGGCTGATGTGGAAACGTTTTTCTGCATTCAACTCCGCGATGATTGTTACAATCTCAAGCGGAATTTCTGTAGAGTGCACATTTTTTCCATCCACCAACACAAGTCCTCCGTTGTAACAAATCAGGGGTGTATTTTTGATCTGAAGATCTTCTTGAATGTGGTGCATGGCACTCGGCATTCTTGAAGAAATCAACACAAAAGGAATGTTTTTTTTTGAGAGCCGGCCGACCTCATTTTTCAATGCTGAGGAAGGAACTCTCTCCTTGTTGAGCAAGGTTCCGTCAATGTCAGTGAACGCAATTTTCAAACTCATTAGGCTTCCTTTTTATCTCTTTCCAAAACTGCTTTTACGACTCCTCTGTGGACAAAAGCATTGACGACCTGCCATCCTGTTTTTGCATAACTGTTGAGCAAGGCTTCGAAATCAATGTCTTTTTTAATAGGTGTCGATTTTTGTTTGATAAATTTGTATTCTTTCATAGCTGTGGTTTTTATACTTTTGAATTTCCTGATTAAAATCGAGGGATTCTGCTGTTTCTACTGACTTACTTTTTTTGACTTTCGTTTTTGGGTGGCAGGGGGCCTCTTTTGTGAATAATTAGTCCATTGAGAAAATTTCTTAAAAACTGGTCCTTGCACTCCATGTACTTCGGGTGTTCTTCATTTCTGTACAAGGCATTGATTTCACTTTTGGTGACTTTAAAATCCACCAATCCCATGATAGCAACGATGTCAGTGTCTCTTAATTGTAAGGCAACACGCAACTTTTTTAGGATGTCATTATTTGTCATAAATGTTTTTTTATCTTTACAAAGATAGTTATTTACACGAGTTCGGAATTTTATTTTTTAGTGGATGAAAACATGCGGATAAAAATGTTCAATACAATGAAATTTTATTTCCTTTTTATATTTTTTGTGGGGTTTTTCTCCTTTGGACAGAGGAACGCCTTGCCCGTTACTTTTTCCGAGATTCAGGAAGCAATCCCTTCGGCGGTATTGGACCTTCGTTATTACGGATCTGATAATTTTATCGGTCGTCCTATTGCTGGTTATAGATCGCCGAAGGCTGTGTTGACAACGGAGGCTCTCAATCAATTGAAGAAGGTACAAGAAGAGCTCAAGACATTTCAGTTGGGAATCAAAATTTTTGATGCCTACCGCCCCCAAAGAGCCGTAGACGATTTTGTATCGTGGGCAAAAGTTCCTGACGACACTTTGATGAAAGCGCATTTTTATCCCGATGTGGCAAAAAAAGACCTTTTTGAACTCGATTACATTGCTAGCAAATCAGGACATAGCAGGGGCAGTACCTTGGATTTGACTTTGGTGTCTTTGAAAACTTTCGAAGCGTTGGACATGGGCAGTCCCTATGATTTTTTTGGACAGATTTCTTGGCCATTCGCTAAAGAAATCTCAGCGAAACAGCGTGCCCACCGAATGTTGTTGAGGACTTTGATGTTGAAACACGGCTTCCAGCCTTACTGCTGTGAATGGTGGCATTTTACCTTAAAATCAGAACCTTTTCCAGCTACCTATTTTGATTTTATAGTAGAGTAAAAAAAATGACAGGCAGCATTCAGAACTTAAAAGATGGAGAAGACCTATTATTGTATTGGAATGATGTCCGGGACTTCTTTGGACGGAGTGGATTTGGTACATGCCAGAATCACAAGCGGAGCTGAGTATGCCTTCGAAATTTTGGCATGCAAGACCTATGCATATCCTGAGAAATGGTTGTCAAAATTAAAAGATGCTTTTTCAAAATCCGCCCGAGAATTTCAAGAGTTAGACCGGACTTATGGGTGTTATTTAGGAAAGCTTGTACGTCAATTTCGCAAAGAATTTGAGGTGTCAAATGTGGATTTTATAGCTTCGCACGGACACACTATTTTTCACCAGCCTGACAAACACTTTACCTTGCAAATCGGTTGTGGTGCAGAGATCGCCAGGACAACAGGCTGTGTCGTCATCGCTGACTTTAGAACGCAAGATGTGGCCATGGGTGGGCAGGGAGCACCGCTGGTTCCAATCGGAGATGCCTTGTTGTTTTCCGACTACACGTATTGTCTGAACTTGGGAGGATTTGCCAATATTTCCTTTGAAAAAAACGGAGTCCGAAAGGCTTTCGATCTATGTCCTGTAAACAGTGTTTTGAACTTCTACGCAAACCAAATCGGGTTGGATTTTGACGACAAAGGGCAATTGGCAGCTCGCGGAAAAGTAGCAACACCTCTTTTGGACGCGCTAAATTCAGTTCCTTTTTACCGTTTTCCACCCCCCAAGTCCTTGGGTTTTGAGTTTGTCGCTTCAAAGATCTTGCCGTTGATGGATTCCTTTTCATTGAGTACGGAAGACTTGTTGTGCACCTTTGTAGAGCATGTTGCTTTTCAAGTTTCCAAAGAACTGGTTTCTTTGGGAGATTCGAAAGTACTCGTTACCGGAGGCGGGGCTTACCATGCCTTTTTAATGGAGCGAATTCAAGCACATACTGAGGTTGTCTTAGTGCTGCCATCTTCTCAATTGGTAGAATTTAAGGAAGCGCTGATCTTTGGATTGCTGGGCTTGTTAAAGCTCGAGGACAAACCAAATTGTCTTCAAAGTGTGACGGGCGCTTTTAAAGACCACAGCAGTGGAAAGGTAGAATGGCCTTAATTTTGTTTAGGGCAGGGCTTTTTGTGTGAATTATTTTGTGAATAAAGTTAGGTGCTGAGTCCTATTTATTTGAGGAAATTTGCTAGCTTGCTAGCTGTAAAAAAAACAAACAAACACATGGCAACACTTGTATTAATCGTCTTTGTAATCGGATACTTGGCAATTACTTTAGAGCACAATTTAAAAATTGACAAATTAATTCCCGCATTGGCCATGATGGCGATTTGTTGGGCCATATTGGCTTTGGGGCATCTTCCTGTTTTTGAGGTAAATGCGGAATTGAAACAATTGATTCCTTCTCACTTGGATGAAATACTCTTGCACCATTTGGGGAAAACTTCTGAAATTTTGGTCTTTTTAATGGGGGCCATGACAATCGTAGAAATCATCGATTATTTTGATGGGTTTGCAACCATCAAATCATTTATTAGAACAACGAGTAAAAAGAGATTGCTTTGGATTTTTGCTTTTTTAGCCTTTGTCTTGTCTGCCATCATCGACAATTTAACAGCCACCATCGTATTGATTTCCATCTTGAGGAAATTGATTGCGGAAAAAGAGACTAAGATTTGGTTTACGGGTCTCATTGTGGTGTCAGCAAACGCTGGAGGTGCATGGTCTCCTATTGGAGATGTGACTACGACGATGTTGTGGATTGGCAACAAAGTTTCTGCAGGAAATTTGGTAAAATTGCTGTTCGTTCCTTCGTTGATCTGTATGTTGGTTCCTGTTTTTATTGCGAGTTATTTGCCCGCCTTTCAAGGACACATTGCACAACAAGAAACTTTTGACCAACAAAAAGGAAAATACAGTTCGAGAATGTTGTACCTAGGTTTGGCAGCGATTGTTTTTGTTCCTGTCTTTAAAACAACCACTCACTTGCCTCCCTATGTTGGAATGATGCTCTCCTTGGCTCTTGTCGCGATTTTTGCTGAGATTTACAGTAACAGAGAGTTTACAATAGGTGCTGCCATCGGAGACGCCCACCAAAGTCCTGTTCACAAAGCACTTTCTAAAATAGAGATGCCAAGTATTTTGTTTTTCTTAGGGATTTTATTGGCTGTGGCTGCTTTGGAAAGTTTGGGAATGCTGTTTCACTTTGCAGAATCTTTGACAGCGAGCATTCCGGACTTGGATGTTGTGGTGATGCTCTTGGGGGTCGGATCGGCAGTCATTGACAATGTTCCGTTGGTCGCTGCGAGCATGGGGATGTTCCCACAAGGCTTGGACGACCATTTGTGGCATTTTATCGCTTTTTCTGCGGGAACGGGTGGAAGCATGTTGATCATCGGTTCTGCCGCCGGAGTTGTAGCGATGGGTATGGAGAAAATAGATTTCTTTTGGTACTTGAAAAAAATATCATGGCTCGCTTTACTGGGCTTCCTTGCAGGGTCTTTTGCTTTTATGGGACTTCGGATGTTTTTCTAATTACAAACACACAAATGCCCGATTTTTATCGGGTATTTTTTTTATGATTTTTTATGGAGATGCAATTTTCAAATTGTATTTTCGTTTTTACAAATGACAACCCATCAAACAGGAGTATTTATGACAACATCATTTCAAGAAACTGCTGCGAATTCAGCGACAAGTATCCCGGAAGAAAAAACACTTTCCATCCTTTCACTGATTTTGGAAGGGGGCATTGCAGGTCAAATCATCATCGCTCTCTTGTTGGGCTTGTTGACAGTTTCCCTGTATATTTATTTCGAACGTTTTTTTGCCATCAAATCAGCGAGCAAAGTTGACAAAGACTTTATGAATCAGATCAAAGACCAAGTAGCCAATGGCAGTTTGGAGGCCGCAAAATCACTTTGTGCCTCGGTAGAAATACCGGTCTCTAATTTGATAGGAACCGGAATTTCTCGAATTGGCAAACCTTTGGAAGACATCAACACCGCGATTGAAAACGCAGGGAAACTAGAAATTTACAAATTGGAAAAAAACGTCAGTGTCCTGGCAACCATCGCTGGAGCGGCACCCATGATTGGTTTTTTAGGAACCGTAATCGGGATGATCATTTCCATCCACGAAATTGCAAACGCAGGAGGACAAATAGATATCAAGCTCCTGGCAGACGGTTTGTACACCGCCATGACAACCACGGTAGCCGGTTTGATTGTAGGAATCATTTCCTACATCTCTTACAACCATCTCGTGGTAAAAACAGACAAAGTTGTATACCAGATGGAAGCCAAGTCTGTTGAGTTTTTAGATTTGTTGAACGAACCGGTTTGAAATCAAAACAGAAAAGGAGGAAGCTATGTGCATCAGTCGCTTGTCACATTTGAGAATAACGAATACTTGTCCGTATGAATTTTAGAGGAAGAAATAAAGTAGATCCCAATTTCAACATGTCGTCCATGACAGACATTGTTTTTTTACTGTTGATTTTTTTCATGCTTTCTTCAACATTGGTCACCGTAAATGCCATCGACGTCCTGTTGCCCAAGGCAGGTGGTAAAACAGAAAACAAAGGAACGGTTGCCGTTTCCATTAGCAAAGAGGCGGTCTTTTATTTGGACGGCAAAGAAGTTTCAAGTGACAGCCTAGAACTGCTTTTAAAAAATGTTTTTTCAGAAAATTCAGAGCAAACCTTGGTGATTCGCGGAGACCAAGAAGTTTCTTACAACAAAATTATGTTCGTGATTGACATTGCCAATAGGAATAAAATCAAAATGATATTAGCTGTCAAAGGCATCTAAAAACAAAAGCACATTTACACTTCAATTTGATTGCATGCGTTATTTAAAAACAAAACACGAGAGAAAGGCGGCACTGCTGACGGCGATGCTTCTAAGCTTGATGCTTTTGTGGGGCTGTTTTTTTGGGTTGCGCTATATGGACCCACCAGAGGAATACGGAATTGCGATTAATTTTGGGTTTTCTGATTTCGGAAGTGGTCCTCAACAGCAGGAAGTCGTTGCCTCTTCTCCTAATTCCACCTCGAAAGAGCAAGTTCTGCCTTCTGAGAATCCGGTCCAAGATGCATCGACAGAAGACTTACTGACTCAAACAGACACTGCCATACCGGTTCTAAAAAACAATTCTTCCAAAGGCAAGGACGGGGCCCCTGAGAAAACAATAGAAAAAGAAGTTCCAAAACCTTCAAAAGAAACCCAAAATGCTTTGTCAAATTTGTTGAATGCCAACAAGTCTGAGGGCAAACAAACAAAAAATGAAGGAGCTACTTCAGTCGATGGATTGCAAGGAAATACAGAAGGAAAACCCAAGGATTCAAAATATTACGGGACTACTGGAGATGGCGGAGATGAGCTCTACAACTTGTCAGGAAGGAACCCACTTAGCCGTCCCATTATCAGGCCGAAATGTAACGAAGAAGGGACGGTAGTCGTCAGCATAGAAGTGGATAGGTCCGGCAAAGTAACACGCGCAACTCCTGGAGTCAAAGGAACAACAAATACCGCCCCCTGCTTGTTGAGTCCTGCCAAAGAAGCCGCCTTGCGAACCCAATGGAATTCCGATTCTAAAGCCCCTGCCAAACAGGTGGGTGTGATCGTATATCGGTTTTCACTGTCAGAGTAGTCTCGACACTTATTTTTTTAACAGACACGTATAAATTCTCAATGAACTATCAGGAAACTTTAGATTGGATGTTTGTTCAGTTGCCCATGTACCAAAGAAAAGGTGGGGCGGCCTATAAGAAAGACTTGTCAAACACTTTGTTGTTTTCTAAGGCTTTGGGGGCTCCGGAAAAAAATTTTAAAAGCATCCATGTCGCAGGTACCAATGGGAAGGGGTCTACCAGTCATATGTTGGCTTCAGTATTGCAGGAAGCGGGTTACAAAGTAGGACTGTATACCTCTCCTCATTTGGTCGATTTTAGAGAGCGCATCAAGATAAATGGGAAAGAGATTTCGAAAGCTGCTGTCATGGCTTTTGTCGCAGCACAAAAAACCTTTCTCGAGTCACAGCAATTGTCTTTTTTCGAGTTGACTGTCGGCATGGCATTTGACCATTTTAGCAGAGAAAAAGTTGATTTTGCAGTTGTTGAAGTAGGCTTGGGAGGACGCCTAGATTCTACAAATATCTTGCTTCCTGAAGTTTCTGTAATCACGAACATTGGTTTGGATCACACCCAGTTTTTAGGGACTACTTTGGAAAAAATCGCCTTTGAAAAAGGGGGAATTATAAAAGAGGGAGTACCTGTGGTTATCGGGGAATACCAGCCGGAGACATTTCCTGTTTTTGAGCGCTTGTCCAAAGAGCGGAATGCACCACTTTCCTTATCTTCGACTCTTGTGGAACAGACACCAACTTCTGATTTAAAGGGCAGCTACCAAAGCCACAACCTCAAAACGGTTGTTCAGACGGTCGTTGTTTTAAATGCGTTGGGGCATGTAGTTGCTGACGAGGCACTCCAAACAGGCTTGCAAAGTGTGGTTTCCAATACGGGTTTGTTGGGGCGTTGGCAACTTTTGAATGCCGCTCCAAGGACCATTTGCGACACGGCACACAACAATGAAGGGTTGAGTTATACTATGGCCCAGTTGAGGGAGACAAACTATGAAAATTTACACCTTGTTTTGGGGATGGTTTCGGACAAAGATTTGGAGTCTATTTTGCCTTTGTTTCCAACAAATGCGACCTATTATTTTTGCAAACCCAGTTTGGAGAGAGGCCTCGATTCGAAACTTTTACAAGAGAAAGCACTCGCTTATGGCTTGGAGGGGACTCGCTTTGATTCTGTGAGTCAGGCATATAAAAGAGCACAAGAGGCTGCAACCAAAAATGACTGTATTTATATAGGAGGAAGCACTTTTGTGGTGGCAGAAGTATTGCAATAAAAAAGAGAAAAAATGTTGGTGAATTTAAATAACTGTCCTATATTTGCCACCGCTAAGGGCAATTAGCTCAGTTGGTTCAGAGCACCTCGTTTACACCGAGGGGGTCGGGGGTTCGAATCCCTCATTGCCCACAAAAAAAGTTCGTTTTACGGACTTTTTTGCTTTCAAAGGGTCATTAACTCAGTTGGTTCAGAGTGTTACCTTGACAGGGTAGAAGTCACTGGTTCGAATCCAGTATGACCCACCAAAAAAACCCAACGAATCAACTGATTCGTTGGGTTTTTTTCTTTTCAAAATAGGTTGTTTTCAAAACCACCTCCTTACAACGCGAGTTCCTGAGTTGTTTTCACAATTCGTAGGACCTGCTGGCATCTAACTTTATAAAAAGAAACAGCAAGACCGTAAATCCCCACAAGGCAGAACCTCCATAGCTAAAAAAGGGCAGTGGGATTCCGATGGTAGGAAACAAGCCAATGACCATACCGATATTGATTGTATAGTGGAAAAAAAAGACCGCGGCAATTCCGTAGCCATACACCCTGCTAAAAGTTGTTTTTTGGCGTTCTGCAAGGTACAGAATGCGCAGTACAAAAGCGGTAAACAAAAGAACCAACAAGGAGCTTCCTAGAAAGCCCCACTCTTCTCCAAGGGCACTAAAAATATAGTCGGTGTGTTGTTCTGGTACAAAGTCTCCTCGGGTTCGATCTCCTTGTAAAAACCCCTTTCCGGAGAATCCTCCAGACTTGACAGTCAAAACAGATTGGTTGGTATTGTACCCCACGCCTTTGGTGTCGTTATTTTTTCCGAGTAAAATATTGAACCGATCTCGGTGGCGTTGTTCAAAGACAGAGTTGAATACATAATCGACACTAAATAGGAACAGTCCAACGATGGCAAAGAGTCCGAATATTTTTGCCCAATGAAATTTCAAAGATTTTTTTTTGTAAAGCAGCACGTAGAGTATAAAGAGCACCAAGAGGACGTAACAAACAAGGAGTACCGATTGAAAGCCAAAAGCCAAGGTGAGCAAAAACAATAAAATAGCAATTGCCCCAATTGTGATGAAGTGAAGAGGAAGGCCTTCTCTGTACAAGACAAAGAAAAAGGAAATATAGACCAATGCAGATCCCGGATCGGGCTGTAATGTAATCAGGGCAGCAGGGAGAAATATAAGGACAATTGCCTTTACTTGGTTTTTGACCAATTTCAAATCGTATTGACGGTCACTCACAAGTCGGGCAAGAGCAAGCGCCGTTGCAAATTTTACAAATTCGGAGGGTTGCAGGCTGAAATTGCCCAGACTGTACCACGATGTGGCGCCGTTGATGGTTTTCCCAAAAACAAAAAGACCCAGCAGTGAGCTGAGGGAGAGGATGTAGAGAATGGAAGCAAATTTTTCGTAGGTTTTGGCGTCAAAAAACAAGAGAATTACAATCAGTACAAAACTCAGGGAAATCCATAGGAGTTGTTTGCCGTACTTGGTTCCGAAGTCCAAAATTTCATGAGCTTGCTCTGTCACAGATGCGGCGTAGATATTCATCCATCCGAAAGCTATTAAAAATAAATAGAGCAATACCAAGGTCAGGTCAACCCCATAAAAAATATTGGTTCTTTTGGTTCTCATTGTTTTGCGTTCAATTGTTTTTCATAGACATCGTTCAGGTCGCTGTTTAGCATCTTTTGTTCCCACCACTTGTTTGAAATAGTTCCCCTAAGGTATTTTTCAATCATCAAACTGGCGATAGGAGCAGCGATGTTGGATCCAAAACCGCCATTTTCAATGTAAACAGCCAAAGCTATTTGAGGGTTTGTTTTGGGGGCAAATGCGACAAAAATAGAATGGTCTTCAAATTGAATTTTTTTGCCGTCAATGCGTTTGAAATTTTCAGCAGTCCCCGTTTTTCCACAAATTTCAATGGTTTTCAATTGAACGTGCTTTGCAGTACCGGTTTTAAAAACATCGTGCATGCCTTCGACGATGGGTTTGTAGTGCTTTTCATCGACCGTTGTCAGGTGCTTTTGAGTGTACTTTGGATTGCTGATGGGGGTTCCCTCGACTTTCTTTAAAATATGTGGTGTGTAGAAAAAACCTCTATTGGCAATAGCGGCTGTCATGTTTGCCAACTGGATTGGAGTGGTCAATATTTGTCCTTGCCCAATTGCATTGGAAATGGTGTAGGTAGCTCTCCACCGTCCATCGGGATACCAACGATTGTACAAGGCAGCATCGGGGACCAATCCTTTTTTCCCTTGGGGAAGGTCGTAGCCCAAATATTGACCCAAACCAAAACTTTGTACGTGTTTGCTCCATACATCCATGCCTTCCGCTGCAGTGGGGTATTTTTCAATGATTCTTCGATATACGTTGGAGAAGTAACTGTTGCAAGATTTGGCAATTCCCTTTCTCAGTTCAATCGGGCGGTTGTATATGTCACAGTGACAGCCCATAAATTCTTTTTCCCGCGCACCGTATCGGTATCCGTGGTAACAATAGAAAGGGGTATTTGGACGGATGACTCCTTCCTGAAGGCCAATCAGTCCTTGTATCATTTTAAAGGGAGATCCGGGAGCGTATTGAGCCAACAGGCTTCTGTCGTACATGGGTTTGTTTACTGTGTCGTTGAAAAAAAGGGTGGAGTGTTTGGAGCGCAAACGTCCAACCATCAGATTGGGGTTGTAGTTGGGCAAGGTAATCAAACTCAAGATCTCTCCTGTTGCAGGTTGCAAAGCGACAATTCCTCCCCTTTTTCCTGCCATCAAAGATTCTCCGTATTGTTGGAGTTCAATGTCCAGTGTCAAGGTGAGGTCTTTTCCAGATTTGGGGAGGGTGTCAAAGCGTCCCTGTTTATAAGTCCCTGTAATTTTGTTGAACCGATCTCGCTGTACATACTTCACTCCTTTGACCCCTCGGAGTAATTTTTCGTATTGTTTTTCTACACCTGTTGTTCCAATGAGTTCACCAGCGTGGTAATAGGGGTTTTTACGTGCTGTTTCGTCATTGACTTCATTTACATAGCCCAAGACGTTGGCAGCAACTGTCAAAGGGTAGTATCTCAGGGATTTTTTGTCGATGTAAAACCCTTTGTACTTGTGCATTTTTTCTTGAAGGGCGGCAAAATCTTCTTTTGAGATGTGTGCTAAAAAAACGGAGGGCAACCTCGAAGACCATTTTTGAGCTTTTTGAAAGCGTTTTAAAAAGGAGGCTTTTTCAATGTTCAGCAATTGGCAAAACTCCAAGGTGTCTAAAGATTTTACCTCCCTTGGAATGACCATCAGATTGTAGGATCTTTTGTTGGTGACCAACAGCGAGCCTTCTCGGTCAAAAAGATACCCTCGTTCGGGATAGGTAAAAATTCTTTTCACAGCAGAACTTTCCAAACTGATTCCTTGGTCTGTGCTCGTTAAAATTTGAAGTGAAAACAATTTCCCTAGAAAGACAATTGCCACAAGAAGGATAAAAAAAGTCAAGAGATACCCTCGTTTCACTGCAGTTTGTTTTAAAAGTTAAAGGTTTTCTTTTTTCCGAAAAGATAGATGCTCAGCACACATAAAAAGAGTGTAAAAATACTTGTTGTCCATGTTTTGTTTAAAATGGTGTCTGCGTTTTTCCAACTGTAGTACTCCAAGCTAAAAACAATGAAATGATGCAGAAATGTCAGCGTACCTACAAAGAGAAGGATGCTCATCAAAGATTCGCTTCTCAATTGGAACAGTTTGAGGTCCAAATCCTTTCTGTTTAAAATCACTTTCAGGACTTTCAATCGCACATAGGCGATACATACGGTTGCGGCCGCATTGATGCCACCCGAATTTGAAAAAAAGTCAATGCTCAGGCCAAGTAAAAAACAAACCCATAAGAAAGTGGTGTTTTTTTCTTTTAAGGGGTACAAAAAAACAAACAAGAGATACAGGTTGGGGTTGAGGTATCCCAAAAAGTGGATGTTGTTCATGACCAATACTTGGAGGAGTACCAGCAAGACAAATCGGAATGCAAGGAGGCTATTTAATCTAGTCATTGTTCTTTTCTAATTGCTTGATTTCGTTTTTGTCTCTGTTTTTCACAACATATACATGGCCTACATTGCTCATGTCTGTAGCCAGTCTTATTTGGATGTTTTTGTATTTTTTACTGTCTGCCTCAAAACTTGAGACCGTTCCGATTTCAATCCCGTCGGGGAATAACATAGATCTGCTGCCGCTGACGATTGTGTCTCCAATTTTGAGAGGAGCTTGTCTTTGAATGTCATACAATTGAGCGATTTTGTGGTTTTTTCCATCCCAGCCCAAAGAACCAAAATAAGAACTGTTTTTCAAACGCGCATTGATGTTGCACTTTTCATTGAGTATCGACAGGGCCGTTGCATAGTTTTCAGAGACATTGTTTACAATGCCAATGATACTTTCGCTATTGACAACACCCATATCGATGGTCAGGCCATCTTTGCTTCCTTTGTCGATTGTCAGCACATTGTTTCTGTGAGCATAGCTATTTCGAATGATTTTAGCAGCAATGTAGGTGTATTTTTGAGACGTACTATCTTTTTGTAATGATACAACCTCGTCAGATTTGACGTCCAACGCATTCCTCAAAAGTGTGTTTTCGAGGTGTAGGCGGTCATTTTCAGATTTCAAGGAGGTAAAGGTAAAAAAGGAGTTGTAGTTTTTAAAAAGCCCCCCGGTTATGGAATTTGCAGAATTGATGAATTGGCTTTTGTGGTAGGATTTAGATTGAATTGTAAAAAGAAAGGCCAGCACCTCCAAAAGTATGAAAAGCAATACAAATTTATGTTTTTCAATAAAGGAAACAAGTTGCTGCATTGGAAAAAGAGGTGTTGATTTGTCTTTATTGCGTTTTTTAGAATTTTAGACAGCAGCGGATTTGTATTGGTTTTGAGACCAACTCTTACGAACCGACTGTCTTTTTACTTCAACAATACATTGTTGAAAGTTTCGATGTTTTTCAAGGCAATGCCTGTTCCTCTTACCACTGCCCTTAAGGGGTCTTCGGCAATATATACAGGTAAGTCTGTTTTTTGAGAGAGGCGTTTGTCCAATCCTTTTAACATGGAGCCACCACCAGCCAAATAAATTCCGGTATTGTAGATGTCTGCTGCCAATTCTGGAGGGGTTTTTGACAAGGTTTCCATAACAGCATCTTCAATACGTAAAATAGACTTGTCCAATGCTTTGGCAATCTCTCGAAAAGACACTTGTACTTGTTTGGGCTTTCCTGTCAACAAATCTCGGCCTTGGACAAGCATGTCATCTGGAGGAGTTTCCAAATCTTCCGTTGCAGCACCAATTTGAATTTTTATTTTTTCTGCTGTCGTTTCCCCGACAAATAAGTTGTGTTGTGTCCGCATGTAATAAGTAATGTCTGCGGTAAAGACGTCCCCCGCTACTTTCACAGACTTGTCGCAGACAATTCCACCCAAAGCAATCACTGCAATTTCAGTAGTTCCACCGCCGATATCGATGATCATATTTCCCTTGGGTTCCATGATGTCGATGCCCACTCCAATGGCTGCTGCCATCGGTTCAAAAATGAGGTAAATTTCTTTGGCATTCATGTGCATTGCAGAGTCGCGGACGGCTCGTTTTTCTACTTCAGTAATTCCGGAGGGGATGCAAACCACCATGCGCAATGCCGGTGGGAAAAGTCTTTTTTTAATCGAAGGAATGTTGCGAATAAATTCTTTGATCATTTCTTCAGAGGCTTGAAAATCAGCAATCACTCCGTCTTTTAGAGGGCGGATGGTCTTGATGTTTTCATGTGTTTTTCCCTGCATTAGATTTGCTTTCTGACCCGTTGCAATGATTTTACCTGATACGCGATCTCTCGCAACGATAGAAGGGGAGTCAATCACTACTTTTCCATTGTGGATAATAAGCGTGTTTGCCGTTCCCAAATCGATTGCAACATCCTCAATCATAAAATCGAAAAAACCCATAGTGCTCTTTGTTGAATTAAGTTAATCTGAAGCGTGCATTTGCCCCCTAGACAAAACATCTTTCAAATTTAGTGAAATTAATGTTTAAAATGACGTGTCCCAGTAAAAACCAT
>DLQL01000032.1:36627-47888 GCA_002477565.1 Flavobacteriaceae bacterium UBA7433
GGTTGGATCACGGCTTCGATTCCTGCATTCCCAGCAATTTCGACACAGTCAGGGAATGGAAAGAAGGCGTCACTCGCCATGACAGCTCCTTTCAAATCAAAGTTGAAATTATTGGCTTTGCTGATCGCTTGTTCGAGAGCATCCACACGTGAGGTTTGTCCTGTTCCGCCAGCACAGAGTTGCTTGTTTTTGACCAAAATAATCGTATTGGATTTTGTGTGTTTGCAAATTTTTGAGGCAAACAAAAGGTCTTCAATTTCTGCTTGGTTGACTTTTCTTTTGGTGACGTTTTTCAAGTCTTCCTCACGGTCGGTCTTGTTGTTCGGTTCTTGAACCAGAACGCCGTTCAAAGCTGTTCGGTAGCTGGTGTTTGGGAATTCAATGTCTTTTTGAATCAAAAGAATCCTGTTTTTCTTTCCTTTTAGCAGTTGCAATGCAGTTGCAGAGTAAGAAGGAGCAATCACGACTTCACAGAACAAACTGTGAATTTCAGTAGCCGTAGCTTCGTCAATTTCTTTATTGGCAATCAACACGCCTCCAAAAGCAGAGGTAGGGTCTCCGGCCAAGGCATCCACATAGGCTTTTGCCAAGGTGTCTCTCTGTGCAAAACCACAAGCATTGTTGTGTTTTAAAATTGCAAATGTGGGCGCTTCTCCTTGAAACTCTCGAATCAAATTGACGGCAGCATCTACGTCCAAAAGATTGTTGAAAGACAATTCTTTTCCGTGTACTTGGTCAAACAACTCCTCAAGGTTTCCGTAGAAAAATCCTTTTTGATGTGGGTTTTCTCCGTAACGCAATGGCTTTACCTTGTCAAAACTTTGTCTAAAAACAGGTTGGTCATCGTTCAAATAATTGAAGATTGCCGTGTCGTAGTGACTCGAAACAGCGAAGGATTTTGCGGCAAAGGACCTGCGTTCGTCCAAAGTAGTCGCCCCTTTGCTAGCGCTGATGATTTCCAAATAGTCTTCGTACTGTTCACGAGAAGAAATACAAACAACATCTTTGAAATTTTTTGCTGCAGCTCTGATGAGCGAAATGCCACCGATGTCTATTTTTTCAATGATTTCTTGTTCAGGAGCAGCACTTGCAACCGTTTTTTCGAAGGGGTACAAATCGACAATTACGAGGTCTATTTCTGGGATTTCAAATTCTTGCAATTGTGCCTGGTCACTTTCGTTTTCTCGTCGGTTTAAAATTCCACCAAATACTTTGGGGTGCAGTGTTTTGACACGCCCTCCCAAAATGGAAGGATAGGAGGTTAGATCTTCGACACGAACAACGTCTATGCCCAATTCTTTGATAAAAGTTTCTGTGCCACCCGTAGTGTAAATCGTGATGTTTAACTCGTCTAACTTCTTTACAATAGGTGCCAAGCCTTCTTTGTGGAAAACCGAAATTAAGGCGGATTTTGCTGTTTTGTTCGTGCTCATTTTAGGGAGTGTAAAATTTTCAGCGAAGTTAGTAATTATGCGAGGGTTTTACAACTATATTTTCGATTAGATATTGGCTTTGTTCTGTCCTAGATTTGTTGAAGTAAAAAAGGAAAAGACACCTTGTTTTTTTAACAGAATAATTAGATCAAAACTCATTCAATTGCACTAAATTTGTTTTATGAAACTTTTTGCATTCAAAACAGGTGTCTTTTTTTTAGCATTGCTACTGCTATTTTCGAGTACTTCTTTCTCTGTCAGCAAGCATTTGTGTGGAGGTGAAGTTGTTTCGGTTTCTTATTACCTCGCTGCAGAGGGATGTGGAATGGAGCCTCAAAAAGACATGTGTCCTGCCGATCTGCAAATTTCTCATCTATCAAAAACATCCTGTTGTGGTGAAGAGACAATGGTCTTTCAAGGATCAGATTTTTTGGAAAAAACGACCAAAATAACTCCCTCAAAGTTGGGGCAGTTTTTTGCGGTGTTTCCGGGCACAGAACTTTCTGCTCTCTTGGCAGCAGCCGCAAACTCCTACCAAGCTTCTGTTTACAAGCCCCCTCCTCTTTTTACAGAGCGAATTGTCCTCTATGAATCTTTTTTAATTTGATTTTATTTATTTTTAAGTAGTAGGCTCGCTGTGGAACCCGATACAGCTTTGCAAATTACACCTGCATCGCTTTTGGAATTCCCTTGCGAATTTTAATTTTTTGAGAATAAATAAAATAGAACACATGAAAAAAAGCACCTTATTTTTGTTGTTTTTCACCATTTCATGGGGCTGTATTTCACAAGAACAGCTCAAAGGCATGGTCATGGTGAAAACAACAGAAGACAGCACAAAAGGTTTGGCAGGCGCTTCCGTTTATTGGATGGGAACATCCCTTGGGGGAACCACCAATGCCGAAGGTTGGTTTGAAATACCAAGCTCCTCCAAGACAAATAAGTTGGTCATCAGTTACATAGGTTACCAAACAGACACGCTACAAATAGTGGGTACACAGGAGTTGCACCATCGATTGAAGGAACTTGGCACGTTGGAGGAAGTTGTGGTCAGAGCAAAGAAAAAAGCGACGGCGGTTGCTTTTTTAGGCGCTACCAATAGCCTTGTCATGCACGAACAAGAGCTCTTAAAAGCCGCTTGTTGCAATCTTTCTGAAAGTTTTGAAACCAACCCGTCGATTGACGTAAATTTCTCTGACGCTTTGACAGGAACAAAGCAAATCCAAATGCTCGGACTGAACAGCCCGTATTTATTGGTAACTCAAGAAAATATCCCATCCATTCGAGGGGCCTCTCAGGCCTATGGGATGAGTTTTATTCCTGGGACTTGGATCCAAAGCATTCAAGTGACAAAGGGAGTCGGCTGCGTTACAAATGGCTTTGAGAGCATCTCAGGCCAAATAAATACAGAGTTGAAGAAACCGCGAACAGACGACAAGTTCTTTTTGAACTTCTATACTTCAGGCACCGGAAGACGAGAGGTGAATACACACCTTACAAAAAAACTATCCAAAACATGGAACACAGGACTGTACCTTCACGGAAACAAACGCTCTGCAAAAATAGATCGAAATCAAGATTTGTTTTTAGACCTGCCTTTGAGCGAACAAGTCACACTGATGAACCGTTGGCAATACACAAATCCAGCATCGGGATGGATCAGTTTTATCGATCTGAAATACCTCAAAGATGCAAAGCAAATGGGCGCAGTGAATTTCAATCCGAAGTCAGATCGATTTACGACCGACGCATACGGTTCTGAAAATGATACAGAGCGTTTTGAAACCGCCGCAAAATTGGGCTATATCTTCAAAGAAAAACCCTATCAAAGTTTTGGCGTGCAAACCGCCTTTAGTCGCCACCAACAAGATTCTTATTATGGATTCAACGTGTACGACATCGTCCATAAAAGCGGCTACGTGAACACTGTTTTTCAATCCATTTTGGGAAATACCCAACACCAATTCAAAACAGGGGTGAATTTTAACTACGACGACTATGTAGAGAAGGTCAAAACGTACAATAACAATCCTACAGATTACAAGCGAACAGAACGTTCTGTGGGGGCTTTTTTTGAATACACTTACGACAATTTGGAAGCGGTTACCTTGGTCGCAGGTTTGCGAATCGACGCGCACAACCTCTTGGGGGTTTTTGCAACTCCTCGACTGCATGTACGTTACGAACCTTGGAAAAATGGAGTCTTCAAAGCGTCTGTAGGTAGTGGGAGAAGAGCTGCCTCAATTTTTGCAGAAAACCAACAGGTATTTGCCTCATCTCGTTCCATGCAACTAGAAGCAACAGGAGGAAAAATTTACGGTTTGGATCCTGAAAAAGCGTGGAATTACGGCTTGAGTTATTTGCATCGATTTTTGTTGCGGGAAAGAACAGGAACCCTTGCTTTTGATTTGTACAGAACTGATTTTCAAAATCAAGTTCTTGCCGACTACGACCATTCCCCCCAAGAAGTAAGGGTGTACAATAGTTCTGAAAATTCTAGAGCTGTTTCGCTTCAAGTGGAACTCAATTTTGAATTGATTGCGGGGATGGAATTTCGAACGGCCTACAAGCATTTCGATGTGGAGCAGCCTTTCAAAGGAGGAAGCATTCAAAAGGCCTTGCAAGCCCAAGACCGCTTTTTTGCAAATATGAGTTACAAAACAACGGCAAGCAAACGAGCTTCTTTGTGGAAATGGGATGCCACCTACAATTGGCTAGGGAGTCAAAGAATCCCGAGTACGGCTTCAAACCCTGAGAGTTATAAGATGCCAAATAAGTCGAAACCCTATGCGTTGGTGTCTGCCCAAGTCACACATGTGTTTTCTCCAAAATTAGAGCTCTATGTAGGAGGAGAGAACTTGACAAATAAAACACAGAAGAATCCGATACTTGGAGTTGCCGATCCTTTTGGTCCTTATTTTGATACCACCCTAGTATATGCACCTATCGTGGGAAGCATGTTTTACGGAGGACTTCGTTATAAAATTTAAAAACAAATGAAATGAAAACAAAAATCCTTATCTGTCTCTTGTTTTTTGCTTTGACAATGCAAGCACAATCCCAAGAAAAAAAATCAAAAAGTGAGCAGTGGCTCGTTTTGGTAAATGGAAATTGTGAGATGTGCAAAGCGCGCATTGAAAAAGCAGCCTTGCAAACAAAAGGGGTAAAGTATGCCTCTTGGGACATGCATTCCAAAACATTGAAATTGATTTTCAATTCCTACAAAACGTCTAAAGATACTTTGGCAAAGTCTATTTTGGCAGTGGGGCACGATGTAGATACCTTAAAAGCTGCTGAGGAGCAATATGAAAACCTGCACTTTTGTTGTCAATACAGGGAATAAAAAACGGGCCATTTGAAATTTCAAATGGCCCGTTTTGGAAATCCTTTTTTGTTTACATCATGCCTGGCATGCCAGCACCACCCATTGGAGGGTGTGCGTGGTCTCCACCGCCTTCTGTTTTGATTTCAGAAAGGGTGCAAGCCGTCGTCAAGATCATCCCTGCTACGGAGGCAGCATTTTCTAAGGCGATGCGCGTTACTTTTGTTGGGTCGATGATTCCAGCTGCGAGCATCTGAACATAGTCCCCTGTTTTGGCGTTGTAGCCGTAATCTCCTTTTCCTTCAAGAACTTTGGAAACCACTACGGAACCTTCTCCACCTGCATTTTCAACAATTTGGCGCAAAGGCTCTTCAATCGCTCTGTCCAAGATATTTACACCGGTTTGTTCGTCGGCATTTTCAATCGCAACAGCTTCGAGTGTGTTTTTGGCTCTTGCCAATGCCACACCTCCACCAGCGACAATTCCTTCTTCAACAGCTGCTCTTGTAGCGTGCAATGCATCGTCTACACGGTCTTTCTTTTCTTTCATTTCGATTTCACTCGCAGCTCCTACGTACAAAACGGCCACTCCACCTGCCAATTTAGCAAGTCGTTCTTGGAGTTTTTCCTTGTCATAATCGGAAGTGGTGTTTTCGATTTGAGATTTTATTTGTGCCACTCTTGTGTTGATGGCATCCGATTCACCAGCCCCGTTGACTACAGTCGTGTTGTCTTTGTCGATGGTTACGCGCTCTGCTGTTCCCAACATCTCTATGGTAGTGTTTTCTAGGGTCAGTCCTCTTTCTTCAGATACGACTGTTCCGCCAGTTAGGATGGCGATGTCTTCCAACATGGCTTTTCTTCGGTCTCCAAATCCAGGTGCTTTGACGGCAGCAATTTTAAGTGCCCCACGCAGTTTGTTCATGACCAAGGTTGCCAAAGCTTCTCCATCCACATCTTCTGCAATGATCAACAATGGTTTTCCAGACTGAGAAATGGGTTCCAATACAGGCAACAATTCTTTTAAAGAAGAAATTTTCTTTTCAAACAACAAGATGTAAGGGTTTTCTAAGTCTACCAACATTTTTTCTGTATTTGTTACAAAGTAAGGTGACAAATATCCTCTGTCAAATTGCATTCCTTCTACGATGTCTACATAGGTGTCTCTTCCTTTGGCTTCTTCAACGGTAATCACGCCTTCTTTTCCTACTTTTTCGAAAGCCTCGGCGATCAAGTCTCCGATTGTTTCGTCGTTGTTGGCAGAAATGGAAGCTACTTGTTTGATTTTGTCGGATTTGTTTCCAACCACTTCAGATTGTTTTTGCAAGTCGGTCACAATAGAAGTGACCGCTTTGTCGATTCCTTTTTTCAAATCCAAAGGATTTGCGCCAGCAGCGACATTTTTCAGGCCTTCTTTTACAATCGCCTGAGCCAATACAGTGGCTGTGGTTGTTCCGTCTCCTGCGAGGTCATTGGTTTTAGAGGCAACCTCTTTTACCATTTGTGCGCCCATGTTCTCGATCGGATCTTCTAGTTCAATTTCTTTGGCCACAGTCACACCATCTTTTGTGATGGAAGGACCTCCAAATGATTTTTCAATCACGACATTTCTTCCCTTGGGGCCCAAGGTTACTTTTACGGCGTTTGCCAAAGCATCCACACCGCGTTTCAATCCGTCACGTGCTTCAATATCAAATTTTATTTCTTTTGCCATTTTTATGATTTTTTACAAAGACCCTTTTTGTTATGGAATAGAGTCTGGTGGTTAGAATTGTATCAGGTTGTTTTTTTTGAGATCAAACGATTGCGAAAATATCGCTCTCTCTCATGATGAGGTAGTCGGTTCCTTCTAATTTGAGTTCCGTACCCGCGTATTTTCCGTACAATACGGTATCGCCTACTTTTACTGTCATTTGAACTTCTTTGGTGCCGTTTCCAACAGCTATTACAGTCCCTTTTGAAGGCTTTTCCTTCGCAGAATCTGGAATGATTAGTCCTGAGGCTGTGGTCGTTTCTGCAGCCAAAGGCGCAATTAAAACTCTGTCTGCTAGGGGTTTTATTTTTGGATTGCTCATTGTGGTAATTGTTTTTTTAATTAGTAATTCATTCTACAGATAGCTAAAAATATGCCAATTGGCTTAAAGTCTGACAAATTGTAAAAAAAATGCCAAGGTGGCATTTCCTTGGCATATTTCTGTGTTGTTGACATTTGATGCCTGTTTTATTTTGAAGTTTCCTCCGAAGGCTCGCTTAAAACAGGGAGCTGAGCAGGGGTTTCTTCGTCGATCAATCTGTTTTCGATGGTTGTGTCCAATTGAGATTCTTGAGTGCTTGCATTTTCTCTTGGGATGGCAAAGTTTGAAAGCAAAATCAAAGCCATCAAAGCAATGGCTAAGGTCCAAGTGCTTTTGTCTAAGAAGGTGTTGGTACTCTGCACACCTCCCATAGATTGAGAACCTCCTCCTCCAAATGAAGAAGACAAGCCACCTCCTTTAGGATTTTGTACCATAATTAACAAAACGAGCAAAACTGCTACGATAAGAATCAATATGAGAAATAAGGTATAGGTCATAATTTGTTGGCTTTAAGGAATTTTATTTTTTTTATTTGGTCTGCAAAGAAACCACTTTTTTCTGGATATTTCAAAATTAAAATTTGATAGGCATGTATGGCGCTGCTGTATTTTTTTTGTTCCAAATAAACTTTTGCCAGGGTTTCTGTCATCAGATTTTTGTCATGCAGTGAGACAGGTTCATTTTTCAAAAGGTTTGTCGTTTTGTCGACAGGAGGGATGCTCGGATTTTTTTGGATAAATTGATCGATCAAGTGAATTTTTTCATTCAGTTTCTGAGAAGTCTTGCCCGATTTTTTTCTTTTGATGGGGGTCACTTTTGACAATTGCAACCACTCGTTGAAAGAATGCATTTCTCTGTGGTCAAATTCCAAGGGAGTTCCAATTTCTAAGACCGCTTCTAATGCGGAAGCTTTGGAAGCATGTGTGGCGTCGGATTTTGAAGGTTTTGTAGAAACCGCTCTTTTTTGGACGGGTTTAATGTCTGTGATGTGTTCAAAGAGTACGGTTCTGTCTGCAGTCATGGCGGCCGTCTCTTTGAGAACCTTGTTGTATTTGAAATTGTTGTTTTGTTTGAGACTTTTTAGATAGATGCTTTTGGCTGCTTGAAAATAGGGGTGCTTTTTTGTGATGTCTTCCCAATCAGCAATCTCTTTTAGCCCAATGATTTTTGGGCTTGTAAGTTGCGCTATGAATCTTTCTTTGTTCATACTACTACCAATTGGCTACAGAAGCGTTAAAAATATCTTGGGTAATCCTTTCAAAGATTTCTTCGAGCGCGGTGTCTAGGAGGCCGCCTGTTAACATTTCGGATCCACCGAAGTCGTAAAAATGGGTGAATTTTTTTTCAAAATTCTTTTGCTCTTCGTATTTGTTGAAGTACCGAACGTTGACCACGATGGTCAACCTACTCTGTGCGGCAGTTTGATCAGCCGTTGCGGTCATTGGAGTGATTCTGTAACTGCTTATTTCGCCCTCAAAAGTAAGATCTCCATTGGCTTTGACAAGACTCAAATTGGTTTGCCTTAAAAACAGGTCTTGTAATTCTTGGGTAAAATTTTGACTCAGTCCGGGCTCGATCAAAGCGGCATTGTTTGGGAAATAATTGATCTGTAGGGTAGCTGCTTTTCCAGTGTCTCCTCCGGTAAAACTATAAATCCCACAGCTTGTGCTTGTGAAAACAAGAAAGAAGGAAAGGTAAAAAAAAGGTTTGAAGTTCATTTTTTTTTGATACAATTGGTACAATAATACGACTAAAGTTACAAATGCCATCTGATTTTTTTGGATTTACAAATCGTATTGTTTTATTTTTCGATAAAGAGTTCGTTCAGAGATGCCCAGTTCCTTGGCAGCCAATTTTCGTTTGTTTTGGTTTCGCTCCAACGATTTTCGGATCATTTCAATTTCTTTTTCATGGAGAGAAAGTGTTTCGTCTTCTTCTATGGCCTCGATATAATCGTATGCCCCTTGGTTTTTTGTGGGTTTGGGTTGTTGGATTTGGAAGAGTGCTACATTGTTGTCTGGTTTGAATTCTTCAGAAGAGTCGGTTCCGCGAATTTTTTCAATGAGCTGAAGGTGCTCTTCTTTTACCTGCTGTTTGTTTTCGTTTTTAATCAGGTCCAAGGTGAGTTTTTTCAAATCATTGATTTCTTTTCGCATTTCGAACAACACTTTGTAGATCATGTCTCGGTCATTAGAAAGGTCACTTTCTGAAGTTCTTTCTTTTTCGATAACAGCAGGCAGGTTGTCGTAGTTGGGGAGGTATTGGCTCAGTTTTTCAACATTGATGCTTCTGCTTTCTTCAACGACGGAGATTTGTTCTGCGATATTTCTCAACTGGCGAATGTTTCCTGGGAAGCGGTAATGAGTCAACAAGTGTACGGCCTCTTCTTCCAGACGAATGGTCGGCATTCTGTACTTTTGAGCAAAATCTGAAGCAAATTTCCGAAACAACAAATGGATGTCATTTTCGCGCTCTCTCAAAGGAGGTAAGTTCAGTTCAATTGTGCTCAAACGGTAGTACAAGTCTTCTCTAAATTTTCCTTTTTGGACTGCCTGTTGCATTTTCATATTGGTCGCAGCGACAATTCTGACATTGGTTTTTTGAACAGAGGAGGATCCCACTTTGATGAATTCTCCGTTTTCCAAAACACGCAGCAACCGCACTTGAGTGGTCAACGGTAATTCGCCAACTTCGTCTAAAAAGATCGTGCCACCATCGGCTACTTCAAAATAGCCTTTTCGCGTGTTGGTGGCTCCTGTAAAAGCTCCTTTTTCATGGCCAAAGAGTTCGCTGTCAATCGTTCCTTCAGGAATGGCACCACAGTTTACGGCAATGTAATTGGCGTGTTTTCTGTGGGACAGTTGGTGGATGATTTTAGGGATGGTTTCTTTTCCTACTCCGCTTTCTCCTGTTACTAAAACAGAGATGTCAGTTGGGGCAACACGCATTGCTTTTTCCAGAGAGCGATTGAGTTTTGGATCGTTTCCAATGATTTCAAAACGCTGTTTGATAGTAGTAAGTCCTTCCATAATTTAGGTCTATTTAAGATGCTGTCTTTTCAGTGGTGTTTGTGACAAAAGGAACATCTTGAGCGGTTCCTATTTTTGTTCCAATGAGTGTGGCAGAGGTACATTCTTCCACTTTAACCAGTACGTAGTCTCCTATTTTTTCGCCATTTTTCGGAAAAATGGTCACGTAATTTTGAGAATTTCTTCCCATCCAATGTTCCTGAGATTTTTTAGAAGTTCCCTCAATCAGCACTTCAATGGTTTTTTTGAGGTAGGTTTTCGTGTTGTTGCTACTCAGCTTTCTCTGAAGGTTGATGATTTCGTTCAACCGTTGTTTCTTGATGCTTTGAGGAACATCGTCCTCCATTCTCTTGGCGGCCAGTGTTCCTGGTCTTTCCGAATAGGCATACATAAACCCGTAATCATAGCCTACGTACTCCATCATGCTCAAAGTATCTTGGTGTTCTTCATCGGTTTCTCCACAAAATCCTACGATCATGTCTTGAGAAATGGCAGTTCCGGGAATGATTTTTTTGATTTGATCTGTCAGTTCCATGTACTCTTCCCGTGTGTGCTGCCGGTTCATGCGCTTGAGAACTGAGCTGCTTCCAGATTGAACAGGAAGGTGCAGGTATCTACAGATATTAGGGTGTTTAGCGATGACGTGCAATACTTCAATTTCGAGGTCTTGGGGGTTGCTGGTAAAAAAACGAATTCTCAAAGTAGGAAATGATGTTGCTACGAGGTCCAATAATTTTGAAAACCCAATGGCTGTGGCTTGAGCGATGTTGGAGGCTTTTTCAAAGTCTTTTTTAAGCCCTCCTCCGTACCACAAGAAGCTGTCTACATTTTGACCTAGTAGGGTAATTTCTTTGTAGTTTTTGTCTTTCAAAACTTTTATTTCTTCGAGAATACTCTTGGGGTCTCTGCTGCGTTCCCTTCCTCTTGTAAACGGAACCACACAAAAAGTACACATGTTGTCACAGCCTCTGGTAATGGAAACAAATGCAGAAACACCGTTGCTGTTCAGTCGAACGGGCGCAATGTCTCCATAGGTTTCTTCTTTAGAGAGCAACACATTCATAGCATCTCTTCCTGCATTGACCTCTTTCAAAAGATTTGGAAGGTCTTTGTAGGCATCTGGCCCTACCACCAAATCCACAATTTTTTCCTCGTCTAAAAATTTTGATTTCAACCGTTCTGCCATACAGCCCAAAACCCCCACTTTCATGGT
Organism: Flavobacteriaceae bacterium UBA7433; assembly: GCA_002477565.1. Taxonomy (GTDB): domain Bacteria; phylum Bacteroidota; class Bacteroidia; order Flavobacteriales; family Flavobacteriaceae; genus Flavicella. The sequence goes on from DLQL01000032.1 coordinate 47,700, forward strand.
CGGGTTGATTCTTTTGATGGCATTGTATTTCTGAAGTCTTTTCCGGATGGTTTGTTCTGCTTTTTCTCGAATGGAACAGGTGTTGACCAAGACCAAATCGGCCTCTTCTAAAAGTTGCGTGGTGTTGTAATTGTTTTCGGAAAGGATGGAAGCTACAATTTCACTGTCGTTGAGGTTCATCTGACACCC
>DLQL01000102.1:0-6043 GCA_002477565.1 Flavobacteriaceae bacterium UBA7433
TTTTGGTCCATGGCATAGGTGGTTTCTTCGTCATCTACGAGGACCGTAATTTCAGAAACACCGTTAGCGGTAGAGATTTCTTTGCTGTCTGCCAAGGAGAAAAATAGTTCAAAGTGAATGTTTTCTTTGTGGAAACCATTTTCTGTCAGTGTTTCGGTCACCGTTTGGATCATGTCTTCGGGGCCGCATAAAAAAACGCTGTCAAAAGGGCTGTGTTTGAATTTGTTTTTGACGATGTAATTGGTCGTGGATTTGTCGATTCGACCCAAAAGAGCTTCTTCGACACGTTCTTGGCTAAATACATATTGCAGGCGCAAGCGCGCGAGGTGTTTTTTTGTCAGCGTGTCCAATGCTTCTTTGAACAGGGTTTCTTTTTCGGACTTGTTTCCATAAACCAGTGTAAAGCTGGACTTTGGCTCCGATTCCAAAACAGTTTTGACCATCGAAAATACAGGAGTAATTCCGCTTCCTGCAGCAAAAGCGAGGTAGTTTTTGGACTGGTTAGCGGCTGTTTTCAAAAGGAAATTTCCCTCTGGAGGACTGACGTCCAAAACAGCTCCAGCTTCCAAAGTGCTGAAAGCAAAATTGGAAAACAAGCCCTCTGGAATTGTTTTTATAGCCACCCGAAGGTCTCCACTTTTTTCAGAAGAACAGATGGAATATGCTCTTCTCACTTCAGTTCCATCGATCGAAGTTTTTAAAGTCACATACTGACCTGTTGTAAAATGAAAAAGGGATGCTAAATTCGAAGGGATGTCGAAAAGAAGAGAAACAGCACTAGGAGTTTCTTTTTTTACTTCTTTTATTTTGAGGGTGTGAAATTGATGCATGTGACTGTTTGTACATGCAAAAATAAGAAACTTATAAAATGCACTCGATAGAAATGAGGAAAATTATCTAAAAAAAGGAATTTAATCGCTTTCTTTCAAAGCAGTTTTTCTATAAACAAAGGTTTTGCGATTGGTTTGGGTGAAAAATAGTCGCCTCTTTTTTGTTATGCATGCATACTAAATGTGTATCTTTAAACTTTCAATGACCCCAAATGAAAAACAAACCGAAGAGCTTACAAGAAATACTTGGCATAGAACACCCCATTATTTTAGCTCCCATGTTTTTGGTTTCCAACGTAACAATGACAATTGCAGCGATGGGAAAAAACATTGCGGCTTGTATTCCCGCGATGAATTATCGAACGATTGAGGAATTAAAAAGCGCCATAAAAGTACTGCAAAAGGCCAAAACACCCAAAGGCGCTTTTGGCATCAACTTAATCGTCAACAAATCCAATTTAAAGTACAGAGATCAATTGCATGCTTGTTGCGAATTGGGAGTTGATTTTATCATCACCTCACTGGGAAACCCCAAAGAAATTATTGAAAAAGCCCATGCAAAAGGTATCAAAGTTTTTTGCGATGTAGTCAACACAGCACAGGCAAAAAAAGTAGAGGCCTTGGGCTGTGATGCTTTGATTGCGGTAAACAATCAAGCGGGTGGTCATCGCGGAAATTTGGACCCAGATCATTTGATCAACGAATTGACACTTCATTGCGACATTCCCGTCATTTCTGCAGGAGGGGTAGGAAACCGAAAAGAATTGGAATATTTGCTGTCCATAGGTGCTGTCGGCGCTTCCATCGGAAGTCCATTCATCGCCTCAAAAGAAGCGGACATTTCTGAGGAATACAAACAAGCCTGTATCGATTACGGCAAAGACGATGTGGTCGTCACCAAAAAAATATCTGGAACTCCTTGCACGGTCATCAACACACCTTATGTGCAAAAAACGGGAACACAAGAGACCTGGCTAGAACGGTTTTTAAACAAAAATAAAAAACTAAAAAAGTGGGTCAAATTGTTGCGCTACTTGAAAGGATCTTCTGACGTGACACAAGCGGCCAAAACTGTTACCTACAAAACCGTTTGGGTGGCAGGACCCAGTATAGAACACACGTCCAAAGTTGAATCGGTAAAAGAAATCATTGACCGCTTTGTAAACTAGTTCCCCGACAATTTTGTAATCTTCTTTTAAAGAAACCAGTTTTTAGACCTTTGACCACTTCACAACCTTGAGCTGGAATGCACTGCAAGTTTTAGAAGCCATTCATAATATAATTTGTAATTTTACGTTTTTTAAATTCCCTACAGGATTGCTGTTAGGGGATACAAGTAGGTACGATTGACCAAATTAAAACTTTTGAAAAACAAGCACTTCCATATCCTGACGTTTTTTATTCTGATACTTCTTGTGGGCTGTAGCACCAAAAAGGACCGATTTTTCAATCGAGAGTACCATGCGATGACCACGAATTTCAACATTCTGTACAATGGGGACTTGGCTTTTCAAAAAGGCTTGGAACAAATCAATGAGGCTTACCAAGACAACTATTGGAAAGTGTTGCCCATTGAACCGATAGAAATCAATCAAGACAATTACCAAGCACTGTCGTTGGAAACAGAGAATGCTCCGGAGGCTACTTCTAAAAAGTCGTTGAGTGCTTTTGAAGCAGCAGAAGCGAAAGCGGTAAAAGGGATTCAGAAACACTCGATGAAAATCAAATCTCTTGAGCGCAATCGCTTTATCGACGACGCATATTTGTTGTTGGGAAAATCGCGCTACTACTCCCAAAGATTTGTACCGGCTTTGGAAGCTTTTAGCTATGTGATCAAAAACTATCCCGATGCAGATTTGATCAACGAGACCCTTGTTTGGAAAGCCAAAACGAACATTCGTTTGCAAGACGAGACACAGGCATTGGTTGCCTTAAGGCGCCTGCTCAGAAAACAAAACGTCTCGCGTGAAGTACAGGAGGACATCCATACGACACTAGCGATTGCCTACAGGCAGCTGGACAGTGTCTCTGCAGTGATAGGCCACTTAGAACAAGCGGTTTCTCTGGGAGAACTGCCTTCTAAAAAAGCGAGGCACCTGATGATTTTAGGACAGTTGTACCGGCAAGAAAATCGGATGAACAAATCCCAACAGGCGTTTCAAAGTTTGATTGAACTCTCCAAAGCACCCTACTCCTATCGTTTGCACGCAGAAATTGAAAAAGCAAAGAACTACCGAGTGGGAACCGATGCCTCGATGTTGATTACACAACTTGTCAAGTTGACTGAAAACCGAGACAATAGGCCCTATTTGGACGAACTCTTTTACCAACTCGCAGTTTTGGAAGGGAAAAGAGGGAATAGAGAAGCACAAGTTCGCTATTTTACAAAGGCCACTCAGGCAAAAAACGCCAAGGAGTTTCAAAAAGGATACGCTTACGAAGCCTTGGGGAATTTGTATTTTGACGCAACAGATTACGCCGTAGCGGGGGCCTATTACGACAGTGTTTTACAGGTTTCTAAGGAGTTGAACACCAAGCGCATTCGAAACATCAAATCGAGAAGAGAAGGCTTGGAAACGGTTTTGGTACTCCAAGAAATTGCGGTTCGAAACGATAGTTTGTGGACGGTAATTTCTATGAGTGAAGCCGCTCAAAAAAGCTATTTTCAATCGCACATTGATTCCTTGCAACAAAAGGATGCCGAAGAAAAGGAAGCCATCGCGTTTCAAAAGAACTTGGAACAGTATGAAGGTTTGAACAGCGCAAGTGTGTCGCGTCAACCTGCCATAGGCAGCAAAGGGAAATGGTATTTTTACAACAAACAAACCCTTGGTTTTGGAGCCCAAGAATTTAAAAAAGTATGGGGTTCAAGACCTTTGAAAGACAATTGGCGTTGGTCTGACAGTGCTGCAATTCCGCAAAAGAATCCCCAAGAGGAATCGAAAGAATCTCTAGATGAAGGAGTGGAAGAAATTCCGGAGCGGTACAAGGTTTCTTTCTATCTCAGGCAATTGCCTGCATCGGAAAAGGAGGTAGACAGCATCTCTCAATTGAGAAACAACACCCATTACCAATTGGGGCTGATCTACAAAGAACAATTCAAGCAGCCAATCTTGGCAAGCACCACTTTGGAAAACCTACTTTTGGACGCGCCAAAGAAGCAATTGGCCTTAGGAGCGACTTACCATTTGTACAAAATTTACCAGGAAATGGGAGATGCCAAGGCAAGTCACTATAAAAACAAGGTATTGGAAGAGTTTCCAACTTCTGTCTTTGCGAAACTCTTGTCGAACACCAACACTTCAGCAAGCGCCTCGGGCCGAGGATTGACCCCTGTGGAACGTTACAACGAGATTTACGCATTTTACAAATCAGGAGTTTGTGAAGAAACCGTTGTTGAAATTTCAGAAGCCTTGCGTATCTTTGAAGGCGATGCAATCGTTCCCAAGTTCTTGCTTTTAAAGGCACATGCTTTGGCACAACTTCAAGGAAAGGAAGCATTTTTGAAAGCTTTGCAAGATTTGCTGTTGAACCACGCCAATTCTGTAGAAGCCAAAAAAGCGAAAGAATTGATTCGAAAATTCAAATAAAACCCATGTTCAAAACAACTGATAAAATGAAAGATGTACCTGTTTTAGAAAGAAATGTAATTGGAAAAAAAACCATCATCGTTGGAGACATCTCTTCTGATGGAGATTTCAGAATTGACGGAACTGTAGATGGGAGCATCCGAGCAAAAGGAAGAGTGATTATCGGCAAAGAAGGCCTTGTAAAAGGCTTGATAGAAGCGACCAACGCAGATGTAGAAGGGGAAGTTTCGGGAACGCTAACCATCAGCGACATGCTGACACTCAAAGCAACTGCAATCATTACCGGAGAGGTTTTGATCGGCAAGTTGAATGTAGAGCCAGGAGCGGCGTTCAACGCAACCTGTAGCATGAAAGGAATGGTCAAAGAACTCAGTCATGAAGAAGCCAAACAAGTTGAAGAAAAAACCGCTTGATACTTTTATAAGACTTTCAAGTGCCGGAATTCAAATGGGTGTTGCCATGTATCTTGCAGCTTATTTTGGAAAAAAATTAGATGTGTATTTTGGCTTTGAAAAAGTTTTCACGTTGGTTTTGATTCTGATGGCCTTCCTGCTTTCCCTTTACAGTCTTTTACTTCAATTGAAAAAAATTCAAGACAAAACCTAACAAACATGCAAAAGCTGATCGGGTCTTTTTTTTGCAGTTTGACTTTTTTTTCAATACTGACATTTGGAATCCATGCGGCTGTCCAAGCCCATTTAGGATTGCCTCCATACAGCAATCAAATCGTATTGTCTTACCTGCTAAATTTCGCCTTGGCATTCGGTATTTTCATGCTTTTATTTTTTCTTCGAAAAAAATACAGCGATCAATTGGGGTTTTTATTTATGTTTGGAAGCTTTTTAAAATTCGCTGTTTTTTTTGTTTTTTTCTACCCGTTTTACAAAGCGGACGGAGCGTTGGAAAGAGTTGAGTTTTTTGCTTTTTTTATTCCTTATTTGGTCTGTTTGATTTCAGAGACCTGGTATTTGATTCAGCTTTTAAATTCCCCGTCCAAAAAAGAATGACACAAGGTTCTTTTGACTCAAAAAATAATGCGGAAATTAATTTCTAGGTTTGATATAAAAATATATCTTTGCACCGATTTTAAGACACGGTTATTTATATCATATGCGAAGAGAATTTTTAATCAAATCGATTGTTTTTTTACTGTTTTTAGTTTCGTTTGTATCTGTTGCACAGCACCATGACCAGTCAGGTCATCACAGTTCCCCTGCAACTACAGCAAATGCGAAGACCTCCTTAAAAAAACAAATCAAAGATTTCATCAATCATCACTTGTTAGATTCTCATGATTTTGGCCTGTATTCCAGTGAAGACGAAGCGGGGAACGTCAGTCATGTTGGATTTCCTTTGCCAGTAATTCTATGGGACCAAGAAGCAGGATTGACAATTTTTTCTTCTTCTAAATTTCACCACGGGGAAAAAGTAGCAGCCGTCGCTGGTCGTTTTTATAAATTATACCACGGAAAGATATTCAAAACAACTGCTTCTGGAGCGATTTCTTACGATGACCATCACCATGTCACAAATACAAAACCGCTTGACTTCTCGATCACCAAAAACGTTGCTTTTATTTTTCTTGTTTCTTTGTTGATGCTTTTCGTTTTTGTAAAGATGGCA
>DLQL01000102.1:6171-6989 GCA_002477565.1 Flavobacteriaceae bacterium UBA7433
TTGGCCCTGATCACCTATTTTCTCACAACTTTTACTGCGAACAAAAACTATTGGAAGCACATTTTTTGGATGCCAGGTGTTCCCACTCCAATGAAGTTTCTTTTGGCTCCGATTGAGCTTTTAGGAACATTCATCAAGCCCTTTTCTTTGATGATTCGTTTGTATGCAAACATCACGGCAGGACACATTGTACTGATGAGCATCATCGGAATGATGTTTGTGTTTAAAAATTGGATTGGAAGCCCATTGTCTTTTGGACTGGCTTTTGCGCTGTCCCTATTAGAATTATTGGTAGCGGCATTGCAAGCTTATATTTTCACCATGTTGTCTGCGCTTTACTTTGGTTCGGCGGTAGAAGAGCATGCGGAACATCATTAAAATAGAATGTTTAATTAATTAATATATATTATGGAAGGTTTAAATTATGTAGGAGCAGGATTGATTGTAATTGGTGCCGGAATGGGTATCGGTAGAATTGGTGGTTCAGCAATGGACGCAATCGCACGTCAACCAGAAGCTTCAGGAAAAATCCAAACAGCCATGCTTATCGCAGCGGCCCTTATTGAAGGTATTGGATTTGCTGCCTTATTTGCAGCATAATGAACAAATGAACAATCGCTGCAACGGTTGGTTGTAGCGACTGTTTTTAAAAATTAATGAACAAACAACTCCCACTATGGACAAATTGATCGAACAATTTTCATTTGGATTGTTTTTTTGGCAACTGCTCTTATTTATTGGATTGGTGCTTTTGTTAAAAAAATTCGCTTGGAAACCAATTCTAGAAGCCGTCAACGACAGAGAAGAAGGCATTAAAA
>DLQL01000102.1:7139-23047 GCA_002477565.1 Flavobacteriaceae bacterium UBA7433
AAGGCTGCCATTGCGGAGCTTAAAAATCAAGTAGCTACCATGTCCATCTCCATTGCTGAAAAAGTACTGCAGCAAGAATTGGCCTCCAAGGAGGAGCAATTGGCATTGGTAAATAAAATGCTCGAAGGAGCGACTTTAAAATAAGACGACAATGAAAGGAAACAGACCTGCACTTCGTTACGCCAAAGCTGTTTTGAACCTTGCCAAAGATTCGAAACAAGAAACACTTGTCAATGCATCCATGCAGTTGATTGCCGAAACCATTTCGGAAAGTGACGAGCTCGCCTTAGTCTTGAACAGTCCGATCATCAAAACAAAAGACAAAATCAATGCACTCAACACAATTTTCTCTGAGTCGATAGACCAAATTTCTTTAGGACTGATAGGTTTGTTGGGAGAAAACAAAAGATTGCCTTTGTTGGCGTTGGTTGCCTCACAATACAGTGTGTTGTTCGATCACGACAAATTGATAGACGTCGCAAAAGTAACCACTGCTGTTCCTTTGACTTCTGAGTTGAAAGAAAAAGTATTGGCAAAAATAAAAGAATTGACAGGTCATGAAGCCCTATTGGAGAACCTTGTCAATCCAGAGATTCTTGGTGGTTTTGTGCTCCGTGTTGGAGACCTTCAATACGATGCAAGTATTTCAAACAATTTAAATCAATTGAAAAGACAATTTGACAACAGTCATTTTGTTGCAAAAATCTAATTACACCTCTAAATAATACAAGATGGCAACAATTAAAGCCGCTGAAGTATCAGCAATTTTAAAAGAACAATTGACAAACTTTGAAGCCTCTGCTTCTTTGAGTGAAGTTGGAACTGTTTTACAAGTGGGTGATGGAATTGCTCGTGTTTACGGTTTGGCAAATGTACAATACGGAGAACTGGTTCAATTCGAATCAGGATTGGAAGGGATTGTACTGAACTTAGAAGAAGACAACGTAGGAGTCGTTCTTCTGGGATCTTCTATTTCAGTCAAAGAAGGATCTACAGTCAAAAGAACAGAGCGCATTGCATCCTTGCAAGTAGGAGAAGGAATTGTCGGTCGAGTTGTCGATACCTTGGGAAACCCGATTGATGGAAAAGGACCTATCGAAGGAGAAACTTTCGAAATGCCTTTGGAACGCAAAGCTCCTGGTGTGATTTTTAGAGAACCCGTAACAGAACCTTTGCAAACAGGAATCAAATCCGTAGATGCCATGATCCCTGTAGGACGTGGACAACGTGAGTTGATTATTGGAGACCGTCAGACTGGAAAGTCAACGGTGGCTTTGGACACGATTCTCAACCAAAAAGAATTTTACGATGCAGGTGTCCCTGTATATTGTATCTATGTTGCGATTGGACAAAAAGCATCTACCGTAGCAGGTATTGTAAACTTATTAGAAGAAAAAGGAGCCTTGGCTTACACCACAGTAGTGGCAGCAAATGCTTCAGATCCTGCACCGATGCAGGTATATGCTCCCTTTGCAGGTGCTGCCATCGGAGAGTATTTTAGAGACACAGGAAGACCTGCATTGATTGTTTATGATGATTTGTCAAAACAAGCAGTTGCTTACCGTGAAGTATCCTTGTTGTTGAGAAGACCACCGGGACGTGAAGCCTACCCTGGAGATGTATTTTACCTACACTCAAGACTGTTAGAACGTGCTGCAAAAGTTATCAACAACGATGCAATTGCCTCTCAAATGAACGATGTTCCCGATTCCTTACAAGGAAAAATCAAGGGAGGAGGTTCGCTGACGGCATTGCCCATCATTGAAACACAAGCAGGAGATGTTTCTGCCTACATTCCGACCAACGTAATTTCGATTACTGACGGACAAATATTTTTGGAGTCTGACTTGTTCAACTCAGGAGTAAGACCCGCAATCAACGTAGGAATTTCAGTTTCTCGTGTAGGAGGTTCGGCCCAAATTAAATCCATGAAAAAAGTATCTGGAACCTTGAAATTGGACCAAGCACAATACCGTGAATTGGAAGCCTTTGCAAAGTTTGGCTCTGATTTGGACGCCGCTACGATGAATGTCATCTCAAAAGGACAGCGAAATGTAGAGATCCTCAAGCAAGCACAAAACGATCCCTACACCGTAGAAGACCAAGTAGCAATCATCTATGCAGGTTCAAAAAACTTGTTGAAAGACGTTCCCGTAAACAAAGTCAAAGAATTTGAAGCAGACTACATTCAGTATTTGAATGCGAAACACAGAGACACCTTAGACTCTTTAAAGTCAGGAAAATTAGAAAAGGCATCCTTAGAGGTGTTGGAAGCTGCTGCTGCTGAGATTTCAGCAAAATTTGCTTAACAGTTAAATTTTAGTGCGGATTGTCAAAACACTGCGGATTCCTAACTCATAACTAAAAAGAATGGCAAACTTAAAAGAAATTAGAAACAGAATTACCTCCATTGGCTCCACGATGAAAATCACGAGCGCGATGAAAATGGTTTCTGCGGCCAAACTAAAAAAAGCGCAAGACGCCATTACGGCCATGCGTCCTTATTCCGACAAGCTTTCCGAATTGTTGCAAAACTTGAGCGGAACACTAGATGCTGATACGGGAGGAGTTTATGCACAGCAAAGATCCGTATCCAAAGTTTTGTTGGTGGTCGTTACCTCAAACAGAGGTTTGTGTGGAGGTTTCAACTCTTCGGTCATCAAACAAACACGTGCCAATATCGCAAACAATTACCAAGGACAACAAGTAGAATTGTTGACCATCGGGAAAAAAGGAAACGACATTTTAAGAAAAGAGTACACAGTTGTAGACAACCAAAGTGCTATTTTTGATGAGTTAAACTTTGAAAATGTTGCTGAAATTGCCGAAAATTTGATGCAGTTGTTTGCAGACGGAACCTACGATAAAATTGAGATTGTATACAATAGTTTTAAAAACGCAGCCACTCAAATCGTAAAAGTTGAGCAGTTTTTGCCCATCAAACCTGCAGAAAATACAGCAGCAGTCTCTTTGGATTATATCTTTGAACCAGCACAAGAAGAAATCGTTTCCGCATTGATTCCAAAATCTTTGAAAACACAACTTTTCAAAGCATTGCGTGACTCTTTTGCCTCCGAACACGGTGCGCGGATGACTGCGATGCACAAAGCAACAGACAATGCAAACGACTTGAGAAACGACTTGTTGTTGACCTATAACAAAGCACGTCAAGCAGCCATTACCAATGAAATCCTTGAGATTGTCGGTGGAGCAGAAGCCCTGAACGGATAGCTGCAACAGCAGTGAAAAACAAAAAAGCCTCCTTTTGCAAAAGGAGGCTTTTTTTTGTAATTTCGAAAGTAGAAGGGATGTACATGCGCTTTTTATCAAACACTGTTTTTACAACGTTCTTGCTTTTTTGTAGCTGCCATTCCCCCAAGGGAATGCTTTTTCAAAAGCACCCGCCTTTTGTCTTGGAGGATGTTTTCTACAAAAGTTGGGTGGGAGGCCAACCGGGAGTCCGTGGGCTTGTCCTAACGTTCTCTTGTTTGCAGCAAAACGAAGGCCTTCAGCTCGATTCGATTTACTTCCGAAAGCAATGGGCTCCCATTGAAACAAATGCGAATTTCCAAAACAGCTTCACCGCATACTTTGCGAATTCTCCCAAAAGAAACCCGCCATTTAGGACGGGCTATGAAAACACAAATTCGGCAACTTTACTTTTTAAAACATCCTTTTTGTTGAAAGAAACCGAAGCAGTTCTCGCATACAGCCACCGAGAAAACTCAGGTTTTTTTAAAATAAAAGAGGTCGTAAATTCCCCCAATAAGAAAACGAAGGGTCCTATTTTGCCTCTGAAAAATTCTAGAGAAACACCTGAGACACATCAAAAACACATTCAAATTTTTTGAGGAAAATCAACCAGGCCTCCTTGGGGATTAGATTCGATAGTTCCTGATGTCCAAGTGCTCGGTTTCATTGAGTGCTGACCGATTCAATTCTGAGCATGTTCTCATCCATTGTTACCACTCGTCATTTCTTATCTTCAATACTTTTTATTATAAAGTCAACTATTGGTTTTGGGTTTACTAAACTATGAGGATGATGTGCAACACCTTTTTTTCTTATAAGTTGAATTGTACCTCCAGCATCTTCAAACTTTTCAGCCAACAATGCAGTGTTTTCTTTATGCGGTACTAATTTATCAGAATCCCCAAAAACATGCATAACAGGAATGTCTCTTTTTGCAATATTTACACAATTATTTATTGGAATATCCTCAAATTTCTTTACTGAAATCGTGTCTAATTCGTAAGCATCCAAACAAATCTCCCATGCTTTAGGGCTTCCTTTTCCATTAAACATTCCACCGGGCCAACTTTTTATATCACATACAGGTGCATCAGCATAAATACAGAAAACTTTATTCGTGTTTTGTGATGCCCAATTATACACTATTAATCCACCACGGCTCATTCCTTCTAAAACAACTTTTTTATTTAAGTCATACTTCGATACACAAAATGTGTAAAAGTCATTCCACAAATCCACAGCTTCATGATTGCCAAACAAATTAGAAACGTCTATGTATACAACATGAAACCCTTTTTCCAAAAGTGCTTTGTCAACTTGAGGTTCATGCCCCCAAAATCTTGCCCTCCAAATCCAGTAATTATTTTGGTTTTGTTCTTGAGGAAATACAATTTTTGCGTCATGTCCTTTAAACGAAAATTCTTTTATTTTATATTCTGTAAATACTTCATCATTTCGACACGATGTTGCTGCGATTAAAATTGTTAATAGGATTAAAATTGTTGTCTTTTTTTTCATTCTTAAGTTCTTACAATGAGAGGTAAGATTATGTGAAGGAGTATTGGATTGTCATACGAATACTTATTTTACAAACGCAAGATACCTAAAATAACAAAAACGGTTTGAAAATATTTTCGAACCCCCATTGCATATATATTTTATTGACGCGTTGTATTTTCAATAAACTTTACAGTCAAAACATAAAATAATAGATAAAGTCTTTCGTGAGCGGTATCGAAAACTTTAATATAATTACTGCTAAAGATAACTAAGTTCAAATTTTCATTTGAAAATTCTCCCAATAAGAAAACGAAGGGCCCTACTTTGCCTCTGAAAAATTCTAGATAAACACCTGATACACATCAAAAACGCAATCAAATTTTTTGAGAAGATTCAAGCAGGCCCTCCTTGGGGGTAAGATTCATGAAATGCTCACTTACAAGCGATGGTTTCATTTGTAAATGGCGGGTTTCTTTAGACGATCACTTCTTTTGGATTTTGTCCGTATTCATTTTCTCCAACATTGCTATCAGTTGCCATAAGAACAATTAACCAAATTGATCCAATTATTGGGATTAAAGCTATGAAAAGCATCCAGCCACTTTTGCCAACATCGTGAAGTCTTCTTACTCCAACTGCTAATCCTGGTACAAAAACTGCAAGTCCATAAAGTAAGTAAAAAAGACCATTTGTCCCAGCTAAATTATCAATGCTAATAGCTAGAAAGGCGAAAATCATATTGAATAAAACAAACATCCAGTATTCTTTTCTTCTTGCTCTTCCGCTGAAGTCAGCATACTGTTTCAAAACTTTTAAATACCAATTCATAATTTTACTTGTTTAAATTCCCTACTCTTGTGGCTTTTCGGTTTCGCCCTGTTTTTATATAGTGGCCGCTATTATCTGCTTTATTATTTTATGATCGGTTGTTGTTCTTTTCTAGAACAAGCAGATATGCAATTGTGTTTCTGTGCACGACAGCACCAATATAATAAATTTTTAATTCCCATGAATGATCTATCAGCTAAGGGCTGTTTGTTCCAATAGTTTTAGTTGAGCGGTGCTCCAACAAAAGAGTGCGCCTTAGTCCCGTTCCATTTCCCTGTAAATACCAATCGCAAAGCCAAGTCTTGACATCGAAGGGCTTGCCCTTTTACAAATTCCGTTTCTATTGAAACCAGTAAAATTTTTTCTAAAAAACACTTTTGGCATGAATATTGTTTTGTATCATATAGAAGTTTTCTTCGTTCATTTTAGATAAAATTTCAGGAAAGCACAAGACATATTCAAATAGCACACTTGGTTATCCATGTGTTAAAAAATAAATATTTAAGTTTGGTTAGTTGATTTTGATTGGTTTTGTTTGCCAGTCAAATAAAAAGCTGCTCCCGGGAAGGAGTGGCTTTTTTTTCGTTAGGGGGTTTTTGCAGCGCTTTGCGCTTCTTCGAGAGCGCCCACTTTCAAAACAAAGAGAATCCTCAAAAATGTTTTCGAATTCATGCGGAACATGCTATCTTTAACTCAAAACTAACAAATGACCCCAACAGCTTTTATCACGGGAGCCACTTCAGGAATTGGAAAAGCCACCGCAGAAATTTTTGCAGCCCATCAAATTCGCTTGGTGCTTTGTGGACGAAGAAAAGAACGCCTATTGGCCTTGCAAGAGAAATTGCGCACACAGACAGAAGTCTGTATACTCAATTTTGATGTGCGAGACAAAGCGGCGGTTTTTGAGGCCGTCGCTTCCTTGGCAGAACCCTTCCAAAACATAGACATCTTAATCAACAATGCCGGCAATGCGCATGGTTTGGACTCCATCCACAAGGGAGATCCCCAAGATTGGGATGCCATGATCGACATCAACATCAAAGGACTCCTCTATGTAACCAAAGCCATCAGCCCGCAGATGGTCGCGAGGGAAAAAGGCCACATTCTCAACATCGGGTCCATATCTGCCAAAGAAGTCTATGCAGGAGGCAATGTTTATTGCGCCACCAAACACGCAGTAGACGCCTTGAACCAAGGCATGCGCATGGACTTGAGCAAATACGGGATCCGTGTCTCAGCCATCCACCCAGGACTGGTCAATACCGAATTTTCTGAGGTGCGTTTCAAAGGAGACCTCGACAGGGCAGACAATGTCTACAAAGGCTTTCAGCCCCTACGCGCAGAACACATCGCCGATTTGATCCACTTTGTTGTCAGCAGACCCTATCCGATCAACATTGCAGATGTACTTGTACTTCCAGTAGCCCAAGCCTCTGGAACCCAAATCCACAGAGACTTGTAAACAAATCAAAACATATCTTTTGATTTGTTGCCCTCTTTCTGAAAATCGATTAGCTTTGAGAAAAAAAATATTGAAACCAAAAACCTTTGTCATTGGAGACATACACGGAGCCTTACAAGCCCTTTTGCAAGTCTTGGAACGCGCTCAAGTTTCCACAGAAGACACCCTTATTTTTTTGGGAGATTATGTAGACGGATGGAGCCAATCGCCACAGGTTATCGACTACTTGATTCATTTGAACACGACACACCGCTGCATCTTCCTCAGGGGCAACCACGACGACCTGTGCTACCGTTGGCTCAAATACGAAGAAAGCAACGAAACATGGCTGTTTCACGGAGGACAGGCAAGTGTAGACTCCTACGCAAAAGTCCCTCACAACATCGTACAACGCCACCTGTATTTTTTTGAACAACTGAAAAACTTCCACATCGATTCCGAAAACCGTTTGTTTGTCCATGCAGGTTTTACCAATCAAAAAGGTGTAGAAAATGAGTATTTTGAAAAAATGCTCTATTGGGATCGTTCCCTGTGGGAAATGGTTTTGGCCCTCGACAAAAACCTCACACCAAACAACGAATACTATCCCAAACGCCTGTTGCAGTACAAAGAAATTTTTATCGGACATACGGCCTTGTCACGAATTGGGAAGCACAGCCCGGTAAACATCGAAAATTTATGGAATATAGACACCGGTGCCGCCCACAAAAACCCTTTGACAATTTTAGACGTTGACACCAAAGACTTTTGGCAAAGCGATCCCGTTTATCAGTTGTATCCCAACGAAAAAGGAAGAAATTAAAACCTTTTCCTTTTCATTGTTTTGCAGGGCAGAAAGGGATTTGTATTTTCGACTGCCAAGCACAAACTACTAAATTCCATCACATGTCTGCAACAACAACTGCTTCCACCGTTCGCAATTCTCTTGTTTCCATCAGCATCATCGCGGGGATCTTTTTTGTTTTTGGATTTGTGACCTGGATCAACGGTGCCTTGATCCCATTTATGAAAACCATCAATGAGTTGACAGCAGCCCAGTCCTATTTGGTCGCTTCGGCCTCTTACATTTCTTTTGTGGTCATGGCACTGCCCTCCTCGTGGTTTTTAAACAAAATAGGATATCGAAAAGGCATGTCCTTTGGCTTGATGCTCATGGCAGTCGGAGCCCTGCTGTTTATTCCAGCTGCTGCTGCACGAACGTACAACTTGTTTTTGGCAGCAATTTTTATTCAAGGAACTGGAATGACCTTGTTACAGACAGCTGCCAATCCCTATATCACCATTTTAGGACCGATGGAAAGTGGCGCCAAACGAATTGCCATTATGGGCATTGCCAACAAAATTGCAGGAGCTTTGGGCGCCTTGATCTTTGGAGCTCTTCTGTTGTCGGGAATCGATGAAGTGAACCAGCAGCTCAACCACGTAACGGACTCCGAGAAAGGCATTTTGTTAGACCGCATGGCCGACAGCGTGGTCATTCCCTATTTGGTCATGGCATTGGTCTTGGTTGTTTTGGGTTTGCTGATTCGAAAAGCACCGCTCCCTCATGCAGTCGCAGTCGAAGAAGAAGCAACGGCAGCAATCAAAACCACAAAAACAAGCATCTTTCAGTTTCCACATTTGTGGCTGGGCGTATTGACATTGTTTGTCTATGTAGGGGCAGAAGTAATTGCAGGAGACACCATCATCGCTTATGGAATTGCTTTGGGTTTCCCCGCTGAAGAAGCCAAATTTTTTACCACCTACACCCTTTTGGCCATGGTAGCCACCTATGCCTTGGGCGTGTTGTTGATTCCCAGATACCTCAGCCAGGGAACAGCCTTGCGCCTCTCTGCCTTTTTTGGCATTGTTTGTAGTAGTTGCATTTTAACTACCAGTGGAGGAACTTCTGTTTTTTTTGTAGCCGCATTGGGAGTTGCGAATGCATTGGTCTGGCCAGCAGTGTGGCCTTTGACCTTAGAAGGCCTTGGAAAATTTACAAAAACAGCTTCGGCACTTTTGATCATGGCCATTTCGGGAGGGGCCTTGATTCCCCCTTTGTACGGCCGATTGGTAGATGCCAATAAACAAGAATTGCTGGCTGCTGGGATGCTCGAACCCGAGGCACTTGCCCATGCGTCGACTTCGAGTTATTGGATTTTGATCCCCTGCTATGCCTTGATTTTGTTTTTTGCTCTCTGGGGACACAAAAGACAAAGTTGGTCTCGGAGTCCTGCTCGTTCTTGAGATGGATTTCCCTAAGCCAAATCAAAAGAACAGTGGGTATCAAGAGAAACCTCCGTTAAAATGCATCCTTAGAATCTTTAGGTTTCGTATCTTTGACCTTCAATTTACCATCATTTGAAAACAGCACAAATTTCCATCACGGGCATGGCCTCTGTATCTCCTTTGGGAGCGGATGCCACAACAATTTGGCAAGCCTATTTACAAGACCACTCCTTTTTAAAAGTGACGGAATTCGATTCCTTTGCGGCTCCTGTTGGCGCACTTGCAGGGGAACAAAACGATGCTTTGGAAGCCCTTCGAAATTCCGATTCAAAATACAGAAGACTGGACCGCTCCGTACTTTTGGCGCTTTACACTTCGAGAAAAGCCTTGTCCCAAGTGACGTGGGACAAAGAATTCGGAGTCAATATCGGATCCTCTCGTGGAGCCACAGCCCTGTTTGAAAGCTATTTCGATGCCTTTCAAAAAAACCCTTTGGCAAAAACAGCAACCTTGACATCTCCGACCACAACGTTGGGAAACATTGCCTCATGGGTGGCACACGATTTGCAAGCCACAGGACCTGCCATCAGTCATTCCATCACCTGTTCTACCGCTTTGCATGCACTCCTAAATGGTGTGGCATGGCTGCGTTCTGGGATGTCGAATGCCTTTTTGGTAGGAGGAACGGAAGCTGCAAACACCCCCTTTACGATTGCACAGATGAAGGCACTTAAAATCTACGCCCCCACTTCTTCAGCAAGCCATCCTTGCAGGGCCTTGGATTTGGAGAAAAAAGAAAATACGATGGTTTTGGGAGAAGGTGCCGCCTCTTTCTGCTTGGAGCGGGGTCCCGTTGAAAATCCTTTGGCGGTAATTCGAGGTATGGGCTATGCTACAGAAATTTTGACACACAACATTTCCATTTCATCCGAAGCGAATTGTTTTCAAAAGTCCATGCAGATGGCCCTTGAAGACGCTGGTTTGCAAACAGTAGACGCCGTTGTGATGCATGCACCGGGAACCATCAAAGGAGACATGTCAGAATACAAAGCCCTACAAGCCGTTTTTGGAAACCGCCTTCCGGCCTTGACTTCCAACAAATGGAAAATCGGTCATACCCTAGGAGCTTCGGGTGCCTTGAGTCTCGAACTGGCTGTTTTGATGCTGCAACACCAACAATTCATCCCCGTACCTTACTTGTCCAATGTTGCGGATGTCAGCGCTTTGGACACCGTGATGGTCAATGCAGTGGGCTTTGGTGGGAATGCGGTCAGCATCCTACTTTCTAAAAAATAAAGATTGTTAGCATTCCGTCTAAAAGATGCTATTTTTATACAGATAAAATTCCGTATTTTTGAACCGAAAATTAAGAAAGACTATGCCTGAAGTGAGACACAATTGGACCCAAGAGGAAATCCTTGAAATTTACAACAAACCGTTGATGGACCTGTTGTTCGAAGCGGCACAAATTCACAGAACACACCACGACCCCAATGCGGTTCAGGTTTCTACCTTGCTGTCGATCAAGACAGGAGGCTGTTCGGAAGATTGTGGTTACTGCCCGCAAGCGGCCCGCTACCATACGGACATTGAAGGCAATGATTTGATGCCTGTGCAGCAAGTAAAAGCCCAAGCGTTGCGTGCAAAAGCCAGTGGTTCTTCGCGTGTTTGTATGGGAGCTTCCTGGCGAAATGTAAAAGACGGCCCCGAATTTGAAGAAGTTTTGGAGATGGTACGTACCATCAACAAGCTGGACATGGAAGTGTGCTGTACCTTGGGAATGGTCACCGAAAACCAAGCACAACGATTGGCAGAAGCCGGGCTCTATGCCTACAACCACAATTTGGATTCTTCAGAAGAATACTACAAGGAAGTGATCTCCACACGAGGCTACCAAGATCGTTTGGACACCATCGGAAACGTGCGCAAGACCAATGTCACCGTTTGTTCGGGAGGGATCATCGGCATGGGAGAGAAAATTGAAGACCGCGCAGGAATGTTGGTCGCCTTGTCTACCCTAAACCCCCAACCAGAATCGACCCCAATCAACGCATTGGTCGCTGTGGAAGGAACCCCTTTGGAAGATCAAAATCCCGTAGAGATTTGGGAGATGATTCGCATGGTTGCCACCACTCGCATCGTATTGCCAGAAACACAAGTTCGCCTCTCTGCAGGAAGAACCCAAATGAGCCAAGAAGGACAAGCCATGTGTTTCTTCGCGGGCGCCAATTCCATCTTTGCAGGAGATAAATTGTTGACCACACCCAATCCAGATGTAAACGAAGACATGAAATTGTTTGCCAAATTGGGCTTGAACCCGATGAAGCCCTTTACCAAAAAAGTACAACCCAAAACAGTAGAGGCACAGGACTCTGAATTCCAAGCACAAGGAGAAAATCCGAAATGGACACGGCCAAAACACAGCATTGAACGCAATGAAGAAGCCAAAGCCAAGGCCAAAGAAATACGAGCACAGCTAAAAAACTAAGTTTTTAGGAATTGGCGGCTCGTGATTTGTTGTTGCTGATTCTAAAATTTAGGGCTGTAGTGACGCGTGTTTCATAGCAGCTTGTTCGTTCAATACCTTTTCAAATTTACACGCCAATACCTTTTGCAACTCAGTGTTTTTAAGAAAAATCAAACACGTACTTGTCCATCGCCTCTTACAATCCATTTGTAAGTGGTGATTTCTTCCAAGGCCATTGGGCCTCTTGCGTGGAGTTTTTGGGTGCTGATGCCAATTTCTGCCCCCAGTCCAAATTGGGCTCCGTCTGTAAAGGCAGTAGAACTGTTGGCATAGACTGCCGCCGCATCCACGAGGTTCAAGTAAGTTTCGAGCGTAGTCGAATTTTCAGCGATGATGGCCTCGCTGTGTTTGGAGCTGTATGTGGCAATGTGGGCGAGGGCTTCTTCCAGGTTGGCCACTGTTTTGACAGCCATTTTGTTGGATAGAAATTCCGTCCCAAAATGTGCTGGGTTCGCTTTTTGCAACAATCCTTTTGGGTAGTGCTTTTCCAAAACAGCAAAGGCAGCCGGATCGGCAAATAATTCTGTTTCTTTTGGACCCAAATCAGCAGTGATTTTTGGCAAATCTCCAAGGCGGTTTTTATGGATCAACAAGCAGTCCAAAGCGTTGCATACACTTACACGTCGAGTTTTGGCGTTTGCCACAATGGCGGCGCCTTTTTTAAGATCTCCGCTCTCGTCAAAATAGGTGTGGACAATGCCTGCACCCGTTTCAATGACCGGTACTTTTGCATTGTCACGAACATAATTGATAAGTCCTTGGCTGCCTCTTGGGATGATGATGTCAACGTAGCCTGTCGCTTGTAGCATTTCTGAAGTCGCCGCTCGGTCAGCAGGCAATAGGGTGACCACATCTGAATTCACCCCGTGTTTTGTCAACACCTCTCGAAGCAAACCCACGATGGCAATATTTGAAAATTCGGCGTCACTACCTCCTTTGAGCAAGCAGGCATTGTTGGTTTTAAAACAAAGTGAAAACACGTCGAAAGAGACGTTGGGGCGGGCTTCGTAGATGACGCCTATCACACCCATCGGCACCCGTACTTTGGAAATTTTTAGGCCGTTTTCCAATTCTTTTTGGGACAGTACCTCTCCGACAGGATTGGACATGTGTGCCACGTTTCGAATGTCTTGAGCAATGCCTTCGATCCGATCGGCTGTCAGGAGCAAGCGGTCGTATTTGGGATCTTCTGCATCCATTCGATCCAGATCTTTTTGGTTTTCTCTCAAGATTGTTTCCGTTCTTTTGACAGCCAAATCGGCGATTTCCAATAAGATTTGATCAATTTTTTCGGCAGACAAGCCTACCAATTCACGACTGGCCTGTTGTACGGCTTTCAATGTGTTTTCTATCATGACACTCAGGTGTTACTGTTTTTGTTTGGCGCAGCTTTTATAGGTGTTTGTTTTGACTGCGTATTTCTATGTGTGATTTTTTTCCAAGACCAGGTAATTGTAATGCACCAAGGCAGCATGTCCTCTTTCCCCCAAACAAGCGTTGGCGGTTGCAGCATCACAAGCCACTTTTCCCAGACCGATCTTGTTTCCGTCTTCGTCGGCGATGTGAACCACGTCTCCTTTCTCAAAATTCCCCTCAATGCTAAGCACTCCAACAGGCAAGAGACTGCTCGCTTTTGCAGAGATCAAAGCTTCTTTGGCGCCTTGGTTGACAACAATACAAGCCTTTGAAAAATCACCCGATTGTGCCAGCCATTTTTTTACGGTTGATGTGCTTTGCTTTTCAGCCTCAAAAAAAGTCCCTGTTTTTTTGGCCATAAGTGATTCTATGATGTGGTCTTGGGCCCCGTTGCCGATGTATACATCAATCCCGAGGTTGGCGATTTTTTCGGCTGTAGTGGCTTTGCTCAACATGCCTCCCCTCCCAAATTCAGATTTCTGATCGGTGACCATTTCTTCCAGCTGCATTGCCTTTTCTCGGTAGTTTCGAATCAGTTTGGCGCCCGATTCTTCGGGATGTGCGGTAAAAATACCGTCTACATTGGACAGCAAAAACAAACTTTGCACATCCATCATGGAAGCGACCAAGCCTGAGAGTTCGTCGTTGTCGGTAAACATCAATTCGGTGATGGATACCACATCGTTTTCGTTGATGATGGGCGTCACATCGCTTTTTAAAAGTGCTTCCATGCAGTTTTTTATATTTAGGTAATGCTCCCGCGTTCTAAAATCTTCTTTGGTCACCAGAACCTGAGCACATTCGGCGTTCTTTAGTTGGAACAAATCGCTGTATATTTTCATCAATTCGATTTGACCAACCGATGCCAACACTTGCCGCTCGCTGATGGAATCAAGTGTTTTCGAGCTTTTGACCACACTGCGTCCCGCAGCAACCGCTCCGGAAGAAACCAAGATCACTTCATACCCACGGGTTTTTAGCGTCGTTATTTGGTCGACAAGCTGCGCCATGCGCGACCGGTCTGGAAGCCCAGAAGAGAGGGTGAGGACATTGGAGCCTATTTTGACCAAAATTTTTTTTGAGCTGCGCATTGTGCTGTCGTTTCTTGTTTTGAAAATACGCTACAAAAGTACAAATTTTAAGGGACGGCGCAGGTATTTTTTAAAAAACACAAAGGCCTTCCCAAACAGCAGGAAGACCTTTGTATAAAAATGAGTTCAAATGTTTGCTCAAACTTCGTTTCCATCCAAATCGAGCACTACGAAACTTTCGGCTTCTGTAAGGCCATTTAAGGTGTACAAACCACGACCTATTTTAGTTTGTTCAGCATTGAACAAATTGAATTTTTCATGAAACTGTTATTTTAATTTGTAAAATAAAGATCGTCTACCAATAGGCTTACTTCTTCGGAGCTGCTTGTCGTGATGTTCCAGATGGAAAAAGGAATCTTGATTTCGGAAAGATTCAGCCCTTCAAAATCAGCAAGCGGGAGTGTGTATTCCACAAAACCGTTGGAACGAGGCGTTCCTGTGTAGTTTTCAAGCGCTACTTCAAAGTTTGTAGGGGGGCTTTCCAATTTGATGTTTCCATTGGTGAACGTTTCGGGAGCCTTTAGCGAAAATTTGAGGAAGGCATAGTTGCTCAGGTCTACCTTTTCTTCGGTTTCTAGGTAGCCACCTCCCCATTCGTCAGCTACGGGAAAGTCAAAAGACAAGCTGTAGTCGCCGTCAAGGGCAGTTTCAGCGGCGCTAAAATCAGGCATGTCAGGTCCGTAGTTGACCAATTCTACCACGCCCAAATCGGTAAATCCTGTTTTGATGGCATTGCTTGCCAAGGAAGAATCGATGAGCTCTCCTACAGTTTCTTCATCAATGTCAAGTAGGGGGGCTTCTGGCGCCACAAAATTGTCTTTGGCATACACACGGACGTAATCGATCAGCAGCACACCTTCGGTAAAATTGGGGTCTATTTCTCCACCTAAATTCCCTCCGACTGCAATGTTTAGAATCAGGTAAAAATCACGTTGAAATTCTTTCATCCCATCAGAAAGGAAAACCTCATTGATCAGTTGTCCGTCAATAGAGATGCGAACGGATTCAGGAGTCCAGTCCATGGTGTAGGTGTGAAAAGCATCACTGATGACACTTTCGTCTTCCAGATCGATCCATTCGGCAAGGTATTCCCATTTTTTTTCTGCATTGGTGAAGTGCAAGGTGGCACTCACTTCTTTGGGTTTTGAGGGCAAGTATTCAACGATATCAATTTCTCCACATCCTGGCCATCCGATTTCGGGGCGGTTGCTTCCGAGCATCCAAATGGCAGGCCACAAGCCCTTTCCTTGTGGCATTTTTGCTTTTACTTCCAAGAGGCCGTAACGCATTTCAAATTTGTTTTGAGTGGTCAATTTGGAGGCGGTGTATTCCGCTCCTTCTTTGAGGGCGCTGATCGCCAAAACGGATTGGCTTCCTTCCTGTTGAATCCGTGCATTTTCAGGAGTATCGGTATAGCGTTGTTCTTCGTCATTTCCCCAACCTACTGGCAGCCCATAATCCGTTCCATCTCCGGTCTCAAAATTCCAGTTGGCCGCGTCGATTTCATTTTCGTTGAATTCGTCTTGCCAAATGAGGGAATACCCCTCGGGAGGATTTGTGTTGTCAGAAGGAGTTTCGATTTGTTCTTTGTCGGATGCACAAGAAGTGGCTAAAAAAAATGCGG
>DLQL01000102.1:23145-45194 GCA_002477565.1 Flavobacteriaceae bacterium UBA7433
TTTTTTAGGCTTTTTTAATTAAAATTACATAAACCGGAAAGTGGTCGCTGTAACCGCCTGTAAAATTTCCGTTGGCAAAACTGCGAAATGGGTAGCCTTTGTACCTTCCTTTTTGAATGTACAGGTAGTCGGGATTGAAAACAGCACTTTTAAAAAAGCCCAAGGATCGGAATTGTTTGTCTTTGGAAAGAAGCGCACCATTCAAAAGGATTTGGTCAAAGAGGTGGAGGTTGTCCCGATAGCCCAAACTGCCATAGCCTTTTTCAAAAAGTTTTTCAAAAGGGTTGTAAAAAGTGGTGTCGGCGAGGTTTTTTGGCGAGGACTGTGTTTTTAAAACCGCTTTTAAGCTCGTGTTGATCGGGTCGTCATTCAAATCGCCCATCAATAAGATTTTGGCGCCGGGTTCGCGAAGAAAGAGGCTGTCTACAATGTGTTTGTTGAGCAAAGCAGCCTGTTCCCGAAAACGACGGCTTTTGGCTTCGCCTCCTCTTCGAGAGGGCCAATGGTTGACGATGATGTGAAGCAGCGCATCACCGAGGTACCCACTGACAACCAAAGGACTCCGGGTAGGGATGCGGTGGCTTTTGTCAGACCAAATTCTGAGCGTATGGGATTGTTGAGACAAAGGAATGAATTGGTCTTTTTGATACAAAAGCGCCACATCGATGCCCCGTGCATCGGGAGAATCGGCATGCACAATGCCATAGTTTTTGGGGCGTAGGAGCGCTGTTTGGACGAGGTCTTCCAGCACCCTGCGATTTTCTACCTCTGCCACACCGATCAGCGCAGGACTTGTCTTTGTCCTTTCAAAACCAATATCCGCAAGGACATGGGAGAGCTTGTTGAGTTTTTGTTGATAGACCCCTTCGCGGTCTTTTTTAAGTTCCATCAACGGACTGGCTTCGTCGTTTTTTTCGGGATCGTCGATGGGATCAAACAAATTTTCCAAGTTGTAAAAGGCGACTGTATAGACTTCGTATGTGTTCGTTTGTGCTGTGGATAGTTGGACACAACACCACAAGTACAGGATCAAATAACCGAGTTTCTTCATGGAAATGTTTTTCTTAAAGTTACACCCTTTATCAAAACCAACCAGCGTTATTTTACGTAACTTATAGGTTATCTTTTTCTTGATTGCTATGGAAAAGAAAGTGAACATGCGTTTTTTAAAAAACATATGCTGTGGTTTTTGCTATTGTGTACAGGTGCTTTTGTGTGCCCAAGAAGTGAGCGTTCTAAAGGGAACTGTGGTGTTTGAAAACACGCAACGCCCTTTGGAGGGCGTGTTGCTTCGTCTTGGAGAAACGCCTGTTTTCACCCATTCCAATTCCAAGGGTTTTTTTGAGTTGGAAACCACTGTTCAGGGACTTTGGATGTTGGAAATTTCTGCAAAAAATTTTGTTTCCAAAACCTTGCCCTTGGAGCTTGTCCAAGGAGTTGTAATGGATTTGGGAGTACTTTCTTTGTCAGCACTTCCTTTTGAAGAAATACAGCGCCCGACAGTACTGCTCAGCCAAGCCGAATTGTTTGAGGAAGAAAATGGAGGCGCAGACAACATCCCCGGGTTGATGCAAGCTTCCAAAGACGTATTTTTAAATGCGGCTGCCTTTCGTTTTGGACAAGCGCGGTTCAAGGTTCGGGGCTATGACAGTCAGGAAGGCCTGATCTTGATCAACGGAATCGAAATGAACAAACACTTTGACGGAAGGCCGCAATGGAGCAATTGGGGAGGCTTAAACACCGTTCTTAGAAACCAGGAGTTGGCTTTTGGGATTGCTGCTTCAGAACACAGTTTTGGACGTTTGGCTGGGGCCACCCATTTCAGTACGAGAGCCTCTCAATACAGGCCTGGAAATGCAGTTTCTGTGGCCGCAACCCGAGGGAGTTACCGCTCGAGAGTTTTGGCTTCTTATGCAACGGGCCTTCTAGAGAACGGCTGGGCACTCACGCTTTCAGCCTCTTTGCGCGCCGCTGAAAAGGGGGTCATAGACGGAACCCATTATTGGGCTTGGTCTTCTTTTATCGCCCTTGAAAAACAACTCCATCCCAAACACAGTTTGAACCTCACCGCTTTTGTAGCTTCCAACAAAAGAGCCAAATCATCACCCAACACCCAAGAAGTTTTAGACCTTCGGGGTGCAAAATACAATGCCTATTGGGGGCTGCAATCGGGAAAGGAAAGAAATGCGCGGATCAAAGAAATTCGAGAACCGATTTTCCAATTGACACATACTTGGACAGTTCAGAAAAACACAGAGGTTGGGACCACGGTGTCTTTTCAAAAGGGGCATGTGGGCAATAGCCGTTTGGGCAATTTCAAAGCCCCCAATCCCTCGCCTACCTACTACCAAAAATTGCCGAGTTATTCCCTGCGATTTCCAGAGAACCCCAACTACGAAAACGCCTATCTTTCCCTGCGAGAATTTCAAAACTACGGCCAAATAGCTTGGAAAGACCTCTTTCAGGCAAATGCCTTGAGCCCGTCTGCAAAATATTTTCTCTACGAAGACCGCAATGAAGACCAAACCTGGACTTTTCATTCAAAAATAGACCTACAGTTTACCAAAAAATGGCGCGCAAATATCGGACTTTCCTACCAAGACCTTTACAGTTTGAACTATGCGAAAATGCGAGACTTATTGGGGGCTACCACTTTTGTAGACTTGGATCCTTATGCAACTGGAGTTGCGAGTCAAAACGATTTGAATCGTCCCAATCGAAACATAGAAGAGGGAGACTCTTTTTCGTACCGCTATGCCTTGCGTTCCAAAAAAGCCATCCTTTTTTTTCAGAGCCATTACCACAGTAGGCGTTTGGAAATGCAGGCAAGTTGGACGTATCGGACTTCTTTGTATCAAAGAGATGGAGGCTATCGAAATGGGAGCTACCCCGACAACTCTTATGGCCGCTCTCCAAAAAAAGCCTTTCGGAATTTCAGTGGGAAGGCAAACCTCCTATACAAACTGACAGGAAGGCACCTGTTTGGGTTCAATTTGGGAGTGTTCTCACAGGCTCCCTCAGCAAAATTGGTTTTCCCTCAGGTGCGGGTCACGGCCGATTTTTCGCCTGAGTTGCGCAGCGAACTGAGACAAACGGTTGACTTGAGTTACCGCTACAGGGCCCCAGGAATCCAAGCAAGATTGACAGGCTACCACACGCGGTTTGCGCAGGGAACAAGCACCTCCTTTTCTTTTGCGCAAGGGTTGAGAGGTGAGGAAGCTGATTTTGTGGCTTTGGTACTCACAGGAATCGAAAAACAGCACCAAGGGGTGGAATTTGGAATGGAAGCAA
Source organism: Flavobacteriaceae bacterium UBA7433 (assembly GCA_002477565.1). Classification (GTDB taxonomy): domain Bacteria; phylum Bacteroidota; class Bacteroidia; order Flavobacteriales; family Flavobacteriaceae; genus Flavicella. The sequence goes on from DLQL01000102.1 coordinate 26,437, forward strand.
AGCTCAATTCATTTTTTCAATTGTCAGCTGTGGCCGCTTTGGGAAGCCATGTCTATGCCAACAACCCTCACTTGTATTTGCGTTCCGATCAGTTTGTCGGAGAGAAAGGAGACTTTGGTTCCGCCTATTTGAAAAACGCCCGCTTGGGAGGCAGCCCACAAAGGGCCTATTCTTTGGGGCTTGAATACCGAGACCCTGCCTATTGGTGGGCACAGGTCAACGGGAATTTTTTATCACACCGCTACCTAAATAGTTCTCCTCTTATCCGAACGGCCAATTTTTTTTTAGATGCTGATGGACTTCCCTTTGTCAATCCTGATTCTTCTTTACCAATCACAGCGAAGGAAGTGAAAGAATTTTGGCAGCAAGAACGTCTTAAAGACTTGTTTTTGGTCAATTTTGTCGGAGGAAAATCCTGGAAAACACCCACGTATTATTTGAGTCTTTTTGCCAGTGTGACCAATCTTTTGGGAACCGTTTTTAAGACAGGTGGTTTTGAGCAATCTCGGAAAGCCAACTACAGAGAACTGAGCGAAGACATGGGTTTGGAAACCCCTCTTTTTGGTCCAAAATATTGGACGGCCCCTGGAGTGGGCTATTACTTGATGCTCTCCGTTTATTTTTAAAAGAAACCATAAAAAAAGGATTATGAAAACACCCTATTTATTTGCACTACTTTCATCTGTCGCTTTGGTCTTTTCTTGCGTTGACGATGTCCCTAGTACGCCTTCTATTTTATGTAGAGAACCTGTCATGGTCACGAACAGTTCCCTTTTGGCCACCAAAGACAGGGCGGGTTTTGGGACAGTGCTCTTTGAAGAGGATTTGGTAGTGTCAGGTTATGTGGTATCTGACGACACATCCGGAAATCATTACAAGCTCCTCTACCTACAAGACGCTCCTGAAAACCCAAAGGTGTCTTTGCCAGTTTTGATAGATCAGACTCAATTGCACGCCCACTATCCGGTAGGAAGAAAAGTCTTTCTAAAATTGAAAGGACTTTCCATCGGTTACCGTTTTGGCGTCTTGAGTTTGGGCGTCAACCAAGGGGGTACTTTGGCACCCATTCATTCCTCAAAAATTGACGAACACCTCTTTCGGTCTTGCGAGCAAGTACCGATCGTTCCCAAAAAAGTAACACTTTCTGAACTCAATACCTCTATGGTGGGCATGTGGGTTGTTTTGGAGCACATGCAATTTGCCGCCAAAGAGCGCGGCAATTCTTATGCCGATACGGGTACTCATTCGGTAGATAGGATGTTGCAGCAGGTTTCAGAAAACTGTCTTTTGGATGCAGAAATCCCTTTGAGAACGAGTGGTTTCGCCTCCTTTAAAAGCGAATCACTTCCTTTGGGAAAGGGCGCTGTCAAAGCACTTTTGACCGCTTATTACTCAGACCTACAGTTGGTTTTACACAGTCCTGAAGATCTGGATTTTTCTGAGGAACGTTGTGCTGACAGTGCGCCGCTATCTGCAACGCTTGGCTTTGAAGAAGTGCTGCAAATGTACCAGGGGACATTGGTGGAGTTTGGTGTAGAAGAAACCATGGTTTTGGAGGGCTTTGTGATTTCTTCAGATCGAGAAGGGAATTTCACCAAACGCATTGTGCTGCAAGACGCCTTTGAAAACCCTTCGTTGGGACTTCAAATACTAACAGACGAAGAGGAAACACACGAGCAGTTTGCTTTGGGGCAAAAAGTGTTTTTCAAGTTGAATCGATTGTATATGGACCGCGTGGATGGCGTCCTCAGTATGGGTTATACAGACGGAAAAACGGTGGAAGCAATTGAGGAGGGTGCCTTGTTCGATTTTGTCGTGCCTACAGAAGAAATCCAAACGCTTGTCCCTTTGTCGAAGGAGTTGTCGGAGTTGGATACAGAAAGTTTTCAAAACACGTTGGTTCGCATTGAAAAGCTACAGTTGGTGGCGCAGGAATTGGGCAAAGCCTATGCCTATTATTCAGGAGATGCTGCTGCAGATCGGACTTTGGAAACCTGTGGCGTCTTGCAAAAAATCAACTTGCATACTGAAGAAGGAGCCCGTTTTGCCCACGAGTCCTTTCCAAAAGGGCTTGGAGCCATCACCGGGGTGTTGTCACGTAGCAATCAAAAGCTAAAAGTGCAAATCCGCTCTTTGGTTGATGTCGAATTTTCAGCGGCAACCGAAAGATGCCCTCTCATAATTCCAAAAGTATTGCTGACTGAAATTGCCGATCCTCACAACAACAACATGGCTCGTTTTGTGGAATTGTACAACGCAGGAGCAGATCCCATTGATTTGGAAGGTTGGTCGTTGCACAAATACCTGAACGGCTCATCAGTGGTTTCGGGAACCGCACTCCGCTTGTCGGGTGTTTTGCCGTCCAAGTCTTTTTTAATTTTAGGCAATACGAGTTTTGCTTCGGTATTTGGTTTTGCACCTGACATTGTTTCTCCCTATATCTCTGGGACTGGTGATGATGTCTATGAGTTGGTGGATCCCAATCAAAAGGTACATGACGTTTTTGGACATCGGGGGATAGATGGCTCAAACACTGGATGGGAGTACACCGATGGCAAAGCGATTCGCAAGGTTGAAGTCACCGAGCCCAACCCTGTCTTTGAGCTTTCGGAATGGACGGTGTTCTCCAAGGCCAATGAGGCTGCCCAAGAAGCTCCTGCCGATTTTGGACCGAAAGAAAGGTAGCGGTTTTAAAGAGTGGAATGGGCTCGGACTTGAAGGAGTACATAAACCGGAAAGTGGTCGCTGTAACCGCCGAGGTAGTATTTCCCCGAATACGTGCGAAAGGGTTGTCCTTTGAAAGGTCCTTTGGGGTTTTGTAAAAAGGGTTCGTTGAAAATGCACGCTTCTTGAAATTGAAGGTGTTTGGCTTTGGGGGGAAAAAAATTTTTGGAGAGGAGAATTTGATCAAAGAGCATCCATTTTCCATAAAATTTCAAGCTGCCCAGACCTTTTGCGTAGAGTTCTTCCATGGGGTTGTTGAAACTTTTGGCAGCCAAAAGCTGCAGGGCTTGTTCCGAAGGATTTTCGTTGAAATCACCGAGGAGAAGTATTTTAGGGTCGGGTGCTGCGATGTTTGCGATTTCTCTTTCAAGAGTTTTGAGGATCTCTAGGTGCTTGTTAGCATTGGCATTGCCTGCTCTTTTGGACGACCAATGATTTACAAAGACGTGGACTTCTTCTCCTTGCAGCGTTCCTTGCACGTGTAAGATGTCTCGGGTGTGGTCGCGTTTTTTGGCTGCATCGTAGAGAAATACAGGAATCGATTTGGATTTGCTGGGTTGAAAAAATTTTTTGTTGTACAGCAAAGCGACGTCCATCCCCCGTTCGTCTGAAGATTCGTAATGAAGAAAATCATAAGGAGTCCTTTGGAGGGCTTCCGCTTTGAGAAGATCCTGTAACACGGTTTTGTTTTCTACTTCTGCCAGGCCCACCAAAACAGGAGGAATTGAACTTTTGTCCCGGCCAATTTTAGCAATCGTCTTGCCCAATTTTTGAATTTTGTGGTTCAGTCGATAGGGCCCCCATTTTTTTTTGCCTTTGGGAGTAAATTCGTGGTCCAAGGTATGGGGCCCATCAATTGCGTCAAATAAATTCTCTACGTTGTAAAAGGCAATTGAAAACTGAGAATTCTCCATAGCGAGGTGTTGTGTTGCAAAACTCTAAAATACAAAAACAAGTCCAAATTTAAAAAAGAAAAGACCTTCTTTTGCCGAGGAGTTTTCTTAAAATAAAAGCCCACAATCTCAAAAAATTGTACATTTGTCGCATGATAGAACAAAAAAAGGCAACTTCCGAAAAAGCAATTTTGATTGGAGTGGTTACGCAACATCAAGACGAAGAAAAAGCGAAGGAGTTTTTGGATGAATTGGAATTTTTGGTCACCACTGCTGGAGGTGTTTCCATCAAAAGATTTGTTCAAAAGCTGGAAAAGCCCCATCCCAAAACTTTTATTGGTGCGGGCAAGCTGGAAGAAGTCAAACGTTATATCGACACCCACCATGTGGGAACTGCCATTTTTGACGACGAGTTGTCACCGGCACAACTGCGCAATATTGAAAAAGTATTGGATTGCAAAATCTTGGACCGGACAAATTTGATCCTCGATATTTTTGCCCAACGTGCCCAGACGAGTTATGCGAGAACCCAAGTTGCCTTGGCTCAATGCCAATACCTCTTGCCGCGCTTGACCAAACTTTGGACCCACCTTGACAAACAAAAAGGGGGGATCGGAATGCGTGGGCCTGGAGAAACCGAAATTGAAACGGACAGACGGATTGTCCGCGAACAGATTTCTGTCTTGAAAAAGCGCTTGGCAGTGATCGACAAGCAGATGGCCATTCAGCGAAAAAACCGCGGAAAAATGGTTCGTGTAGCCCTTGTTGGTTACACCAATGTGGGCAAATCGACGCTGATGAACGTTGTCAGCAAATCCGATGTCTTTGCCGAAAACAAATTGTTTGCGACCTTGGACACCACAGTGCGAAAGGTTGTGGTCAAAAACTTGCCTTTTTTGATGACCGATACGGTGGGATTTATCCGAAAATTGCCCACACAATTGGTCGAGTCTTTTAAGTCTACTTTGGACGAGGTGCGCGAAGCGGATTTGTTGTTGCATGTCGTCGACATTTCTCATAAAAACTTTGAAGAACACATCGAATCTGTCAACAAAATTTTGTTGGAGATCAAAAGTGCCGACAAACCTGTGATGATGGTGTTCAACATGATTGATGCCTATACATACGAGACGATAGACGCGGACGATTTGGTCACCGAAAAGACCAAGGCTCACTTCACTTTGGAAGAGCTGCAAAAATCATGGATGTCCAAAATGGAAAACAACTGTGTGTTTATCTCGGCCTTGCACAAAGAAAATTTGGAAGATTTTAAAAGCCGCGTATACGATGAAGTTAAGAAAATTCACATCAAACGCTTTCCTTACAACAACTTTTTGTACCAAGAGTACACCGAAGAATCTTAAGGTTTTTTCTTTTTAAAAAGAGGGACTGTTGAGCAGGCTTCTCCGTAGAGGATCGAGCTGGCAACAGGGAGCAGTTTTTCAATCAGCAAGGTGTAGGCTGTTGGTGGAATGGGCTTGTCGGCACATCCTTTGAGGATGACAGGTCTTCCCGTGTATTTTGTAACGTCCATTTTTTCGAGCAGGTCTTGGTAAAGACTTGTCTCCAAGACCACGAGGTCTCCTACCACTATTTTAGGGGCAAAAGCCGCCGCTTTTGAGGCGATGAGCAGATAGGCCCATGAGGGGATGATGGCGTCTGAGGAACAGTGCAAGGCGAGGAATTGGTCTTTTAGGAGGGACCAATCGTAGGCTTCTACAAAAGCGCGAAAGTCTTTTTCTTTTAAGATCAACTCTTGAAAGAGCCAGGGTTTGATGTCAAACAGGATGCGTTCTCCCTGAGGATAATAATCCTCAAGATCAATCGTCAGGAGTTTGCTATTGGCAACTTTGTTGGTGATTTCATCCATATAAACAATGATTGGGAATGCAAAGTGTTTTGCAGTCTGGGTTTATAAAAAGCCCAATTCCAATTTGGCTTCTTCGCTCATCATGTCCTGAGTCCATGTGGGGTCAAAAGTAATTTCTACTTCGGCATGGTCAATTTCTTCGAGTTCCATCACTTTGTCCTCGACTTCTTTGGGCAAGGTTTCTGCAACGGGACAGTTGGGAGAGGTCAAAGTCATCAAAATTTTGGCCTCTTTATTTTCGTTGACCATCACATCGTAAATCAAGCCCAATTCGTAGATGTCTACGGGGATTTCAGGATCAAAAATGGTTTTTAAAACCTGTACAATTTTTTCGCCGATATCGGTTATTTCTTCTTCGTTCATCGTGTTTGTGTTCTTGGTGTGTAATCTTCAAAGATATGAATTCTCGTGGGTTTTCTCATTTCCAATCTTTAAAAGCGTTGGTCTTTTAAGAGTTTGAGTTCGCTCCAATTTTGGATTGGTAGGCAAGGGCGTAGAGTTTGATTTGTTTGACCATGGACAGCAATCCGTTGGCACGGGTTGGAGACAGGTGTTCTTTGAGTTCAATTTCGTCGATAAAAGAAAGTTCTGCAAGGAGGATGTCAGTGGGCTTTTGTCCTTGGAACACTCGTAGCAAAAGCGCGACAATTCCTTTGGTCAAGATGGCATCACTGTCCGCTGAAAAGTCCAACGTGCCGTCTTTTAGTTCCGAGTGCAACCACACCTTGGACTGGCATCCTTTGATGAGGTTTTCTTCCGTTTTATAAGTGTCTTCAATCAAGGGCAAGGATTTTCCGAGGTCGATGATGTGTTCGTAGCGTTCCATCCAATCTTCAAACATCGAAAACTCGTCAATAATTTCCTCTTGTATTTCTTTGATAGTCATATTTTAAACTTATTTTTGCAAAGTTATTGAATCGCGCTGAAGTTTTTCGCTTTTTGAGCAAAAGATTCAAGCCCAACCAAAAGAACAAAAATCATATGAGCAAGCTTTTAATTTTGGGAACAGTTGCTTTTGATGCCATCCAAACCCCTTTTGGGAGCACGGATAAAATCTTAGGTGGAGCAGCAACTTACATCGGCTTGTCTGCCGCTTATTTCAATGTTCCTTCAGGTATTGTGTCTGTAGTTGGCGGTGATTTTCCTGCAGCTTACCTTCAAATGTTGCAGGATAAAAACATTGATGTTTCTGGAATTGAAGTAGTGAAAGAGGGCAAGACCTTTTTTTGGAGCGGAAAGTACCACAATGATATGAACAGCCGAGACACCTTGGTCACCGAGTTGAATGTGTTGGAGAATTTTAGTCCACGAGTACCCATGGATTTTCAAGATTCAGAAATCGTCCTGTTGGGCAATCTGCATCCCTTGGTTCAAAATGCTGTTTTGGAACAGATGACTCAGGTTCCGAAGTTGGTGGTGTTGGACACCATGAATTTTTGGATGGACATCGCCTTGGGAGATTTGAAAGAAGTTCTTAAGAAAGTAGATGTCATCACCATCAATGACGAAGAAGCACGCCAGCTAAGCGGAGCGTATTCTTTGGTCGTTGCCGCGAAAATAATTCACGAGATGGGCCCCAAATACGTGGTCATCAAAAAGGGAGAACACGGTGCTTTGTTGTTTCACAACGGCCAGGTGTTTTTTGCGCCGGCATTGCCTTTGGAAGAAGTGTTTGATCCGACTGGAGCGGGAGATACTTTTGCAGGTGGGTTTGCGGGCTATTTGGCCAAAACAGAAGACATTACCTTTGAAAACATGAAGAATGCGGTGATTCACGGCTCCAATTTGGCTTCCTTCTGTGTGGAGAAATTCGGCACCGAACGCATGGTCGCATTGACAGATAAAGAAATTTCGCAACGTTTGTTGCAGTTCAAAGAATTGACACAGTACGAAATGTCAATCTCTAATTAAAATCCCGCATGGGGATCTCAATCAATTCAACTCCAAAAGAGTTGCCATTTAATCATCAATTATGAGTGACGCGATCAAGCACGAATGTGGAATTGCAATGGTTCGTTTGTTAAAACCCCTAGAGTTTTACAAGGAAAAGTATGGAACCGCTTTTTATGGAATCAACAAGATGTATTTGTTGATGGAAAAACAACACAACCGTGGGCAAGACGGCGCCGGTTTTGCGAGTCTTAAGTTCAACGTCAGTCCTGGAACCCGCTATATTAGTAGGGTTCGTTCCAACCAACCCCAGCCAATTCAAGATATTTTTGCTCAGATCAACGAACGCCTGAATGGGATGATGCAAGCCCACCCTGATAAAAAAAACGATGTGGCTTGGCAGGAAGAAAACCTTCCATATCTTGGAAATTTGTTTTTGGGACACGTTCGGTACGGGACCTCCGGAGGAAACAGCATTGAACACGTACACCCTTTTTTACGCCAAAGCAATTGGCGGCATAAAAATCTGATCGTAGCAGGAAATTTCAACATGACCAATTCCTCACAGCTGATGGAAGAGCTCGTTTCTTTGGGGCAGCATCCAAAAGAGAGCACAGACACGGTGACAGTGATGGAGAAAATCGGCCACTTTTTAGACGATCAAGTCGAGGGCTTGTACCAAGAATTGAAAGGAACAGTCAGTAAAAAAGATGCCTCCCCAATCATTGGAGAGAAATTAGACATTCAAGCCATTTTGAAACGCGCGGCCAAAAGTTTTGATGGCGGTTATGCCATGGCAGGTTTGCTCGGACACGGCGATGCTTTTGTTTTGCGAGATCCTGCGGGAATTCGCCCTACGTTTTATTACCAAGATGACGAAGTATTGGTGGTCGCTTCAGAAAGACCTGCCATCCAAACTGTTTTTGATGTGCCGCTAGAGGCTGTACAGGAACTGGAGCGCGGACATGCATTGGTTGTCAAGAAATCTGGAGAGGTCTCCGTAAAACCTGTTTTGGAACAATTGCCAAAAAAATCCTGTTCTTTTGAGCGCATCTACTTTTCAAGAGGGAGTGATGCCGATATTTACAAAGAACGAAAAATGTTGGGAAAACTCATCTTTCCAGAAATCTTAAAAAAGATTGACAACCACATTTCAGACACCGTTTTTTCTTACATTCCCAATACTGCCGAGACTTCTTTTTACGGTATGAGTGAGGCTGCGGAAGATTTTCTAAACCAGCAGAAAATCAATAAAATGCTCAAAGGCAAACGAGAGATTACGGCTAAAGAATTGCAATCCATTTTGTCCGAACGCGCTCGCATCGAGAAAATTGCCATCAAAGATGTCAAGTTGCGAACGTTTATTGCCGATGACAACAGTCGAGACGATTTGGTAGAGCACGTTTACGACATTACTTATGGCGTGGTCAAGCCGACCGACAATCTTGTGATTATTGACGATAGCATTGTAAGAGGGACGACGCTAAAGAAAAGCATCATCCGAATTTTGGACCGCTTAAACCCAAAGAAAATTGTCATCGTGTCGTCTGCACCTCAAATCCGCTACCCGGATTGTTACGGCATTGACATGGCAAAAATAGGCGATTTTATTGCCTTCAAAGCGGCCTTGGAATTGTTGAAAGACTCTGATCAATACCATATAGTTACAGATGTCTATAAGAAATGTTTGAAGCAACGCGTCAAAGAAGATGCAGGGATTGAGAATTTTGTCAAAGAAATTTACGCACCTTTTACGGCCGAACAAATTTCAAACAAGATTGCAGAGATGCTAAAAAATTCCGAAATAAAAGCAAAAGTGGAGGTCATTTTCCAGACCGTCGAAGGCTTGCACCAAGCGTGTCCAGATCATTTGGGAGATTGGTATTTTACGGGTGACTATCCGACAAACGGAGGAAAACGTGTGGTCAATGAGGCTTTTATTAATTTTTACGAAGGAAAAAACAAAAGAGCCTATTGAAATTTTTCAAGGAAGGTATAAAAAAAGAGGGTTTGCATTGCAAACCCTCTTTTTTATGAAAAGGTATTTTTTATTTGTTTGCTGCGTATTTGGCAGATACTTCTTCCCAGTTGATCACATTGAAAAAAGCATTGATGTAATCAGGTCTTCTATTTTGGTAGTTCAAATAGTAGGCGTGTTCCCATACGTCCAATCCTAAAATCGGTTGGTTGCCACATGTGACTCCAGGCATCAAGGGATTGTCTTGGTTTGGCGTTGAGCAGACATTTACTTCTCCTCCTTTTGCAACACACAACCAAGCCCATCCAGAACCAAATTGAGTAGCTGCTGCTTTGGAAAAAGCCTCTTTGAAAGCGTCAAAAGAACCAAAGGCAGCGTCAATTGCTGCGGCCAACTCGCCTGTTGGAAGGCCTCCTCCGTTTGGAGAAAGTACTTCCCAAAACAAACGGTGGTTGTAAAAACCGCCTCCGTTGTTTCTGACAGCGCTGTTGCTCATGTCCAAATTGGCCAAGATAGCTTCGATAGAAGATCCTTCTGAAGCCGTGCCGGCAATCGCATTGTTTAAGTTGTTTGTGTATCCTTGGTGGTGCTTGCTGTGGTGGATTTCCATAGTTCGTGCATCAATATGAGGTTCCAACGCATCGTATGCGTATCCTAATTTTGGAAGTTCAAAAGCCATAATTTTTTTATTAAAAGATTCGTATATAGAGTTTCAAAGATACAAAAGAGAACGTATTTATTGAAATTAATTCTACCTGTTTCCTGCTTTTTAATTTCACAGCAAAGGGATTCAAATGCAGTGGAGGTTTTTCACAGCAATTTACTTTGTCAAGATAACAGAAGCAGGCTTAAATGCCTTTATTGAAACAATTTCTTTACAAAAAGGTTTTTTTCGAAGGGCTTCTTTAGGCAATTTTTTCAGCAACAAAGTTTTTGAAATAGCCTTTTATTTCATTTCTTGCTTTTTCAAAAGCCGCATGTTTTTCTGCTTCGGTACCCGTTACTTTTGACGGGTCGAAGAAATTGTGGTGCAGTCTTTCAGCGTTTTTGGAAGGGATAAAAGGGCAGTTTTCATTGGCATGGTCACAAACCGTCACAATATAATCAAAATCGATGGCCGTGTATTCGTCCACGTGGTTGGAGGTATGACTGCTGATGTCAATTCCGTCCTCTTTCATGATGGCCACTGCACCCGGATTCAGCCCGTGTGTTTCAATGCCCGCACTGTAGATTGCAGCTTTGTCTGAGGCAAACGCTTTTAAATAACCGTGCGCCATTTGACTTCTACAGGAATTTCCTGTACACAGAACTAAGATATTTTTCATTTTTTTAGTGTTTAGCAGCAACCACTTTCGGGTGTGCAAGTTTGAGAATTTGAAGTAGGTTCAGAGATCCCACATATGTCTGGGGCTTTGCATTTTGTTTGTTCGCTGTGCAATTGTACGAGTAGTTGTTGGTCGCTTGCCACGACATGACGGATGTCCAATTGGGCTTTAGGGAACAAAGCATTTCCGTATTCGATTTTGAGCGATGTCTCCGCGTGTAATGCGCTTACAGCATTGACTTTTGAGACAATCTCAAGAATTTTGTCGGTCTTGAGGTAGGCTGCTTTTCCAATTTCTTTTGGATTTTCCCAAAGTTGAAAGACAGTTTCTATCCACTCGTGTTTTTGCCCTCCACAGTCTACGGAACTTATTTTTGCGGTTTTGATTTCTGTCAGGTGGTAATGGCTTCCTGCATATACCTGAGGAGCCACTTCAAAGAGCAAGGATTTGTTAGGGTTTGCGGTAAGGATGTTGACAAAGGATTCTAAAGTCATATGCGTATGGATTAACAGCAGTTCGCTGTGTTTTGTGGTTTTTTAAAAAAATTGGACAGCAATTCTTGAGCGGTTTCCCATTTTTCTTGGTCGATGCAGTAACACATGCGTTTGCCAGAAATGGTGCCTCGTATGATGCCGATTGATTTCAGTTCTTTCAAATGTTGAGAGATGGTTGCTTGTGCGAGGCCCGTTTCAAAGACGAGGTCATTGCAAATGCATCCTTCATGTTGCAGTATTTGTTCCAAAATAGCGATGCGAGCAGGATGGCCAAGCACTTTGGCAATGTGCGCTAATTCGTTTTGTGCTGCTGTAAATATTTCTGTTTTGGTCACTCCCATTGCAATCATTTATATATTGCAATATTACGATGATAATTCGAAATGCAAAAGAAATATTGGGTTTTTATTTTTTCAAACAGCAAAGAAGTGGGCGGCTATTTTGTCCACACAGGTTTGGGCGAGTTTGATTTTAGAGGCATCGGTCCATCCGGCAACATGAGGAGATAGCAAGACCTTGTCCGAGTGAATCAGGTATTCAAAAGCTTTGGGGAGGGATTCGTTTTCAAAGAAATTCTCAAAAGACCCGTTTTCGTATTCCAGCACATCCAATCCTGCGCCTACTATTTTTCCAGACTCCAATGCTGCAACCAAATCAGCAGTTACCACGGCACTTCCTCTCGCCGTATTGAGCAGGTAAAAGGGATGATGAAACCCTGAAATAAAGTCGCTGTTGATCATTTTGTGAGAAGCTTCGTTGAAAGGAGTGTGCAGGCTAAGTACCGTTGCTTTTTCTTGAATTTCTGTCAAACTAGTCTGTCGGCAATTTTCATCTCCGACTCCTTCTTTGAGGTCATAGCAAAGAACTTCTACATCGAAGCCACGCAATCTTTTTGCAAAAGCTTTGCCCATATTCCCGTAGCCGATCAAGCCCACCGTTTTGCCACTCAGTTGGACGCCTCGGTTGGCTTCTCGGAGCCACTTTCCACTGCGAATTTGCATGTCTGCCTGTTTGATTTTGTTGAACAGAGCGAGCAACAGAGCGACAGCGTGTTCTCCCACGGCATCTCGGTTGCCTTCGGGAGCTGCAATTAGCTGAACCCCTTTTTTGGCGGCGTAGTCAAGGTCAATGCTTTCCAGACCGGCTCCGACACGTGCGATGAATTTCAAACGGGTGGCTTTGTCCAAGAATGCGGCATCAATTTTGAAACGACTGCGAATTACAATTCCTTCGTACTGGTGAATTTTGGAGGCGATGCTTTCTTTGGAAGACGCGTAGTCTTCTTCGTTGGTACAGCCTAATTTTTCGAGGCCTTCCAGCAAAATTGGGTGGTTTCGATCGATGTGAAGCACCTTCATGGCGGTTGTTTTTATAGGAAGATCAATATTGTTCTTGGGCGTTGGGGAAATCTTTGGATTTGACATCGTTGCTGTATTGTTGAAACGCAGTACTCATCTCTTCATAGAGGTTGAGGTACCTGCGCAAAAAGCGCGGATGGAATTCATGGGTCATGCCAAGCATGTCATGTGTGACCAATACTTGACCGTCTACACCCGATCCCGCTCCGATGCCAATCACAGGAATGGATACTTTTTGGGCTACTTTTTCAGCAAGTGCTGCGGGAACTTTTTCCAAGACCAATGAAAAACAACCGAGTTTTTCTAGCAAGAGTGCATCTTCGATTAGTTTTTCTGCTTCCGCTTCTTCTTTGGCTCTTACAGTATACGTCCCAAATTTATAGATGGATTGGGGGGTCAATCCGAGGTGTCCCATTACGGGGATTCCCGCATGGAGAATTCTTTTGATGGATTCTTTGATCTCTTTTCCTCCTTCCAATTTGATGGAATGTGCTCCCGATTCTTTCATGATTCGAATGGCAGAACGCAAGGCTTCCTTCGGATCTGATTGGTAGCTCCCAAAAGGCAAATCAACCACGACCAAACTCCGCTCACAAGCTCTTACCACCGAACTGGCGTGGTAAATCATTTCGTTCAAAGTGATGGGCAAGGTGGTTTCGTGTCCGGCCATGACATTGGAGGCAGAGTCTCCAACCAATATGACGTCAATGCCAGCAGCATCTACAATTTTTGCCATCGTAAAATCGTAGGCAGTCAGCATGGATATTTTTTCACCGTTGAACTTCATTTCAATCAGTGAATTGGTGGTCACGCGTTTGTATTTCTTTTGGGCTAAAGACATGGGCTTTGCAGGATTAAAATTCAGTTTGTAAAAATACGCAAAATTATCAAGAGCACCTATCAGTAAGCTTTTGTGGCTGCGGTACAGTTCTAAAAAATAGCCTATATTTACACGTGTATTTCCACCATTTGCAAAGAGTTTGCTGTCCATGGAAAACCTTCAAAAAACCCTAAAAAAAGAGATGGATTTTCTGCCAAAAAAAATTGACGAATACATTCTGGCCCACTCCCAACAGGAGCCTCAACTCTTGCAAGAGTTGAATCGAGAAACTTGGCAAAAAGTGTTGAACCCGCGGATGCTGAGTGGTGAATTTCAAGGCAGGGTCTTGTCCATGATTTCTAAGTTGATCCAGCCCAAGACCATTTTAGAAATCGGTACTTATACGGGCTATTCTGCCCTGTGTTTGGCAGAGGGTTTGGCCCCAAACGGAGAACTACACACCTTGGACCGCAACGAAGAATTGTTTGACTTGCAACGCGCCTATTTTGACAAATCTCCTTACAAAGACCAGATCCATCAGCATTTGGGAACTGCCTTGGACCTGTTGCCACAATTCGATCAAAAGTTCGACTTGGTGTTTGTCGATGCAGACAAAGCAAACTACAGCAATTATTTCCACTTGATCATTGACAAAATGAATCCGGGCGGAATTATTTTATCTGACAACGTCTTGTGGAGTGGGAAAGTGGTGGAAGCTCTGGATCCCAAAGACATCGATACGGCAGCCCTTTTGGAATACAACCGATTGCTCAACGAAGATCCGCGTTTGGAAACGGTTTTGTTGCCCATTCGCGATGGCTTGACGCTGAGTCGAGTAAGGTGAGTTCTAAAAACAGGGGCCAGAAAGACTTTCAGTAGACGGCCATTGAAACGGAAGGATTGATGAAAGTTCCGGTTGGAACGTTGCAGATAGGTTGCTGTATTGGAGGCCTTTCCTTTATTTTTTAAGACTTACAATCAAAAACACAAAGAAGAAAGCTTAGAATTTTCTTTTGACAGGGCCGGTGAGGTCATCGATGTTCTCTTTGACATTCTCAATTTCTTTTTGGATGTCTTTGGTCACGTCCAAATCCAAATCGTGTTTTTCAGCGCTGTCTTGGATCTCCCTTTTGATGTCGTTGGTCGCATTTTTCATTTGACGCATTCCTTTGCCCAATCCTCGAGCGATTTCAGGAATTTTGTCCGCACCAAATAACATGACTACAAGTAGCAGGACGATAAGGATTTCCGGAGCACCAATAAATAAAAACATGCGGTTGAAATTTAAAGCAAAGATACAGATTCGTTCTGAATTTTGAAATCGTGAGCGGGTTTAATTCCTTTCGTGTTTTCGGTGCTTTTGAAAAAGGGTGAAAATGCGAAATGTTTTTGAAAGGGAATTCGTATTTTTGAACCTTCTTAAAAAGAGCGCTCTAAAAAACTTTTTTAAAAAAGCACAATCCAATTGCAATCCTATGGACAAACAAATAGCCGAATACGTTTCAACCACCCTTCAGCAAATGGCCATCCTCGATACGGCTGATGTTGGATTTGAAAACATAGTCATTGACGCCTTTAAAACACATCATGAAAATGGAGTGGTTTTCAGTCATCAAAATGGGGAAACCTATGGGTTGGCTTTTTTGAATGCGCTCACCCAAGAGAGTGCCTCTAAAATTACACGAGAACTCAAAAAAAACAAAAACTTGAGCCTAAAATCTCTACAAGAATTGGTTGCCAAACACCGATTGAAATGTTATGTCAAAGGGGGCTCCAATTCATACAACACTTGGAAGACGGGAGACACAGGCGTGGCCTACTTGGAATACGACGACACCAAAAAAATAGTGGTACCGAGGTTTGTCAACCAATCGGCAAAAGAAAGGGAGTAACTTTTTAATCTGCTACCCACCTCCACAGGTCTAAACATCACAAGTCCCATTCAGCAAGACAGACGGTCGCTTCCAACTGATTTTCAAGAAGGTCCTCAAGTTGTGGAAAAAAATCAATTCCAGTTTCTTCCTCAATACGGTCAACTTTGACCACACAATCTTTCAATTCTTTGTCCACTTTGACGTGTGGCAATACAAAGCCGATCATGGCCTGTTTTGACGGAGCATAAATGACCTTGTAGAAATATCCAGGAACAGTCACTTTGTTACTGCCAACAGTGCCTATGTTGTCTTTAAAAATGGGCCCCGTTACGACAATTACCGTATCCTTGCCCCAGGAATTGACTTTGTTTTCAAGTTTTCTCCAAAGGCCACCCCTGTTAAAAGAAGGAGTCTGTGGTGATGTATTTGACAGGAAAAAAGATTCTGACATTGCCAAGGCAGAAACCTTCATGTCGTTTGCAGGCGCCAAATGCCCTTTGTCATAGCCCGATCCAACATAATCTGACAGTTCCGCAGAACCTGTAGCAACCATCTTGTCTGAACGAAAGTTGTTTTTTCGTTCGTAGGTGCCATTGACCATTTCTGGGGTTAGTTTGTAGCAGACCCAAGCAGCCTGTTCGTTGTCTTCCGAATACGACAAGGTGTAGTAGTGGTGACGGACGATTTCTCCAGCGCTTGTGGGAATGTAATTTTGAGCAAAAAAAGAAAGGGGTAAGAAGACAAGGAACAAAAATTTATTTTTCATGACGGTTCTTCTTTAGGTGAAATTCTAAGTTCGTCAATTAATTTTAAATACGAGCCATGATGGGGAACTTTTATGATTTTCAATAAGAGCGTTCAGAATCCAAGCCCTTTTAGCGTTTGAAAGTTTTGCTGTTTCGGTCGTACATCACGATGCTTCCTGCAACGGAGACATTCAGACTCAGGGGCGTGTCGAATTTGACGAGTTGCTGCGCTTTTTCTATGGCTTTTTTTGACAAGCCATGGTCTTCGGCCCCTAAGAGGTACACACAGCGTCGGGGATGTACAAAAGTCTCCAAGGGAGCTGCATTTTCTTCCAATTCTACACCCACCAATACCGCACCTTTGGGGAGGTTGTTGTAAAAATCTTCAAAAGTAGGGTAGTGAAAGTAAGGCATTGCCCCCACTGCTTTGTGGGTGTCGCAAGCCTGTTTGGCGTAGCGGTTTCCAATGGTAAAAATAAAACTGGCCCCCATGTTTTGGGCAGACCGCCAAAGGACGCCTAAATTTTCAGGAGTTTTTCCGTTTTGGATGCCGATTCCAAAAAAACCTTGTGTGAGGTTGTCTACCATAGTCTACAGGTTTAATTTTTGGTCAACATTCGTTTGATTTCGTTCAGTTTCATCAACGCTTCAATAGGTGTCAAGGCATCGATGTTGGTGCTGAGAATTTCTTCTTTGATGCCTTCCAACAAAGGGTCGTCCATTTGGAAAAAACTGAGTTGCAGGTCTTCCTCTTGGGCTGCGTTTTTCAATTTCTCTCGAACCTCCTCTTGGGAGTGGTTTTTTTCGAGTTGTTTGAGCATTTTACTCGCTCGGTGAATGACCTGAGTTGGCATTCCTGCAAGTTTGGCGACGTGAATTCCAAAACTGTGTTCGCTGCCTCCTGGAACCAGTTTCCTCAGAAAAATCACTTTGTCTTTGAGTTCTTTGACCGACACGTTGAAATTTTTGACGCGTTCAAAAGTATGGGTCATGTCGTTCAACTCATGGTAGTGTGTGGCAAACAAGGTTTTGGCCTTGCTCGGGTGTTCGTGTATGTATTCTGCAATGGCCCAGGCGATGGAAATGCCATCGTAGGTACTCGTTCCTCGTCCAATCTCGTCCAAAAGAATCAAGCTGCGTTTGGAGACATTGTTCAGAATGCTCGCTGTTTCGTTCATTTCGACCATAAAAGTCGATTCTCCCATGGAAATGTTGTCGCTGGCACCCACACGGGTAAAAATTTTATCGACCACGCCAATCTTTGCGTGTTGGGCAGGCACGTAGCAGCCCATTTGCGCGAGCAAAACAATGAGTGCTGTTTGGCGAAGAAGGGCCGATTTTCCGGACATGTTGGGCCCCGTAATCATGATGATTTGTTGGCTATTGCGGTTCAATACCACATCGTTGGCCACGTACTCTTCTCCGATGGGAAGTTGCTTTTCGATGACCGGGTGCCGTCCGTTTTTGATTTCAAGATCGAAGCCTTCGTCGAGAACGGGTCGGACATAACTTTGTTCGATGGCTGTTTTGGCAAAAGAACACAGGCAGTCCAATTGCCCAATTTTTTGAGCGTTGGTTTGCATCGCTTTGATGTGCCCGCTCAAGGTTTGGATGAGTTTGCCGTAAAGCTCTTGCTCCAGTTGGCTTATTTTTTCTTCGGCGCCTAAAATTTTACTTTCGTAGGTTTTGAGTTCTTCGGTGATGTAGCGTTCGGCATTGACCAGGGTCTGTTTTCGAATCCACTCCTCGGGAACCTTGTCTTTGTGTGTGTTTCGCACTTCGATATAGTAGCCAAATACGTTGTTGAATGCGATTTTCAGGGAGCTGATGCCGGTGCGTTCGGTCTCTCTTTGCAAGAGCGCTTCCAGGTATTCCTTTCCAGAACTCGAAATGCTGCGCAATTCGTCCAATTCTTTGGAGACACCTGCTGCAATGCTATTGCCTTTGTTGAGGTGGACAGGGGCGTCTTCAAATAGCGTGTTTTCGACAGCAGTGCGAACTGCTGTACAGCTTTGCAATTGGGATCCAAGATTTTTCAAGCTGGGGTTGTCGCTGTTTTCGGCCAGTTCTTTGATGGGCAAAATGGCTTTCAAAGAGTTTTTGAGTACGACCACTTCACGGGGGTGAATTTTGCCCGTAGATACTTTGGATACCAAGCGTTCGATGTCGCTGATTTGTTGGATTTGGTAAGTAGCCAATTCCAAAAAATCGGGGGTATCAATCAAGTATTTGACGACTTCTTGTCGTTTTTGAATTTCAGACAAGTCTTTTAGAGGTAGTGCCAGCCACCGGCGCAACAAGCGGCCACCCATAGGGGAGATGGTTTGGTCGATTACGCTTAGCAGCGATACGGCATTTGCTTCAGCCGAACCGTAGAGTTCCAAGTTTCGAATCGTAAAGCGGTCCATCCAAACATAGGCCTCTTCAGGGATGCGTTGGAGCGCCGTCAGGTGTTCCAACTGTTTGTGGCGTGTTTCGGAGAGGTAGTACAAAATGGCGCCCGCAGCGATGATTCCTTCATTGAGGTCCTCTACCCCAAAACCTTTTAAGGAATTGACCTTGAAATGGTCGGTGAGGTTTTCCATTCCATACTCCTTCTGAAAGACCCAATCTTCGAGGTAAAAGGTGTGAAAATGAGTTCCAAAGACTTCGGCAAAGGTCGTTCGGTGTTGCTTTTGAAGCAGCACTTCACTGGGTTGAAAATTTTGCAACAGCTTGTCGATGTAGGCTGCAGAACCTTGGGCGGTCAAAAATTCTCCTGTAGAGATGTCCAAAAAGGAAATCCC
>DLQL01000102.1:45255-54318 GCA_002477565.1 Flavobacteriaceae bacterium UBA7433
TCGTCGTGGAGGGAAACTCCTGGAGTCACCAATTCGGTCACGCCCCTTTTTACAATCGTTTTGGTCATTTTAGGGTCTTCCAATTGGTCGCAGATGGCCACGCGCAATCCCGCTTTTACGAGCTTGGGAAGGTAGGTGTTGATGGAGTGGTGTGGAAATCCTGCCAAGGCGGTTTCGCTCGTGCTTCCTGCCCCGCGTTTGGTGAGAGTGATGTGTAAGATTTGGGCACACTTGACGGCATCATCTCCAAAAGTTTCGTAAAAATCGCCCACACGAAATAGCAACATCGCATCCGGATATTTCCGTTTGATGCTGTTGTATTGCTTCATCAATGGGGTTTCTTTTTTGCTTTTTCCTTTTGCCAAGAGTGCTTTGTTTGCAAGTGAAGAGCGAATTTACGTTTTTTTGTTTTTAGGAACAAAGGTTTGCAATGCGAATCAAGGGATTCCTACAAACAGGAAAAAGAACCGAAGAAACAAGTTCTTTTTTGGATCGATTGTCAGGTGTCCAAATAGATTCAATTTTACGTATTGAAAAGTGTTTTCTAGAGATTTCTTTCTTTTTTTACCTGCTCGTAGGCTTCTTGGATTTTCAAGAATTTGTCTTGGGCTCCTTTTAGGTGTTCTTCTCCGAGGTGTCTCAGTTTGTCGGGGTGGTGTTTTTTGACCATTTTTCTGTAGGCAGCCTTTACTTCCTGATCGGTGGCTGTCTTTTCGATTTCTAAGATTTTGTAGGCACTTTGAGAATCGCGGTAGAACATGGCTTTGATCGATTCAAAATCCCGTGGGTTGATGTTGAGGTAGCCCGCAATTTTGTGCAGCATATCCAATTCCTCAGGGGCCACGATTTCGTCTGCTTTGGCCAAGGCAAAGAGGTAATGCATCAATTGCAAGCGTGCGGCATGTTGCATTTGGTGTTGGATTTGCAAACAGATTTGTCGCGGGGAAATGGCTTCGCTTTTGATGATGCCTTTGAACAGTCGAAAGGCGTGATTGGCCCGGTCTTTTCCGTACATTTTTACAAAATAAGAACGCACGAAATCCAACTCACGTGGGTCTATTTTCCCATCGGCTTTGATGACAAAGGAAGACAAGAGCAAAAGGCTGACTTCAAAATCTCCCGAATGGGTATTGTAAGAATGCCCTTGCGCTTGACGTTGAAATTCTTGAAAGTCTTTCTTGCCAAATCCTTCGATGGCATTTGCAATCAGATACCCTAGAACAGCCCCGATGGGGCCTCCAAAAGACCAGCCCAATCCTGCTCCCAACCACTTTGTAAATCTACCCATTTTTATTTCGAATTTAGAAAAGGGCTAAGATACTTGTTTCTGTGAAAGGGCTTGCTTTTTCTTTGTTAAGTTCCTCTTAATACCGGTGTTTTTTTGTAATGTCGCGTGCAGGTACAAAAAAACCAGTATCTAAAATTGCAATTCGTCTTCAATGTGTATCTTTGCAGTTCATAAAGTTTAACATTCAAAGAAATAGATATGTATCCACAAGAATTGACAGCACCGATGGAAGCACAGTTGGTCGCCGCTGGGTTTTCAGCCTTGCATTCTGCTGAAGAAGTAGCAAAGACCTTAGAATTGAAAGGAACCACCTTGGTTGTGGTCAACTCCGTATGCGGTTGTGCTGCTGGAACTGCCCGACCTGGTGTGATTGCTTCCTTAGCAGGCTCTTTCAAACCCAACAATTTGGCAACGGTATTTGCAGGAGTCGATAAGGCTGCTGTTGGAAAAGCGAGAGAATACATGATTCCTTTTCCTCCTTCGTCACCAGCCGTGGCCTTGTTCAAAGACGGAAGCTTGGTCCACATGTTGGAGCGTCACCACATTGAAGGACGTTCTGCAGAGATGATTGCAGCGCATTTGTCGGAGGCCTATACAGAATACTGCCAGTAGGAATTTAAATACAGGCACAAAAAAAATCGCAAATTGCGATTTTTTTTGTGCTTTTTTTCAAGCAAATAATTGGGGTTTGCCTTCCGAAGGAAAGGAGCCTAAAAACGTTTTCCGATGGAGATTCCTGCTCTGGGAACCACTTCAGGAGAGACATCCGTATTGAATAAATTTCTTCCGATCCCGATGTGGATGTCCACCACAAAACCGTTGTCTGAGATGTGCTTTCCTCCAAAGCCCAATCCAAAAGCGAAATCCGTGTAGTCTTCTTCCTTTTTTTTCCCCTTGTTTAAGGCGCCATAAAACTCCCCAAAATAGGTAAAATTTTCTCTTTCAAAAAGGTATTGCCTGTAATATGGAGTCAATACAAATTCTTCGTTGTAGCGAAAGTTAGATTCTGTTTTTTCAAAATTGAACAAAAGTGCGATTCCCATAGAAGCATCAGCGTTCATTTCATGTTCGTATGAGATGTCCAAGCTCTTTAGGGCAAGGATATCGAATACATCTATTTTGAATTCGTTGTTTTTTTGTGCCATCCCAGCAAAGGTTCCTGCGAGAAATAAGAGAAGGACAATTTTTTTCATGGGTGTGAAGGTTTTGTTGGTAAATGTGTTCTCACAAATGTACATTATAAAATCCAAATTGAAAACAAAGGAAGTAGTGAAATCAAAGCTGATTTTTGCGACAAGGGCAGGCTTAAAAATTGGCTCTTATTTGCACATTTCCTGTGTGAATGGTGTTGGAATTTTCACTTTTACGACCCGCGTACAATAAATTTAGGTCTAAGGTTTTTGTCAATTTTTTTTGCAGCACCACATTCCAGACATAATTATTCCCATTCTTTAAGCCTTCCAGCATTTGATAGGCAATGGGAGAATTTTCATCTCCTCGAAAGCTGTTTTGATGCAAATTAAGGTCTGCAATTAGGGAGCCTTTTTCGGGTTTTGAAAATTGATAAGCCATTCCGAGGTTGTGCACTTGCAAGTTGGAGAGGGAGCGCACTTCTTTTTTTGTTTTGTACGTATAATTCAGGGAAAAGCTTTGGTTTCTTGTCGCGTTGAAGGTCAAGGTTGGGAGCAATTCGTCGCTGTGAATTTGATAGGCTCGATCGCTGTAATTTTCGGAGCTGTTGCGCGTTTGTTGTCGGCGGGCCAACAGGTCAATTTTCCAAGCGGTTTGGAAGCGATGTCGGAATTGAATTTCTTGGATGTACAAGGCGTTTTCTTCAAATCCTATCCCGAGATTTTGCTTTGTTTTTGATTTGGAAATGCTGTAAATAGTTGAGTATTTCTGTTGGCCTCGTCGAAAAAACAAATTGTTTTTGAGTTGGTATTGCAAGGCCAAAAGAGCGCCGTCATTTGCCGCAAAAGGATTCCAGTCAAAGCGGTTTTGCCGCCGTCTTTTTTTGCGGTCAATGACCACAAAAGATTGGTTGGAAAATTGGGAAACAAACTTTTGAAATCCCGATTTTACACGCCACTGCGAGGCATCGATGTTCAATGATTGGCTGAATTTGGTTTGATTCATCCGCACCGATTGCATCGAAGGCAATGCAACTCTTAGGTAGTTGGCTTGGTCGGAATAGTTGGCAATTTCAAATTCATTGAACTCTTGTATCTGGTTGTTGTTGTAATCGATCCAGGTATAATAACCTTGCCCGGGTTCTGTTTTGATATAGGCAAACTCTTGCAGGGGTGAAGTTCCGGAGGAGGTTTCGTAAAGACTGCTCCAACTCACAAAATTCTCAAACAATTTTTGGGAGTAGTTGATGCGCGAATTGAGGGCGTTGTGGTTTTCGAAATCTCGGTTGTTGACGCTTCGGTAATTGACATAAACGGCAAGTTTTGCACGCTTGTTTTGGATCCATGTTGCTTGAAGGTAGTAGTTTGTCGCTTCGTTTACTCGGGTCATTTTTTCGTTGCGAAGGCTGTCATTTCTTTGGTAGTTTATTCCCAATTTGGTGAATACTTTCGTGCTGTCTCCAATTCCCCAATGGGCGCCATAGTTTGCAAATTTAAAGCTCAAAGGGTTCTTTTTTTGTGTGGTCAGTTCTTTTCTTTGATTGTCTTCCGATCGGAGCGTGGCGCCCAACCATGTTTTGTGGATTCGGTGTTGGATACGTGCGTAGGTTTTTAAAAAAGTTGCGCTTTCTAAAGGGTTTTGATTTTCCAAAAAGCGCAGGTTGCTTTTTAGTGCAGTTTTTCCTACTTGAAGTTGGGTCTCGAATGAGTGCCGACTTCCTGTAAAGTCCGAACCGAATTTCAAAGCTTCATATTTGTAGGCAAAAGACGTGTTTTTTTTGTCAGACATCAAGAGTTTTGCTCGGAGGAATTCTTGATTTCCTTTTGGGTTTTGAAGGTTCCAATCTCTGGAAAATTCAATGTTGTACATGCGTTGTATGCTTTTGAAATTTTGTTGGATGTAATCAAAATCCAAACTGCTTTGCACCAACCATTTTTTGTCGGCATAGGTTTGTGTCCATCCCACTTTGGATGCGATGCCTCGGTTTTGGTTGTCGTCGCGGGAAGAGAAGAGGTTTTTATCGTGGTTGCTATAAGCGATTTCTGTATGTACAGCGGTTTTTTCATTGGGTTTGTAGGCGGCATTGGCAACGGCAATTTGAAGTTTGACGGGAGCCACCAACTGGGTGACGGGGCTGAAGTCTCCGAGAAATGGTCCTACGTACTGGTATATTTTGCCGATAGCGGTAGTGCGTTCCAATTCGTAGGCCCCTTGCCCTTTGTCTACAGGTCGAAAAGCCACGGCGTACAACTCCGCTGAAGGGTCTTGTGAAAACACAAAAAATTCTTGCCCTTGTGCCTGTTCTTTTGTGTACAAAATTTTGTTTTCGTCATAGCTTTCTCTTTGTGCACTGGGCGCCACCATTTTGGTTGGGTCATTTCCAGCATCGGAAAGTATTTGCTGCTGTTCTTTGCTTAGGTTTTGTTGCAAGGGTTGGTTTTTGGCATCGTTTTCATTGTAAAAATAGCCGCCAATTTGAAACTTTTCGCTTTTGTAAGTCACGTGGTCGTAAGTGACAAACCGCGTGTAGTTTTTGTCTGAATATTGGAATTCTACGGTGATTCGCATTTGTGCGGTGATGGGGTAAGTGGTGGTAAAGGTGAGTTCCGCTCGGTTGTAATCAATGGTGTATTGGTTTTGCGCTCCCCGTTCGAGGGGGATTCCGTTCACATAAACGGTTTCACTTCCAGAGAGCAACACCACATAAGGTTCGCCGTTGGCGCCTTGGAGTCTGTAAGGCCCTTGGTTTCCTTCGATTCCTTGAAATTGTTGCCGGTTGAATTGGCCACGAACCAAAGCTCCTGAAGCTTGAACGGCTGTTTTAGAAGCGTCAGCTCCGAACTGGGCATTCACGGAAAGTCCGGCGACTTTTTTGTCAAATTTTAAAAAATGTGTTGCTGTATTGGACAGTTCGACATCCCCTGCTTTGAGACGCCAATCGTCTGTAAAAAGTTCGACAAATACCCGGTCAAATTCTTCAATTCTCTGAGAATAGCCATTTTCTTGAATCGGAATGTTGCTGTCTGAGATGGAGGCGTTGAGCGTGACTTTTTCAGAGAGTTTCCCCGACAGTTGCAAATCCAAATTGGAATTTAAGACGGCATCTTGGTTGTTTCCAACAGTGATGCCTCTCGAAAGGCTTCCTTGTGTGCTGAGGCCTTCGAAAGGAGTGTATTCTGAGGCTTTTCGATTGTTCAAACGAAACAAACGGCTGGTGTTGCTGCTGTTGGCAACGATGCGGTTTTTGTCGAGTGCTGCGTACGATTTTGTCAAAAATTCGGGATAGTCCGTATAGTGAAGGGTCAGCAGTGGGTATTTTTGAGCGTCTATGAGCAGCAGGGCTTTTTCAAAATAGACGGTATATTCTTTGGGGTCGACACGCCTGTTGTTTTGAAATATTTCAAAACCGACGGGACTGATACTGACTTCGGAAAAGTAAATGCTGTCTTTTTGAGGGCTGATTTCTAGGGTTCTCGCATTGGCAAACCGTGTTTGTGCCGTCAAGGCGACGCTGAAGAGACAGCAAAATACAAACCCAATGCGCTTCATAGATAGGGATAACGTTTAAAAATCAAATTTAGTTTAAAATTTCTCCTCCGAACGAAGGATTTTTTCGGCTTTACAAAAGCAGTGAAATGCCTTAGAAGCCAAAAATAGCTGCTGCGTTCTGGCTGGTGATTTGAGCAATTTCATCGGCCGAAACACCGTAGATATCCACGAGTTTTCCAACTATATTTTCCAAGTAACTGCTCTCATTCCGTTTGCCTCTGAAGGGGGTGGGTGCCAAGTAAGGAGCATCAGTTTCCAAAACAATTTCGGAAAGGGGGATTTCGTTTAAGAATTGATCGATTTTACCGTTTTTAAAAGTTACGACACCACCAATGCCCAGTTTTAGGTTGTAGGAAAGCGCTTTTTTGGCTTGTTGTAGTGTGCCCGTAAAACAGTGAAAAATCCCAAATAGTTCGGTTCCTTTTTCTTCTTCTAAAATTTCAAAAACTTCGTCAAAGGCATTTCTACAATGGATATTGATGGGCATTTTTCGTTCTTTGGCCCATTGGATTTGTGTTCGAAAGGCATCTTGTTGTTGTTTGAGGTAGGTGCTGTCCCAATACAGGTCGATGCCAATCTCTCCAACAGCATGAAATTTCCGTTTGTCCAACCACGCTTTGACTTGTGCCAATTCTTCTGCAACATTTTCTTTGACATGGGTGGGGTGCAATCCCATCATTAAAAAAACCTGTGCTGGGAACTCCGCTTCCAAGTCCAACATCCGTTGGGTGTATTGGCTGTCAATGGCAGGAATAAAAATTTTGGAAACGCCTGCGTCTAAGGCTCGCTGTACGACTGCTTTTCGGTCTTGGTCAAATTCTTCGCTGTACAAATGTGCATGGGTATCTACGAGCATTTTATTGGATTTGGAAAAAAGGGCTTGTTTCAAAAGAGAACCTTTATATTTGAATGCAAAAATACCACAAAATGAGCAGTCTTAAAAAAACCCTCTTAAAAAAAGGATACCATCGAATTCCATTGAAATTTTCAAAGTCACAGCACTTGGTCGTCAAGGCAAAAATCAACGGTATTGAAGGACGTTTTATTTTGGACACTGGAGCTTCCAATTCTTGTGTTTCCTTGGAAGCGGTTGCTTTTTTTTCTATGGAAACAAGGGATTCAAAGACAAAAGCGACGGGAGCGGGGTCGTCCAACATGGATACATTGCTGTCAAAGGACAATGCGATCGCAATAAACACGTGGCAGGTTTCGCAATGGGAATTGATCGTCTTTGACCTGTCTCATGTCAACGATGCCCTGCCTGTTTTTGAAACCAAAAAAGTACAGGGCATCTTGGGTGCCGACTTGCTTTCTGAGGGAGCAGCAGTCATCGATTACGCCAAAAAGTGGTTGTATTTAAAAGGCTGATCTTTACTTGTCAAATGTCGGTTTAGACTTCGTGCAAGGCTTTTCCTTCGGTGTTTTTGAGGCTGTCACTTTTCGCAGACCCAATGATTTGAGCCGTATAGATGCCAGAGCTTCCGGAAAAAAGGTAGGCGGTTACACAGGCCAGTGCGATGAACACGCCGGCTTCCATGCCGAACAGTTCGATGCCCATCAAGGTACAGGCAATCGGGGTATTGGTGGCTCCTGAAAAGACGGCTACAAATCCCATTCCTGCCAACAGGGCCATTGGCAAGGGAAGAAACAAGGCCAAAGCATTTCCAAGGGTGGCTCCGATAAAAAACAAGGGAGTCACTTCCCCGCCTTTGAAGCCCACACCGATGGTAAAGGTGGTCAACAAAATTTTAATGGCAAAATCGTAGGATGGCAAGGGGTTTTGAAACGCCTCTACGAGTGTCGGGATGCCCAAACCAATGTATTTGGTTGTGCCCATAAAATAAACGGCAATGGCGATGAACAGTCCTCCGACAAAAGGGCGCAAAGGAGGGTAGTTGATTTTAGCAGCAAGGGTTTGAAATCCGTGGATTCCCTTGGAAAATACGGTGCTGATACCGCCAAACACAATGCCACTCAACACCGCGATAAAAAAGCCCAGCAAGCTCATTTCTGGGACTAGGTCGATGTGGTATTCGGTATGGGGAACCCCCCAGGCAGTGCAGGTGGCATCGGCCACGACAGCTGCTAGGAAGCTGGGCAAAATGGCATCGTAGCGCATCCGTCCAATTACAAGTACTTCCAAGGCAAAAACAGCGCCGGCTAAAGGGGTTCCAAAAACGGAAGCAAAACCGGCAGAGATGCCCATGACCATCAGTATTCTTCGATCGTTTTGAGAAAACTTCAAGTATTTTGAAACTTGGTCCACAAGGGCGCCTCCCATCTGTACAGCAGTTCCCTCTCGTCCTGCAGAGCCTCCAAAGAGGTGGGTGATGACAGTTCCAAGGTAGATGAGTGGGGCCATTTTAAAGGGTATGATGTCTTTGGGACTGT
Source organism: Flavobacteriaceae bacterium UBA7433 (assembly GCA_002477565.1). Taxonomy (GTDB): domain Bacteria; phylum Bacteroidota; class Bacteroidia; order Flavobacteriales; family Flavobacteriaceae; genus Flavicella. The sequence continues at coordinate 53,615 of DLQL01000102.1, forward strand.
GCAATTCTTCCAGCAGTTGGTTGTTTCCTTTGACCACGTCTTTTCCCCAATAGTGGTAAAGCAATCCAATGAGCAGTCCTCCGATGGGAAGCAGCCAGATGATTTCTTGATGGGCTTCTCTGGTGTCTGTTGCCCAAAACAAAGAAACCAACAAAAGGGCAGAGGCGGATCCAACGAGGATGCCTGCGCCAAGGGCCATGCCCAGCCACTTGATTAGGTAGGTTGCTAATTTTGGATATTCGGAAAGAGCAATGTGTTTTTTGAATGCGTTCATCGGACAATTGACTTTGGAATTGCAAATATAGGCAATTGCAGGTACAGCGAACTGCAAACAATAAAATAGGGTCGATCGCTGCTTCGTATGCGGTAGTTTCCCAGGTTGGAAATTAGAAAAGTACGCTCAAAGCAGACAGTGCGGTGCGCGTGTTTTTCAAAGATGTTGAGGTTTGTGAATTTTTAGAAGTCTCATGCTGAGGGCAGACAACTTACCGAGGAGCAAACTCCTTACAAAGCTTGCGCTGTTTAACTTTCTATTTATGAGTGCGACACATCCACAATGGAGTAGCACAACCATCTCAACAGAGCAGAAACAACAAATCTTGTTTCTCCTGAGAGTAAAATATTTTGGAAAGTCAAAACGTCATTTTTTAAGCAAAGGACAAGGCGCTGTAAATCATTTTCCTGTTGCCTTTGCACGAGGTTTT
>DLQL01000103.1 GCA_002477565.1 Flavobacteriaceae bacterium UBA7433
GAAATCGTGCTCGTCGTTACTCCATCTTGTGCCGTAACAGCAATGGTTGTTGTTCCAGGAATGCTTGTTGCAGTGGTTACGACAGCGCTTGCATTTGTGTCTGTTGTCGTTGCCGCAACCGTTGGAACAGTCGTTGTTCCTGCTGGCAATTCCACAGAATAACTAGTTGATGTTGCTTCGAAACCAGCAATGCTGTTACCATCTACAGTCAAAGCACTCAAAGAGATGTCTGTGCCTGCAGCTGATGTTGCTTTCCAGAAGTAGAGGTTGTCCAAGTACACGGTTCCATTTCCTTCGGTTTTGAATTGGAATACCCTGTCTAAATTGGCAGTATATACTGAAAAAGGAATGTCAATACTTTGCCAACTTCCTGTTACAATAGCAATGCTGTAAGGGTTTTCTACGGTAGGATTTTTACTGATTAGAAAAAAATCAAGAGCGGTTGCGTCATCTGTGTAGTAGTCCAAGTGAACGAACTCCATGGCTGAAACATCTGTTGCAGGGTAATCCAATCCTTGGTAGTTTAGGTTGGCGTATTCCAACGTGTTGTTTCCGTCGATTTGGATTTCAGTAGTTTGAGTTTGTTGTCCCCAATTTGGATTTAGGTCGGATGCGATGTTTTCCGTAAAAGCATCACTGTACACAGAGATGACATCTACAGGTGCTTTGTTCGGGGTTGGAGCGGCAGATGATGGATTTTGTGCATTTAGTGCTGAGAAACCGATAAAAAAAAGAAAGACATACTTGAACATAGGGGAACTGGGGGTAAATTAAAAAAAAAGGTCTTGGTGCTTGACAAGGGCGGCTCAAAAAGGACCTAAAAAACTGTTTCTTATTGTATAATTAATGACTGAGCGCTAAAAATTCGATTGAAAAAAACGAGAACTCAAACAAGTAAAAGGTTTTTTTGACAAAAAACCCATTGCTTTTGTATCAACCGGAAATGCAATTCCTTTATTTTCCAAACGTAATGTTGTCAAAATAGACAATAGTTTCACTACTTCTATTTCGAAAATCTGGAAAAACAATGATTTGATCCACAACTTTGGTAGCTCCTTTGCCGATACTTCCAGACAAATTAAAAGTCAATTCTTCCCATTCGTTGATTTTAGTATTTGCAACTTTTATCTCTGGTTGCGCTTCGCCATTAAACTCTGCAAATTTTATTCCTACATCACTTTTAACCGATTTATAGACCATAATTTTGACGGTCTTGTTATTCTCATCAAATGTAAATCCACCAATATCAGTTCCGTGTTTTGATTCGCAACCTGCATAGGGAGCTCCATTTCTTCTTGCCGTTATTTTAGCTACCATTGCAGAAGTATTGATTCCTGTCTTGTCAGGGTTTTCAACAAATTCAACTGCTGGACCGTCATCATTTTCAAAAACAGTCCATGTCCAGGATGCGCCAAACCCATCTGTTTCAAAATCAATCGGATAATAGGGAGCAGTAGTCGAATATTCAATTACTTCTTCGTCTATTTCTTCTTTATCTATTGATGTGGAATCACTTTCACTACAAGAAAAAGCGAGGGTTGAAATCAACAAAGCAAAAAGTGATTTTTTTAATAATTTCATGGGTAAGTTTTAGTTAGTTTAATGTTCGAAAATAGAACATTGTTGAAACACCCGCAAATCTTTTAGCAATTACGTCAAAAAATTAAGGAGAACAATGCCTAGATCAAATGCCCTAAAGATACAATTCACACCCCAGGCTTTGACAACTTTCATCCCACACACAATCAAATAAAACTGCCCACAACCCAAAGGCAGCAAGTAAAAAGAGTACTTGAAACAGCTTGAAGAGGCTCCTTTGAAAACCAAATGTTTTGAAATTCGCAAAAAAAAGCATTGAAAAATAAAAAATAAAAAAGTTTTGGCACTGCACATTTTCATTCCTATGATTTTTGACCAAAAGACCTAAAAAACCACGCGACTCAATTATATTTGGTAAATTTGCAACCTAAGAAAACACCATGGCTGCAAACACAAAAACTTCCAAAGACTCTTCTGTCACCATCGCCGAATTGATGCTCCCCTCTCATTCCAATTTCAGTGGAAAAATTCACGGGGGCTACGTCTTGAACTTGATGGATCAAATTGCCTTTGCCTGCAGCTCTAAATATTCAGGAAAGTACTGCGTTACGGCATCCATCAATACTGTAGACTTCCTCAGCCCCATCGAAGTTGGAGAATTGGTCACTTTAAAAGCACGTGTCAATTATGTCGGAAGAACTTCCATGACAGTAGGAATCCGCGTAACGTCTGAAAACATCCAAACGGGCGAAAAAAAACACTGCAATTCTTCCTACTTTGTGATGGTCGCCAAAAACGACGATGGAAGCAATGCTGAAGTTCCCAAACTTAAAATCCAAACCAAAGAAGGTGTCCGTCGTTTTATGCGTGCCCTGAACCGCTTAGAAATGAAGAGAAAGAGAAAACAAGACTTTCACAAAAACGAATTCTCTTACGACACCTACAAAGAAGAAATCAAAAAACACAACGTCGTTATAGATTTGACAGACAACTAAGAGAACCGCTTAGAATTTCTTAAATTTACTGCAAATCAATTTCGACATGCAGACTTCCCGATACCAAAGCCTCAAAAAAGAGCTCAAAAAGACGCAGCTGGTAGACGATTTTTTGGTGGTAGAAGCCCCCCTCGAAATTCAAATCAACGAAAAACCCTTTGCCGCAGTCATGCGAACTCCGGGAGACGACGAAGTCTTGTTGAGAGGTCTTTTGTACGCAGAAGACATCTACAAAGGAAAAAACCCTTTGCTCCTAAAAAACAACCAAACTGAACCCAATGGTTTTGCAAAAGTACAGGTGCAAATTCCTGAAAAAGAATTGCGGAAAGGCTACCTCAACAAACGGACGCTCTTATCCGTATCCTCGTGTGGCATCTGTGGGAAACAAGAATTGGACAGCACAAAAACACCCAAAAAAAAATTAAAGAACACTCCTGCACTATCAATTGACTTGCTGCCAAGCATGTTTGAAAACATGCGCTCCAAACAAGCGACATTTGATCAGACGGGGGGCTCACATGCAGCGGCTCTTTTTGATAAAAAACACAGCCTGTTAAACACAAAAGAAGACATCGGAAGGCACAATGCAGTTGACAAATGCATCGGAGACCTCCTCCAAAAAGAACAACTGCACAAAGCTGCCTTTTTATTGGTCAGCGGGCGGGTCTCTTATGAAATCATCTCCAAAGCCTTTTTTGCCAAAATAGGAACTGTCGTGGCCGTTTCAGCTTGCTCCTCACTCGCCGTAGACTTCGCAAAAGAGTTTGGGATCTGCCTGATCGGGTTTTCAAGACAAGGAAAATCCACCCTATATGCTCATCCCAACCACACCCAAAAAACCGCTTAGCCAACAACAACCATGAGTACTAAAAAAACAACTGCACAAACACCCGAAAAACTTACGGGCATCCAACTCACAAAAATCCCCAAAGCCGCTGTGGGTTTCAAAGCGATTCGTTCTACTTTTGCCCAAATCAACAGAGAAGTAGGACTTGTAAAAGGCATGGGGCTGCTTGCTAAAATAAATCAAAAAGACGGCTTTGACTGCCCCGGATGTGCCTGGCCAGACCCCGACGAAAAGAGAGCTTTCTTGGCAGAATACTGTGAAAACGGGGCCAAAGCCATCGCGGAAGAAGCCACTAAAAACCGGGTATCTCCCTTGTTTTTTGCTACCCATGCAACCGACGAGCTCGCAGCCTTGTCAGACTTTGAACTCGGAAAAAAGGGAAGAATCACCCACCCCGTTCTGTTAAAAGAAGGCAGTCGCCATTACGAAGAAATTTCTTGGTCGAAAGCTTTTGAGCTCATTGGAAACTCACTCAACAAACTCCCATCACCAGACGAAGCCATTTTTTACACCTCTGGAAGAACGAGCAATGAAGCCGCTTTTCTCTACCAACTCTTTGTAAGAGAGTACGGAACCAACAACCTTCCTGACTGTTCCAATATGTGCCACGAATCCTCCGGCGCAGCACTCACAGAAACGTTGGGAATCGGAAAGGGATCTGTCACTTTGGATGATTTTGACTGTGCCGACTTGGTCATTGTCATGGGACAAAATCCAGGGACCAACCACCCGCGCATGCTGTCAGCGCTCGAAAGCACAAAAAAGCACGGAGGAAAAATCATCAGCATCAACCCACTGCCCGAAGTAGGACTCCTCCGCTTCAAAGACCCGCAAAACCCATTGAAATGGATCGGAACAGGAACGGAATTGACAGACCTTTTTTTACAAGTAAAGATAAATGGAGACGTCGCCCTGCTCAAAGCCTTGATGCTCCTTCTCTTGGAAAAAGAAGAAAAACAACCAGGAACTGTTTTTGACCAAAACTTTATCAAGACAAAAACACGTGGATACAAGGCTTTTATCAAAGACCTCAAAAAAGAAAACACAAGCGATTTGATTGCAGCTACTGGCCTTTCCAAAACAGAAGTGGAAGCGGCTGCAGCAATGATCGCTTCCCGTCAAAAAATCATCATTTGTTGGGCCATGGGGCTCACCCAACACAAAAATGGGGTCGACAACATTCGAGAACTCGTAAACCTCCTATTGCTCAAAGGAAGTATTGGGAAAAAAGGGGCTGGAACCTGTCCCGTCCGTGGACATTCAAATGTTCAAGGAGACAGAACCATGGGGATTTGGGAAAAACCGCCAACCGATTTTTTAACAGCCCTCGAAAAAGAGTTTGAATTCAACGCCCCTAAAAAAAACGGGCTTGACGTGGTGGCATCCATCGAAGCCATGCACGCGAAAAAAGCCAAAGTTTTTGTCGGAATGGGCGGAAATTTTATTTCTGCAAGCCCCGACACTGAATATACCGCCGACGCACTGCGCGCCTGTGAATTGACGGTTCACATTGCGACCAAAATAAACCGCAGCCATTTGATTCACGGCAAACAGGCTTTGATCTTGCCATGCCTAGGACGCTCCGAAAAAGACTTGCAAGAAAGTGGAGAACAGTTTGTTTCTGTCGAAAACTCCATGGGAGTTGTTTCCAAATCTGCAGGCCACCTCTCCCCGCTTTCTGACCAATTGAAAAGTGAAACAGCGATCGTGGCAGGCATGGCCCTGGCCACCCTAAAAAACTCTAAAACACCTTGGGCAGACATGCCAAAAAATTACGACCGTGTCCGACAAGCGATTGAAAATACGATCCCAGGCTTTGAAAAATACAACCAACGAATTCGAATCCCCGGCGGATTTTACCTCCCCAACAAGGTACGAGCCAATGATTTTTCTGCCACAAAAACAGGAAAAGCAAACTTTACACTGAATAAAATTTCAGATGTCCAATTGGACAAAGATCAATTTTTAATGATGACCATCCGGTCCCACGACCAATACAACACCACCATCTATGGCTTAGACGATCGCTACCGAGGCATATCAAATGAGCGGAGGGTGGTGCTGATGCACCGAGAGGACATGAGGGAATTGGATTTGAAAGAGAAGGATTTGGTCACATTGACAAGTCATTTCCAAGGTGAGCAACGAAGCGCAGCTGGCTTTTTGGCACTCCCCTACGACATTCCCAAAGGGTGTACCGCCACTTACTTCCCAGAGGCGAACGTTTTGATTCCCCTGCAAAGCAAAGCGAGAATCAGCAACACGCCTACCTCCAAGACGGTGGTCATCACAATTGCAAAAGAAAATGAAATCTCCACACGCAACTTGCCTCCATTATTTCCTAAATTGGACAGCGAACAGCCCATCCCCTAAAAACATGAAAACATCAAGAACTGATTCCCTACAAAAACTACGGCCTGAAATCAAGACCGCAAAAAATTCGGCCGCAAGCAGTGCGCAAGAAACCTTTCAAAACAAAACCCTAAGACCGATCATCAAGTTTCAACACCCGCTGCTCTTAGCGCTTGTCAAAAAACACTTGAAAAAAAGAAATCAAAACTTACAGGCACTTTCCAGTGAAAAACTCGCGGCGCTTTTAGAGTCCAGTTTTGACAAGGACGTTCAACTTCGGCAACTGATCAAGGGCATGGTCCTCGGCCTCTTCACTCAGGAAGAGTTTTTAACGTACTCACAAAATGATTCGGACACTCACAAACGCATTCTTCAAATCTGCAAAGAACGTGTGCTTACAAACCTAGAAGAATTCCTTTCTTGACCGCTGCAAAAAGTTAAAAAATCACCAACAGAGATTGAACTGGTTTTTAGAAAAAAAGCTGCCCATTCAAGACGTCTCAGGCAACAATCGAAAGGTTTTTCGGTGAAAAGAAGTGATGCCAAAAGCACGAATGGCATTGCGGTGTTCTCGGGTTGGATATCCTTTGTTCTTTTTCCAATTGTACTCAGGAAACTGTGTGTGCATGGATAACATCAATGCGTCGCGGTAGGTTTTTGCCAATACCGAAGCCGCTGCGATGCTTTTGTATTTTGCATCCCCCTTGACGATGGTTTGAGAAGGGATCTCACGGTAAGGATGGAACTTATTGCCATCAACGATGATGAATTCTGGAAGCAATGGCATCGCGGAGATGGATTTGTGCATGGCCAAAATAGAGGCCTGTAAAATATTGATTTTGTCTATTTCTTTTTCACCTACAATTCCCAGGCCAAAGGACAGGGCTTCCTGTTCGATGATCGGTTTTAAAAGCAGGCGTTGTTTTTCAGTCAATTTTTTGGAATCGTTCAACAGCGGGTGGTCAAAGTCTTTTGGCAAGATGACAGCTGCCGCAACCACAGGTCCAGACAAACAGCCTCTTCCTGCCTCGTCTGTACCCACCTCCAATCGATACTCTGAAAAGCGTGCCTCTAGTCCCATATTTTTGATCTGCTCACAAATGTACAGGGAATGCACATAGGGAACAAATTGTTTTTAGAATTCTCAAAACCTCTGAGCGCAGGCATCTCCACATTTGTGATGCCACCCCTTGTCACGGAAAGCAGCTTCCAAATATTCCAGTTTGCAAAAAGGGTACTTTCTGAATAAATAATTTACCTTTGCGATGCAGCAAATGCAAGGACACTGCGCATCCATTTCCTGCTTTTTTAAAAAAATAAAGGAAAGGCATTCCACAATCGTATGAAAAACTTTTTATCCAAGCTTCTGATCTGTCTCTTTTGTACGGGGCTGTGTGCACAAAAAAACGACCGCATTTCCGATACTACCGACCGAGACACCACAGTGGTAAAACTAAAAAAAAGTCCCTTGCGAATGTCCAAACCCTCTAAGACGACAACGCAGGTACACCCAGAATCTGGAAAGGCGAATTACCTCGATTACAAGAGCATCACACACAGAAAAGACACGGTTCTTTTGGACACGACCCTCAGCATCCAAAAAGACTACAAGATGAATTTCCTAAGAAAAGACCTCTTTGGATGGCAGCCCTTACAAAATCAAGGACAGGTGATGAATCCACTGAGCTACAATTTTGTTGGCACCGATCTTTTGCCCCAAATGGGGGCGCGCGCCAAACATCAAAATTACTACCAAGTAGAAGACATCCGATCGTATTCCGTTCCGACGCCATCCTCTCAATTTTCCTACAGGTCCGGATTGGAGCAAGGACAGTTTTTGGATTCTTGGCTGACCTTTAACAGCCACAAAAGATTGAATGTCGCTATCGCTTACAAAGGATTGCGCTCTTTGGGCAGCTACCGAAACTCCTTGAGCAGCCATGTCAATTTTCGAGCAACGCTCTCCTACCAGTCAAAAAACCAACGCTACCAACTGAACGCTCACATGAGCTCACAAAATTTGGAAAATCAGGAAAATGGAGGATTGACTCCAACCTCCTTGGGTCTTTTTGACAGCAACGACTCCGAATTTTCGGATCGAGGGAGGTTGGATGTCAATTTGGAAAATGCAAAAAGCGTCTTGGTTGGTAAAAGGTACTACGCAGACCACACGTACAAATTGTTCAAAAACAAAGACAGTTTGCCCGCTACAAAATCCCACCTGAGACTAGGGCACGAATTCATCTACGACACCAAACAGTTTTACTTTAGCAGTGCCGCCACTACTTTTTTTGGAGAAACTTTTAAAAGTACAACCGCTGACAAAACAGCTCACAAACGCATGCAAAACAAAGTCTACTTGGACTTTGACTCTCCATACGTACTTGGAAATTTCCGCGTATTTTCTTCCCACGACGCCTATTACCAAGGGTATAAAAATTTGGTCTACTCGGATGCACAAACGATCGGAAGTCAACTCAAGGGAACACTGGTTGCTGCAGGAGCTCAATGGAAAGCTGTGATTCAAAACATTTCCTTTTCCGCCAATGCAAGTACGAGCATCGCTGGGGACCTCCGTGGCAACCAACTCTTTGTCAAAGCGGCCTACAAAAACAAAAGAGACATCGCAATTGCAGCTTCTTTGCAAATCAGCTCCAAAGCGCCCGATTTCAATCGCAGGCTCTTTCAAAGCAATTTTATTGCCTACAACTGGCAAAACAATTTTAAAAATACGGCTGTTCGAAATTTGAAATTGGACCTAAAAAGTCCTTGGGTCGCCGCTTCGGCCTCCTTGACGCAACTTGACAATTACAATTATTTCAGCGCAGACACACAGTCGAAACCCATGCAGTACGAATCCACTGTCAATTACCTTCAAATAAAAGCGCACAAAGAACTTGTGTTTTGGAAATTTGCTTGGGACAACACCTTTCAATACCAAAATGTGGCAAGCGGTGCGGAGGTGTTAAAAGTCCCTGATTTTATTGGACGTTCAACTTTCTACTTTTCGGAATACTTGTTTAAAAAGAAATCGCTCTACTTGCAAACTGGGATCACAGCACATTATTTTTCTGCTTACCAAGCCAACAAGTACCATCCTCTTCTCGGAGATTTTGTATTGCAAAACGAAACGGAAATTGGAGGCAAACCACTGCTCGACTTTTTTGTAAACGGACAAATTCGAAGAACGCGTTTGTTTGTCAAAGCCGAAAACTTACTCTCAGCTCTCAACAAGACCAATTACTACGCAACTCCAAACCAACCTTTCCGAGATTTTACGATTCGATTTGGGCTCGTTTGGAATTTCTTCAATTGATCAAAACCACTCAACACCTGCCCAATGCCAGAAGAAATTCAACTCCGTGTATCGCCCAAAGTCGCTTCCACTAAAGCCCTTCTAAAACGAGAAGTCGCTTTTAAACTAAAAGCATCTTTCGATGAAATACGGCATGTAGAAATTCTAAAACGATCGATTGACGCGCGACAGAGTTCTGTGAAAATAAACCTCAAAGTTGCCGTGTACCTCGAGGAAGATTTTGAGGAGATTTTACCGCAGCTCCCCGACTACCCCAATGTGAGCAAACAACAAGAAGTGTTGGTGGTCGGAGCGGGGCCCGCGGGCTTGTTTGCCGCACTCAAACTACTGGAAAAAGGCTTGAAACCCATTGTCTTGGAACGGGGGAAAGACGTGCGGGCTCGAAGAAGGGATTTGGCAGCGCTAAACAGACTGCACCTGGTGGATGAAGATTCGAATTATTGTTTTGGCGAAGGGGGTGCAGGTACGTATTCCGACGGAAAGCTGTATACCCGTTCAAAAAAAAGAGGCGATGTACAAGCCATCTTACAACTGCTCGTCGCTTTTGGAGCCACCAAAAATATTTTGGTCGATGCGCATCCCCATATCGGCACCAACAAACTGCCAAAAATCATTGCCCAAATAAGGGAAACCCTCCTCGCACATGGGGGCGAAGTTCACTTTGAAGCAAGGGTGACCGACATCCATATCAAAAACCAAACAATCGCGGGGGTCTCTTTAAAAGATGGCCGAAAATTTGACTGTAAAAAATTGATCTTATCGACGGGGCACTCAGCACGAGATATTTTTGAACTGTTGCACGCCAAAAACATCTTCATCGAAGCCAAGCCTTTTGCTTTGGGTGTTCGCGTAGAGCATCCACAGGCTTTGATCGACCGCATACAATACAAGTGTGACATCCGCAGTGAATACCTCCCTCCTGCTCCTTACAGCATTGTAAAACAGGTAAAAAATAGAGGTATCTATTCCTTCTGCATGTGCCCGGGCGGCATCATAGCCCCTTGCGCCACAAGCCCTGGAGAAGTGGTGACGAATGGCTGGTCTCCCTCCAAAAGGGACCAAGCCACCTCCAACTCAGGAATTGCCGTAGAGTTAAAACTGCAAGATTTTGCCCCCTTTCACAAAAAAGGCCCTTTGGCCGCTTTGGAATTTCAAAAACAAATCGAACAAAAAGCCTGGGCGCTTGGAGGAAAATCTCAAAAAGTACCCGCTCAAAAACTGGTCGATTTTACAAAGGGAATACGTTCTTCAGAAATCCCTAAAACATCCTACCAACCCGGAACGACTTCCGCAGTGTTGTCAGAATTGTTTCCTGCCTTCCTCCACAACACATTGCAAGAAGGTTTTCGGCAATTTGGAAAATCCATGCGGGGTTATTTGACCAACGAAGCCGTCGTTCATGCTCCCGAATCGAGAACTTCCTCTCCTGTGAGAATTCCGAGAGAAAGAGGAAGTTTGGAACACCCGCAAATCAAAGGACTGTATCCCTGTGGTGAAGGGGCCGGATATGCAGGTGGAATCATTTCTGCCGCCATTGACGGTGAAAAATGTGCAGAGCAATGCGCATTGAGCTTGTAAAAGACGGATGGGGTTCCTAAAAAAACACCCCCCTGCTTTAGAGGGAAGACAGGACTCCTTGAAAGACCGCTTCAAAATCATGTTTATTTACTAACTTTGCAATTGAGAACGCACACACTATGGAATTGACTTTTTACAAATACCAAGGTACTGGAAATGACTTTGTGATGATTGACAACCGCGATTTGCAATTCCCTCACGACGACGCCCCCCTCATACAACATTTGTGCAACCGCCGTTTTGGAATTGGAGCAGATGGATTGATCTTGCTCAACCCTTCCGAAAACCACGATTTTAAAATGGTTTATTTCAATGCCGATGGCGGAGAAGGTACGATGTGTGGAAATGGCGGCAGGTGTTTGGTCGCTTTTGCTCACGACTTGAAGGCAATTGGTGACAAAACTACTTTTGAGGCGGTAGATGGATTACACCATGCAAGTATTGAAGCAGGTGTGGTCTCTCTTCAGATGATCGATGTCTCCGAAATACAAATTGAGTCCAACCACGCATTCTTAGACACCGGATCTCCTCATCATGTGGAGCTTGTCGAAAACATTGCTGCATATGATGTGTTTGCCAACGGCAAAAGAATTCGAAATGGCGCCCCTTATTTTCAAGAGGGAACCAACGTGAATTTTGTAGAAGCTACTGGAGCGGATTCTTTTCGAGTTCGTACCTATGAAAGAGGTGTGGAAGGAGAGACATTGGCTTGCGGGACAGGTGCAACTGCAGTTGCAATTGCCATGCATGCGCAAAACCACACCCAGGCCAACAACATCCAACTAAAGGTAGAAGGCGGAGCTTTGGAAGTTTCCTTTCTCAAACAAAACCACAGCTACCAAAATGTCTTCCTGAAAGGGCCCGCAAAATTTGTTTTTAAAGGGCAGCTATCCATCAAAAAATAGGCTATGAATACGTTGAAAGGAACTCAAATACACCTCCGAGCTTTGGAACTTGAAGACCTTCAGTTTTTGTACGAAACAGAAAACAAAGAGGCTTTTTGGCAAGTCAGCAACACCCAAACGCCTTTTTCTAAATTCACCTTGTCCAAATACCTCGACAATGCGCATTTGGACATTTACGAAGCCAAACAACTCCGTTTGGTCATGGCGACAAATACAGATGACAAACCCGTTGGCATGATCGATTTGTTCGATTTCGATCCGGCAAATAAAAGAGCAGGAATTGGTATCTTGACGCTAGAAACCTACCGAAAAAAAGGCTTTGCAACGGAAGCGCTTCGCCTTTTGATTTCCTATGCTTTTCAGCATTTGAACCTGCACCAACTGTATGCACACATTGCTTCCGACAACGCAAACAGCATGGACTTGTTTAAAAAGAACAACTTTGTCATTGCTGGCGTCCGCAAAGATTGGATTTTTGACCTTCCCACATACAAAGACGAGGTGATGTACCAATTGATTCGAACCTATGAAGATTGAATGATGCCTTTAAAAACTAAAAAAACCATCGGAATTGTCTTGGCAATCTCAGCTTCAATTGCCTGGGTCACGGTGCATTTTGCAAGGAAAATATACGCAGAAAATGTACACGCCGAAGGCTACCTGTACTTGCCCTCAGGAAGCACCTTTGAAAACTTGCTAGAAGAAGTGCGGCCTTTTTTAAAAAATACGGAGGACTTTGCATGGGTCGCTACTCAAAAAAAATATACAAAACAACTCAAAGGAGGCAGGTACCTGCTTCAAAAAGGGATGAATTCCAACGAGTTGGTCAATTTATTGAGAAGTGGCAAACAAGCTGCTGTACAAGTGACTTTTAACAACCAACACCGATTGGAATTGTTAGCAGGGCGAATTTCCAAACAAATAGAAGCGGATTCAATCTCTTTGATGCGGGCTTTTACGGACTCTCTTTTTTTAGCCAATCACGGCTTTTCGAAAAAGAATGCCATTGGCATGTACGTTCCCAATACTTATGAATTCCTTTGGAACACTAGTGCGGACGGATTTCGAAACAAAATGTATCGAGAGTACCATAAATTTTGGAATGTCCGTCGCATTGCCAAAGCCAAAACACAAAATTTAGAGGTTCAAGAAGTCATTGCCCTCGCTTCAATCGTCCAAAAAGAAACGGCGCAAGTGAGCGAAAGACCCATCGTTGCCGGTTTGTACTTGAATCGGTACCACAAAAAATGGGCATTGCAAGCCGATCCTACTGTCATCTTTGCACTCCAAGAAAAATACGGTACAAACTTCGAAGTCAAACGCGTTCTGAACAAAGATTTAAAAATCGATTCTCCCTACAATACGTACAAATACACCGGGATTCCTCCAGGCCCCATCGCTATGCCTGACATCTCATCCATAGATGCCGTACTGAATCCGTCCAAACACAGGTATATGTTTATGTGCGCCAGCACAAAAACAATCGGAAGTCACGTATTTACAAAAAGTTTGAGGCAGCACAACAGAAATGCGAAACAATACCAAAGGTGGCTTTCCTCGCAAGGAGTTCATCGCTAAAAGACGGAACAGTTTATGTTTGAAGCGGCTTTTTAGGATGGCTTGATGCCTCCTTCTTTCAAATTATTTTTTTGAGTATCTTTATAAACGAATCGTTTCGGAAATTTTTACATGCATACCTCCATAAAATTAGTTGGGCTGGGATTGTTTTTCTCACTCTCTGTTGCCTTTTCCAACCACAAATACTACATGAGTCTGATGCAAATAGATTATGTGCAAGAACAGCAGGCTTTGCAGGTGACCGTTCGGATATTTGTAGACGATCTTCAGACGGCGTTGAATGCTGTCGGAACTGCAGCTGTTGAAATTGCCACAGACAGAGAGCCACTAGAAATCGAAAAACGCTACCGTGCTTACCTAAACGAACAACTCTCTTTTGAGGTAAACAACAGAAAGAAAAACTTTGTGTATTTGGGCAAAGAATACGAGGAAAACCAGGTTGTTTTCTATCTAGAAATTCAAGAGATTGACAGTTTGCAATCCCTTCGTATCAAAAACACCCTTTTGACGCATGCATTGAACGAGCAAGAAAATATTGTAAAGACAAAGGCATACGGCAAAAACAAAAGTGTTGTTCTCACAAAAAACAAGTCAAAATCTTTAATATATTTTTAACTAAATGTTTCCTTTTTAGGACTACATTTATACGTGTAAAACCAAGTTGACATGAAAAAAATAAGTTTCGCATTCCTCGTATTGCTGTGCACAGCAAGCCAACTCATTTTAGCCCAAACTCAAAAAGGACATACCAACACGAATAAATTCAAACAACTCAAAGATGAATTTGCCACGCCAAACAGCCAGCATTCTGCTTCTGGAGCTCCCGGCACCCACTACACTCAACAACAAGTTGATTACGATATGGACATCGTCTTGGACGACACCCGTCAAAGGCTGAGTGGTTTCGAAAAAATCACTTACCACAACAATTCCGAGGACACTTTGGAATACTTATGGCTGCAATTGGACCAAAACAAACTGGCAAAAGACTCCAAATCTCCCGACATAGAAATTGATACGGTGGATCCACTCTACACTCCAGCAACCTTTGCAAAGAAATTTATCGAAGCACCTTTTGATGGTGGCTTCAATATTGAAGCCGTACAACAGTCCAATGGCAATGAACTGTCCTACACCATCAACCGCACCATGATGCGCATTGACTTGCCAAAACCTTTGGCCTCTGGCAAGACTTTTAAATTTGAAATCAAATGGTGGTACAACATCATCGACCACACGATCGACAGAACCCGCTCAGGATACGAGCACTTTGAAGAAGATGGGAACAAGCTCTATGTGATTGCTCAATTTTTCCCGCGTTTGGCAGTCTACGACAATGTGGAAGGTTGGCAAAACATGCAGTTTTGGGGACGCAGCGAATTTGCCTTGGAGTTTGGAGACTACAAAGTTAAGATTACGACACCCAAAGACCATGTTTTAAACGCAACAGGGGTGTTGACCAACCCAAAAGAGGTCTTGACAAAAACACAACTAAAACGCTTGAATGCTTCCAAAAATTCTTTTGACAAACCCGTCATGATTGTCACACAAGAAGAAGCAGAAGTCGCTGAAAAAAGCACGAGCAAAGAGACAAAAACATGGCATTTCAATGCAAAAAATGTCCGCGATTACGCCTTTGCTTCTTCCCGTAAATTTATCTGGGACGCCATGGCTGTCGACATCAATGGAACTGCCGTAATGGCTTACTCACTCTACCCCAAAGAAGGAAACCCTCTTTGGGAAAAGTACTCCACTCGAGTGGTTGCTCACACCTTGAAGGAGTATTCCAAATACACGTTTGACTACCCCTACCACAAAGCCATTTCTGTCCACTCAAAAAACCAAGGAATGGAATACCCACAAATCTGTTGGAATTATGGAAGACCCAGAAAAGATGGCACTTATTCAGACAGAACAAGAGACGCCATGATTGGCGTCATCACTCACGAGATCGGACACAACTTTTTTCCGATGATTGTAAATTCTGACGAACGCCAATGGACATGGATGGACGAAGGTTTGAATTCTTTTATCGAAACCTTGACAGAATTGGCATTTGACAAAGATTTCAACACGGGAAACCTCCCCAAAGACATCGTGCCCTACATGGGTGGCGACCAAAGCAACATTGCACCCATCATGACCCAAGGAGATCAGGTCTATCAATTTGGTCCGAATGCCTATACCAAACCTGCCGCCGGTTTGTACCTCCTCAGAGAAACAATTCTCGGCCAAAAGTTGTTTGATTATGCCTTTCGCACTTATTCCAGACGGTGGATGTTCAAGCATCCGACTCCTGAAGATTTCTTTAGAACAATGGAAGATGCCTCAGGAGCAGATTTGGATTGGTTTTGGAGGGGGTGGTTTTACACAACCGATGTCTGCGACATCGCTGTCAAAGAGGTGAATCAATTCCGTGTCACTGACAAACCTACCAAGAGAATTCTTTCGATGGCCAAAGAGCTAGGTGTTCCTGCAGAAAGAATCCGACCCGGACTTTTCTTGACGACCGATGAAATTTCAGAAGGAGAACCGGAAAAAATTGAAGACATCCAACTGTTGACCAGCTACCTTGAAAAAAAATACAAAAACAAAATTGCCCCAGAAATCCCTTCCTATGTGTACGAAATTGTCTTTGAAAAACCGGGAGGACTTGTGATGCCTATTATTGCAGAGATCACCTATGAGGACGGTCGTAAAAAAAGAAAAACCTACCCCGCCCAAATATGGCAAAAAAACGACCGAGAGGTGCGCAAAATTATTTCATCGACCAAAGCAATCAAGAGCATTCTGATCGATCCAGATTTGGAAACCGCAGATGTTGATACCACAAACAACAGCTGGCCAACACTCAAAAAATCGGTATTTGACCTCAAAAAAGAAGGATTCAAAACCCAACAATAACTGTGTTTTTACAAAAAAATATACCGCCTTAAAAAGCACTTAAAAAAAAGAGTTCACATCAAAAAAAACAATCGCACAAGGGTTCTTCGGAGCCCTTATTTGCTGTAAGCTCCCTCAGAATTAGCAACTTAAAAGTTTGTTAACATCTTCCTTTTTAAAAACCCGTAAATAATTGTATTTTTGAATCATAATTTTGCTCAAATGGGAAAGATAATTGCAATTGCCAATCAAAAGGGTGGTGTTGGTAAGACGACCACGTCTGTAAATTTGGCTGCTGCTTTGGGAGTGTTGGAAAAAAAAGTATTGTTGATCGATGCAGACCCACAAGCAAATGCGACTTCCGGTCTGGGATTGGACGTCGAGAGCAATGAACTTGGGTCGTATCAAGTTTTGGAACACACCGCGAGTGCGGAACAAGCGATTCAAAAGACAAATTCACCGAATGTGGACATCATTCCCGCTCACATTGATCTGGTAGCAGTGGAAATTGAATTGGTAGACAAAAACGACCGAGAATACATGTTGAAAAAATCATTGGAGTCTGTGAAAGATCGTTATGATTTCATTCTTATTGACTGTGCACCCTCTTTGGGATTGATCACGCTCAATGCACTGACCGCTGCAAACTCCGTCATCATCCCGATACAATGCGAATACTTCGCCTTGGAAGGACTTGGAAAACTTTTGAACACCATCAAGAGCATTCAAAAAATACACAACGCGGATTTGGACATCGAAGGACTGCTCTTGACCATGTTCGACTCCCGATTGCGACTCTCCAACCAAGTGGTAGAAGAGGTGAAAAAACATTTCAACGAAATGGTTTTTGAAACCGTCATCCAAAGGAATACCCGCTTAGGAGAAGCGCCAAGTTTCGGAGAAAGTATCATCGCATACGACGCGACAAGCAAAGGAGCGATCAATTATATCAACCTTGCAAACGAGGTTCTAAACAAGAATTCATAATGGCAAAGGCAACCAAAAGACAAGCTTTGGGCAGGGGCTTATCCGCACTTCTAAAAGAAACTGACAATGCAGCTACAGATAAAAACGCAGCGGTAATTGTCGGAACCATCATCGATTTGGATTTGAATTCCATCGAAGTCAACCCCTACCAACCCAGAACACATTTTGACGAACAAGCACTGGAAGAACTTTCAAATTCAATCAGAGAACTGGGCGTCATTCAACCCATAACGGTTCGAAAAACTTCAGGTAATCGTTTCCAATTGGTTTCTGGAGAGCGCCGTTTTAGAGCCTCTAAACAACTTGGAAACGAGACGATTCCCGCTTATGTGCGGCTCGCCAATGATCAAGAGATGCTTGAAATGGCCTTGGTTGAAAACATCCAACGAAAGAATTTAGACCCGATTGAAATCGCACTCTCTTACCAACGGCTTGTCGAAGAAATCAACCTTACCCAAGAAGAATTGAGCATCCGTGTCGGCAAAAAAAGGTCGACGGTCACCAACTATTTGCGGCTTTTAAAACTCGACCCGATCATTCAAACAGGAATGAGAGATGGTTTTCTTTCTATGGGACACGGAAGGGCCCTAATCAACATCGAAAACCTCAATGAGCAATTGGAGATCTACAAGAAAATCATCCAAAACAAATTGTCCGTTCGTCAAACAGAAGAACTGGTCAAAAACTTAAAAAATCCAGACACAAAAAAGTCAAAAAAAGCCAAAACACCTTCGTATGTGGCCAATGGAATTGAAACCATCAGCAAGTATTTGGGACACCAAATACAGGTGACAGTTGGCAACAATGGAAAAGGAAAAATTTCCATTCCTTTCGATTCTCAGGAAGATTTTGAACGCATTCAAAAACTGATAAAATAAGTGTTGTTTCGCTTGACATATCTGCAGGTATTGTTTTTAATGGGTATTTCCTGTGCTGTTCAAGCGCAAACAAAAAACACTTACCTGACAAGTGAAGAGGTTTTTAAAAAAGATGGTTACAATCCTTTGACCCCTGCAAGAGCTGCCTTTTATTCGGCAATCCTTCCAGGCTTGGGTCAAACCTACAACAAAGATTACTGGAAAGTACCCATCGTATACGGAGCATTGGCAATTCCAATTTACTACTACGCTACAAACAACACCACTTACAAAAAATACAGGCGTGCATTCAAGTTGAGAGAAGCGGGACTCAAAGATGAGTTTGTATTAGAAAATGGCACCGAATTGATCTCCCGTTCGGGATTGATCAGTGCCCAAAAAACATTGAAACAAAACAGGGATACTTCTTTGCTGACATTTGCAGCCTTGTATGTCTTGCAAGTATTGGAGGCAAGTGTCAGCGCTCATTTGTTACAGTTCAACGTCAATGACCAACTGTCATTCGACCCAAAAATATACCAAACTCCCTACACCGAACAAACGGTGGTAGGAATTGCTTTAAACTTCAATTTTTAAAATGAAAATAGCACTATTAGGATACGGAAAGATGGGACAAACCATCGAAAAGATTGCACTCAGTCGAGGGCATGAAATCGTCATAAAAATTGACAAGGATGCGGAAAGTTATGACATCTCTGACGCGGAGGTGGCCATAGATTTCAGCATTCCAGATGCTGCAGTACACAACATTTCGAATTGTTTGAATCACTCGGTCCCTATCATTTCTGGGACAACCGGATGGTTGGAACGCTATAAAGAGATGGAAACGCTTTGCCGTAAAAAGAAGGGTGCCTTTCTCTATGCCTCCAATTTTAGTTTGGGTGTCAACATCTTTTTTGAGCTGAACAAGCAATTGGCCAAAATGATGGGAAACTTGGAGCAATACGAAGTTCAGATCGAAGAGATTCACCACAAACAAAAATTGGACGAGCCGAGCGGTACGGCAATCACACTTGCTGAAGGAGTCATCGAGCACACAAAGCACGGCCAATGGGAATTGGACAAAGCAACAAAAGAAAACAGCATTCCAATCACGGCCATCAGAAGTCCTGAAGTACCTGGTACACACACGGTCCGTTATGGGTCTGAGGTGGATTGCATCGACATCAAACACACTGCACACACCCGTCAAGGATTTGCCTTGGGCGCTGTGGTTGCAGCGGAATGGATTGCCGATAAGAAAGGCGTGTTTTCGATGAAGGATGTATTGGGCATCTAAAACTGCTTTGGTGCCGAATGCATAAAAATTTGGTTTGTAAAAAAACAACAATAAAAAATTAGCACATGACGAGTAGCGAATGGATTTTATTTTTTTTAGCCCTGCAAGGTGTCCACTTTTTAGGAACCTGGAAACTGTACAAAAAAGCGGGTAGAAAAGCATGGGAAGCACTGGTCCCAATCTACAACGCCGTGGTCTTGATGCAAATCATCAACCGTCCGAAATGGTGGGTGTTTTTGCTCTTTGTCCCCGTGATCAATTTGTTGCTTTTTCCTGTCCTTTGGGTGGAGACCTCACGAAGTTTTGGAAAAAATTCTACAGCAGCTACATGGTTGAGTTTTTTAAGTTTGGGATTTTACCTCTACTACCTAAATTACATGGCAGATGTCGCCTACGTGACCGACCGAGATTTAAAGCCCAAGAGCGCTCTTGGCGAATGGGTGAGCTCCATTCTTTTTGCCGTCATCGCTGCGACCTTGGTCCATACCTATGTGATGCAGCCTTTTACCATTCCTACCTCTTCTCTTGAAAAATCGTTGTTGGTGGGTGATTTCCTTTTTGTCAGCAAATTCCACTACGGAGCAAGGGTTCCTATAACGCCCATAGCAGCACCGATGGTACACGATACCTTGCCATTGCTTGGCATTCGCTCCTATCTAAAAAAACCGGCTATTCCCTACCTTAGAATCCCCGGTTTTCAAAAAATAAAGCGCAATGACATTGTGGTTTTTAACTGGCCGACAGATACGGTTCAGCAATTTTTCAAAAGACCCGATCGTAAAATTGTAAAGCCGGTAGACAAAAAATCCAATTATGTAAAACGTTGTGTCGCAATTGCTGGAGACAGTCTGGAAATCAGAGGGGGCGACATTTACATCAACGGCTCGTATTCTGAAATGCCAGAAAGAGCAAAACCACAGTTTTTCTACACGGTAGATACAAAAGGACAAAACCTTAGCGAAAATAGTTTGTACAACAAATACCAAGTCCGTCGCGGGGAAGCTTATATCCAAGCAGGGCAATACGTTTTGAACTTGGACGAAGAGCATGCAAACAAAATGAAAAAAAGTCCAATTGTAAAAAGCGTTCAAAAAAACTTACAAAAAAAAGGAAATGCCGAAAGGGTATTTCCATCCGCCTCCTACAAATGGAATCGGGATCATTTTGGTCCGATTTACATCCCTGAAAAAGGAAAAACAGTGGAGTTGACTGCGAAAACACTGCCGCTTTACAGCCGCATCATCAAAGAATACGAACACCATGAGTTGAGCACAGAAGCTGAGAAAATTTACATCGATGGCAAACTCGCAGACAGTTATACCTTCGAACAGAATTATTATTGGATGATGGGAGACAACCGACACAATTCGGAAGATTCACGGTATTGGGGCTATGTTCCTTTTGACCATGTGGTTGGAAAACCTGTATTTGTGTGGTTTAGCTGGGACAGTTATGGAAAAGGATTGGATAAGATCCGTTGGGAGCGCTTGTTTACGACTGTGCATGGAGATGGCCCTCTGAAATCGTATTTCTATTACTTTTTAGGAATGCTGGTCATTTATTACGGTTTTAAAAAATACCGGAAACGAAAATCGTAGTTCAAAAGGCGGCAAATACCTAAACTGTATTTTGTATTCTTGTTTGACAATAAAAAATAAATCTTTTGGAAAACATCTTGTTACAGCCCAGTTATTTTTCACCCATTGCTCAATATGCCGCCATTTTGCAATCAAAGCACGTTTGCTTTGAGCTGGCAGACCATTTTCAAAAACAGACCTATCGAACCCGCTGTTACATATACAGCCCTCATGGAAGACAACTTTTGAACGTGCCGATTCAACACGCTAAAAACGGAAAAAAAACCAAAACAAAAGACGTTAAAATCGACTACCAAACAGCTCCTTGGCAAAAAATCCACCTCAAATCTCTCCAAGCGGGCTACCGCAGTTCGCCTTTTTACGAGTATTACGAAGATGATTTGTCGGCAATATTCCAAAAAAAACACCTTTATTTGTTTGATTTGCACCTCGATGTACATGAATTTGTCATGGAAGCCCTCGAAGAAAAATGCGAATTTACTACCACACAAACATTTGACAAACACGTTTTAGGAAAAAAGGACTTGCGGAATTTGGTCAACGCCAAAGAAGCACCCTCACTTCAGTTTCCAAAATATGTCCAAATGTTTGACAAACGGCATGGTTTCTTAGAAAACTTGAGTGTTTTGGACCTGCTTTTTATGGAAGGTCCCGCTGCAAGCATCTACCTTCTAAAAATTGATTTCACAAAATAAAAGGCATACTATTAGCTATTTTTTAAAATACAGTTGTTAAAAATTAATTAAATTAACAAATGTTATTGTATCTTTAAAATGTTTAATCTCCCAAACCAACCAATTATTATGGATTCCCTGCATCAGTTCATGAACAACATTTCTCCGCTTTCCAAAAAATCTTATACCGCATTTATGGAAATGTGCTGTTCGCAGAGTTACAAGGCGGGTACGATTCTTACAGAAATCGATTCGGTACCTGAAAGCATCTATTTTATAGAATCAGGTGTTGCAAGATCTTATAGCATTTCTGAAAAAGGCGTGGAGTACATTCGCTCGTTGATCAGCACCTATAACATTTTGGCACCCACAGAGGCGCTTATCACGAAAAATCCCACAAAGATTGGTTGCCAGTGTTTGACCAATTGTGATGTCTTAGAAATCAATTACGACACATTGATGCAAGTTTGCAAAGCTGAAACCGAAATCAGTCTTTGGTATACCCGAACGGTGGAGTTGCACTATGCCCACCTTCAAAAAACGAACGACGAGTTGTTGACACTCAATGCGACGGGACGCTATTTGAAACTACAAAAGCGCATCCCGAATATTGACAACATGATCAACCAATACCACATTGCTTCCAATTTAGGAATTACACCCATTCAGTTGAGTCGCATTCGAAAAAAGCTTTACAGCCGCTAAAAAAAAACCGTTTTCAACTATTGAAAACGGTTTTTTTAATGAGATTGCTTGTTCTCAACGAATCAACTTTTTGTACTTGATTCTTTTGGGCATCAGATCGCCTCCCAAACGCTTCTTCTTGTTTTCTTCGTACTCAGAGAAACTCCCTTCAAAGAAATAAACTTGGGAATCTCCTTCAAAAGCTAAGATATGGGTACATACGCGGTCTAAAAACCAACGGTCATGCGAGATGATAACGGCACAACCCGCAAAATTTTCTAGGCCTTCCTCCAAAGCTCTCAAAGTGTTTACATCCAAATCATTGGTCGGCTCATCCAACAGCAATACATTTCCTTCTTCCTTGAGGGTCATTGCCAAATGCAAACGGTTGCGTTCGCCTCCAGAGAGGGTGCTTACCTTTTTGTTTTGCTCGGAACCGCTAAAATTGAAACGGCTCAAATAGGCGCGGGAGTTGACCATTTTACCTCCCATCATGATCAGGTCTTGTTCGTCGGCAAAATTGGCCCAGATCGAACGGTCGGAATCAATGTCTGAGTGGGATTGATCTACATAAGAAATCTTAGCGGTATCCCCTACTTTGAAATCTCCTTTGTCTGGAGTTTCCTCTCCCATAATCATTCGGAAAATCGTTGTCTTTCCCGCTCCGTTGGGACCGATGATCCCCACGATGCCATTGGGAGGAAGTTTGAACTCCAAATTGTCGTAGAGCAATTTGTCACCAAAAGCTTTTGAAACGCCTTGGGCTTCGATTACATTGGTTCCCAAACGAGGACCGTTGGGAATATAAATTTCTAATTTTTCTTCTTTTTCCTTTTGGTCTTGACTCATCAATTTGTCATAACTGGCCAAACGGGCTTTGGACTTGGACTGACGTCCTTTGGCTCCCTGGCGTACCCATTCCAATTCACGTTCCAAAGTCTTTTGCCTTTTGGAAGCTGTCTTGTCCTCACGGGCCATGCGTTGGGATTTTTGATCCAACCAAGAGGAGTAATTCCCTTTCCAAGGAATCCCTTCTCCACGGTCCAACTCTAAAATCCACCCTGCGATGTTGTCCAAGAAATAACGGTCGTGTGTAACAGCGATGACGGTTCCTTTGTACTGTGCCAGATGGTGCTCCAACCAATGGACAGATTCTGCATCCAAGTGGTTGGTCGGTTCGTCCAACAAGAGAATGTCGGGTTGTTGTAACAACAGGCGGCAAAGTGCCACTCTACGGCGTTCTCCTCCAGAGAGTACGGAGATCAACGTGTCGGGTTCTGGTGTCCGCAAGGCGTCCATTGCAATTTCCAATTTGGTGTCCAATTCCCAGGCATCGGAAGCGTCAATTTGATCTTGCAACTCCGCTTGACGGTTCATCAACTGCTCCATTTTGTCAGCATCTGAATACACTTCTTCCAAACCGAACTGATCGTTGATTTGATTGTACTCATCTAAGACCGCTACTGTCTCAGCAACGCCTTCTTTGACAATGTCCAGTACTGTTTTTGTCTCATCTAAAATAGGTTCTTGCTCTAAAAAACCAACCGAATATCCCGGAAGGAAATTGATGTCTCCTTGGTAATTCTTATCGACACCTGCAATGATTTTTAACAAGGAAGATTTTCCTGATCCATTCAATCCCAAGATGCCAATTTTGGCTCCGTAAAAAAAACTCAAATGGATGTTTTTCAAAACTTGTTTCCCTGTACTTTGGTAGGTTTTGCTTAAACCTGACATGGAAAAAATAACTTTTTTATCGTCTGACATATACGGATTGTTAAGGATTCTTATAAAGAGGCTTTCCCAATAATAGGAAAACAAATATCGTAAAATTGGATGAGATATCAGGAATGGTTTTTGAATTCCTCCAAAAAAAAGAGGCTGTCTTTCAACATCCTCTCTGGTTTAGTTTAAGCTTGTCCTGTTGGACCAAAATTCAGTGGAATCGGAGGGTGCTCCGGTTCGTTGATCGGGCCATTGGCTTTTTCAAACCTTTTGACATTCTCTGCCAATGCTTTAGCCAGTCTCTTGGCGTGCTCTGGTGTCAAGATAATTCTTGACTTGACTTTGGCTTTGGGTACTCCAGGCATGACATTGATAAAGTCGACAATAAATTCGGAAGCAGAGTGGTTGATAATTGCCAAATTGGAATAAATCCCTTCAGCAATGCTCTCGTCCAATTCAATGTTCAATTGGCCTTCTTTTTGTTTTTCTTCGCTCATTGTGTGTTTATTTAAGTTAAAAAAAATCTGGGTTTTACATGTGTAAAACCCAGATTTGTATTCCAATGCATGTTGT
>DLQL01000012.1 GCA_002477565.1 Flavobacteriaceae bacterium UBA7433
CAATTGCGTGTACACGACCTGCAGGAAGGTAGTACGATTCTCCTTTTTTTACCTTGATTTTATTGAGTAAGGGCAAGAGGTCTCCCCGGTTGACGCAGGCTTCAAAATTTACTTTGTTCAAATGTTCCGTAAATCCAATAAGCAGATTGGCCTCTTTGTCGGCATCCATAATGTACCACATTTCGTTTTTCCCCAAACTATTGTGTCTTTCCTTTGCCAAGGCATCATCGGGATGTACTTGAACGGATAGCGGTGCGTCTGCATCGATAAACTTGATCAGGATTGGAAACTCATTTCCGTATTCCTCGTAACAGTTCTCCCCAACGAGGTCGGATTTGAAACGCGCAATTAAATCTGAAAGGAGCGCACCTTTGAGTGGCCCTTCTAAAACAGCGGTCTCAGCTCCTTTGACGCCAGAAATCTCCCAGCTTTCACCAATATGAGTTTCTGAATACTCTTTTTGCAATACGTTTTTTAACTTTTCTCCCCCCCAGATTCTGTACTGAAAAACAGGTTGAAACTTTAAAATCCCTATTGAATTGTTCATTTTTTTCTTTGCTATAGCAATTTACAAATTAGGCCGTAATCATACCGCCGTCTACATTCAATGTTTGTCCAGTAATGTAAGCAGACATGTCCGAAGCTAGGAAAACACAAGCATTTGCGATGTCCTCTGGAGTTCCTCCGCGTTTCAAGGGAATGGCTTGTCTCCATCCATCTACCACTTTCTCATCCAATTTGGCTGTCATTTCTGTTTCGATAAATCCAGGTGCTATGGCATTGCAACGAATGTTTCGAGAGCCCAATTCCAAAGCGACGGATTTGGTAAAGCCCAACATGCCTGCTTTGGAAGCGGCGTAGTTGGTTTGCCCGGCATTTCCTTGTACTCCAACTACGGAGCTCATATTGATGATGGAACCTGAACGTTGTTTCATCATAGGACGAATGACGGCTTTGGTCAAGTTGAAAACAGATTTCAAATTGATTTCGATGACCTTGTCAAAATCTTCTTCGCTGATGCGCATCAACAAGTTGTCTTTGGTAATCCCAGCATTGTTGATCAAAACATCGATGCTTCCAAATTCTTCAAGTACGGCTGCTGCCAATTCTTGGGCGGCAGCAAAGTCCGCTGCATTTGACTGGTATCCTTTGGCTTTTACACCGTTGGCTGCCAATTCTTTTTCGAGTGCAGTTGCAGCTTCAACAGAAGAACTAAAGGTAAATGCGACATGCGCACCTTGCTTGGCAAATGTTTCAGCAATTCCTTTTCCAATTCCTCGTGTAGCTCCTGTGATCAGGACTGTTTTGTTTTCAAGAAGTTTCATATGTTGTTTTTAAAGTGACTTTGAAATAAAGTTAGTTAATTCAAAACGTTTGCAACCATTTCTCCAATTTTAGCTGGAGAATCCACAACGTGAATTCCATTTGCTCTTAGAATGGCCATTTTCGCCTGTGCTGTATCATCTGCACCTCCAACAATAGCTCCTGCATGCCCCATGGTTCTTCCTGCCGGAGCAGTCTGTCCAGCGATAAAACCAACTACTGGTTTTCTGTTGCCATCTGCTTTGATCCATTTCGCTGCGTCGGCTTCCAATTGTCCTCCGATTTCACCAATCATCACAATGGCTTCTGTTTCGTCGTCATTCATCAACAATTCCACCGCTTCTTTGGTAGAGGTTCCAATGATTGGATCTCCTCCAATGCCAATGGCAGTGGTGATTCCAAAACCTTGTTTGACCACCTGATCGGCAGCTTCATAAGTCAAGGTCCCTGATTTGGACACAATTCCTACGTTTCCTTTTTTAAATATAAATCCAGGCATGATACCGACTTTCGCCTCTTCAGGAGTGATTACTCCCGGGCAATTTGGTCCAACCAAACGACATTCCTTGCCCTTCAAATAGGCTTTTACCTTGACCATATCAGCGGTAGGAATTCCTTCCGTAATGCAAATGATCACTATAATTCCCGCATCCGCAGCCTCCATAATGGCATCTGCAGCAAAAGCAGGCGGCACAAAAATAAGCGTGGTGTCAGCGGCCACTGTATCAACAGCCTCAACAACCGTATTGAAAACCGGTTTTCCCAAATGCTCTTGTCCTCCTTTGCCGGGTGTGACACCTCCAACCACATTAGTTCCGTAATCAATCATTTGTCCTGCGTGAAAAGTACCTTCACTTCCGGTAAAACCCTGTACAATAATTTTTGAATCCTTATTTACTAAAACGCTCATAATAGAAATGTAGTTTACATTGTTTGATTTAAGAAAACAAAAGTAAAGTTATTTTCTAAAACAAGGGCAAGGAAAGAGAATTTTTGAACTTCCCGCAACTGTTTTTTAAAAATACATTCCCATACTTAGAAATTACAAAAAGAAATTCAACATTTAAAAATAATTTACAAAAAAACTGTACTTTAAAATCCGTATTTTCGTATTTTAAAAAAGTTACTACCTTCTAAATATTCACAAAGTTAATGTTCGAAAAAGACCTCTGGAACGAAATCTTTCAAAGCATTCGCAAAAACAAATTGCGAAGCATGCTTTCTGGGTTTACCATTGCTTTTGCCATTTTGATATTTACCCTGCTATTTGGAATGGCCAACGGACTTAAAAACACTTTTGAAAGTTTTTTTTTAGACGATGCAACCAATTTGATTTACATTCGATCGGGAAAAACATCCCTGCCCTACAAAGGAAACCAAACAGACAAAAAAATCAATTTTTCGAACAAAGATTACGAACATGTCAAATCTCATTACCAAGAAAAAATAGAATTCATCACTGCACGAATCTTTAAAAACTTTACTGCTTCTTACAAAGGGAACAAAGACAATTACACCATCAGAGGCGTCCATCCAGACCACCAATACTTAGAAAACACCAATGTAACTTTTGGTCGATTTTTGAATGTGGCAGACCTTCAATACAAACTCAAATACGTGGTCATTGGTCGATTGGTCGCAAAAGACCTGTTTGAAAACAAAAACCCCATTGGCAAATACTTGAGCTTGCAAGGAGTTTCCTTTAAGGTTGTTGGTGTTTTTGAAGACAGCGGAGGAGACAATGAAGAACGGATCATTTACATGCCTGTCTCAACAGCACAAAGTACCTTTTCAGACAACGATTATATCAACGAGATCAATTTGACATACAAGCCCAAAATGAATTTTGAGCAGGCCATCGCTTTTAGTGTTTTGTTGGAAAAAGAGCTCAAAGAACGTTTTTCAGTAGCTCCCAAAGACCAAAGAGCCATCCGAATTCGAAACACTGCTGATTCAATGAAGAAAACAAATCAAATGTTGTTTGTCTTGGGGGTTTTAATTCTGTTTATCGGCTTTGGTACTCTGATCGCAGGAGTGGTCGGCATCAGCAATATTTTGGTGTACATCGTAAAAGAGCGAACGAAAGAACTCGGCATCCGGAAAGTTTTGGGAGCCGAACCCAAATCCATCGTTGGGATGATTCTTTTGGAATCGATTCTCATCACAATCTGTGCAGGTTATGTGGGCATGTTTGTCGGCGTGAGTGCCCTGCAATTGATTGGAAATCGTTTGACCGATTATTTCATCACCGATCCCAGTGTCGACAATGGCATTGTTATTGGTGCTACGCTTGTTTTGATTCTCTCAGGTGCCGTTGCAGGGTATGTCCCCGCACAAAAAGCGGCCAAAATAAAACCCATCGTAGCTTTGCGCAATGAATAAACGAATGTCAAAATACCTGCCTTCACACTTGATCTTTCTATTTGAGAGCGATACTTGGCAGGAGATTGCTGAAAGTATTCGCAAAAACAAGTTGCGAACCGTCATCACCATTATCGGAGTGACATGGGGGGTGTTTTTGTTGGTGACTCTGTTGGGCAGTGCACGAGGAATGGAAAATTCCTTTAACCGAATTTTCGGAAATTTCGCCACCAATTCTGTCTTTGTTTGGGGACAAAAAACGAGCAAACCTTTCAAAGGATTTCAAGAAGGCAAAAAGGTGCAATTAAAAATGGATGATGTCGCACAAATACGCAAGGAAGTGGAGGGCATCGAATTTGTCGTCCCGAGAAACCAACGCAATGGAACTTTGACCAACGGCTTTTTGTCAGCAACTTTTAACGTTAACGGGGATTATCCCTTGTTGGACAAAGTACAAAAGAAAGAGTTGATTTACGGGCGCTTTATCAACAAGGCAGACATTCAAAAAAAACGAAAAACCGTCGTGATTTCGGAAGAAGCTTACAAGCAGCTTTTTGAAAAAGAAAGCATTCCGATTGGAGAATTTTTACAGATCAACAACATCAATTTCAAAGTTGTAGGGGTTTTTCAAAATAGCAATGTAGGCATGGGCTCTGATGTTCACATCCCATTTACAACTTTTCAGCAGGTATTCAACACGGGGAACAAGCTCGGATGGATGATGATTACAGGAAAGGAAGATGCCGACATCAAACAAATAGAGAAAGACAGCAAACTCCTACTTAAAAACATTCATAAAATTCATCCCAAAGACGAACGAGCCTTTGGAAGTTTCAATTTAGGGGAACGATTCGCAAAGGTGACAGGTTTCTTAACTGGAATGCAGTTTCTCACCTGGTTTGTTGGGATCGCAACACTGATTGCAGGTGTCTTTGCAATTGGAAATATCTTGTTGATTACCGTCAAAGAGAGAACCAAAGAAATCGGCGTTCGAAGAGCCCTGGGCGCAACGCCAAATTCCATCAAAAAACAAATCGTTTTGGAGGCTGTTGTTTTGGCTGTCTTGGCAGGAATTTTTGGAATCATCGGTGGGGGTCTTGTCTTGATGTTGACAGATAAATTTTGGGGGCAAGGAGAGGACGCCGTTTTGGTCAATCCCTCAGTATCTATTCCAGTTGTCCTTTCAGCTGTATTGATTTTGGTGGTCTTGGGATCCTTGATTGGCTTGATCCCAGCAAACAGAGCCACACGAATCAAACCCATCGCGGCACTAAACGATGAATAACAACACACAAGCAATTCAATTAAAAATCAGATTTATGAAAAAAATTGTAAAAAAAATCTTCTTGTCAATCCCCTTCTTGTTATTGGTGTGGGTGTTGATTTATTTTGGAAAGAAAAACAGTGAATCGGCTCTTGAATTCAAGACAAAAACGCCCTTTAGAACCACAATAGTCAAAAAATCTGTTGCTACAGGTAAAGTACTTCCTGAAGATGAAGTGGAAATAAAACCTCAAATTTCTGGAATCATCGATCGGATTTATGTCGCAGAAGGCGATTTTGTTAAAACTGGTGATTTGATTGCCAAAATAAAAATTGTTCCCAACGAACAAGCGCTCAACAATGCAAAAGGACGCCTAAAGAATGCAACGCTAAATTTGACCAACAACACCTTGGAATACAATCGAAACAAGGTCTTGTTTGAAAGAGGCGTCATTTCAAACCAAGAATTCAACAATTTTCAATTGCGCTATGACCAAGCAAAACAGGATGTAGAAAATGCAGGAAACGATTACCAAATCATCAAAGTCGGCTCTGCCAAAGGATCCTTGTCTGCCAATACCAACATACGTGCGACGGTCACCGGTACCATTCTTGAAATCCCTGTCAAGGAAGGGGACCAAGTAATTGAAAGCAACAATTTCAATGCCGGTACAACCATCGCCGCCATCGCGGATTTGAACAAAATGAATTTTGAGGGAAAAGTAGACGAAGCGGAAGTGGGGAAACTAAAAGAAGGAACTGTTTTGGAAGTGACCATCGCTGCCTTGGAAGGCATTTCATACAAAGCGACCTTGAATTTTGTCGCACCCAAAGGAAAAGAAGAACAAGGAGCTGTTTTGTTTAAAATAAAAGCCGCATTGCAACTCAATGACGAAAGCTACGTCAGGGCAGGCTATAGCGCCAATGCAGAATTGATTTTAAGTAAAAAAGACGATGTCTTGGCCATCAAAGAATCGCTGGTCCAGTACGATCGAAAATCCGAAAAACCCTATGTTGAAATTCTAAAAGAAAAAAACACATTCGAACGCGTTGATTTGAAATTGGGTATTTCTGACGGCATCGATGTGGAGGTGCTCGAAGGACTTGGTAAAAACGACTTAGTAAAAGTGTGGAACAAGGCCTCGAAAGAAGACGATGAAGACAAGAAAAAAGAAGCCAAAAGAAGAAAATAAAAACGCGCGAAAAATTAAATAAACACCTATGAAAACCACCCTATACCTTGTTCTTTTGGTCAGTTTTTTAAAACTTTCCGCACAAACAAAAAAGTGGACTTTGCGGGACTGTGTGCAGTACGCAATCGAAAACAACATTGCAGTCAAACAATCGGAAATGGATGTAAAAACTGCCAAAGTAAACCGCAGAGGTGCCAAAGGAAACTTTTTACCCAACCTCAATGTCAACATGCGGCACTCATGGAACATTGGACTCAACACCAGTCCCGTAACCAACACCAATGTAACTGCTACCTCACAAACGTCAATTTTTGGACTTTCGGCAGGCATTACGCTCTACGATGGACTTCAGAACAGCAACCAATTGCACAAGGCAAATTTGGCCATCTTGGCAAATCAGTACCAATTGGAAGACATGAAAGACAACATATCGCTTCGAGTAGTGAATGCATACCTGCAAATTTTATTTAGCAAAGAGTCCTTGGGAACTTTGAAAAAGCAAGCCCAACTCAACATAAAAGAACGCAAACAGACACAAGAGTTGGTAAATCTAGGCTCCAAACCCAAAGGAGACTTGTTGGAGATTGAAGCCAGCATCGCAAGTCAGGAACAACAAATTGTAAATGCTCAAAACACGTTAAAAATAGCCAAGTTGACCTTGGCAAACCTCCTCTTGATCAAAGATGCCGATGCTTTTGAAATCGCGGACCAAAAAAACCTGTTGGTGGAAGCGGGTATTTTAGATTACAACTCAAAAGCCATTTATAACAAAGCCGTTCAAAATAGAAATGACATCAAAGCTTCAGCACTGAACGTTGAAATCTCAAAAACAGATGTAAAAATTTCAAAAGGAAATTACCAACCGACACTCTCTGGTTCCTATGGCTTCAACACCAACTATTATTTTTCAAAACTTTTAACACTTCCAAATTTCGAAAGTCAAATAGCGGACAACAAGGGACATGCTTTTGGTTTGAATTTGAGCATTCCCATTTTCAATAGGTTTGCAAACAGCAACGAGGTCAGGCGGGCAGAAATCAATTACAAAAAAGCACAACTGGCTTTGGAACAAAGCAAAGTGAACCTCAAAGACAAGATCAATCAGGCACACAATGACCTCAAAGGAGCTTTGGCAGCATACAAAGCCGCTTTGAAAACAGAAGCTGCTCGAAAAGAAGCCTTTCGATACTCTCAAAACAAGTTTGAATTAGGACTACTGAATTCCTTTGATTTTCAACAGGCAAAAACACGGCTTGAAATGTCAGAAAACGACCTCATCCAAGCCAAATATGATTTTTTCTTCAAAGCCAAAGTCTTGGAGTTTTATTTTGGCATCCCCTTTGGGGAATTGCAAATCTAAACCTCGAAAAAAAAGCTTCCCTAGGGAAGCTTTTTTTGTTTAGTTCTGAAAAAATTCTACTGGAAATGCTGTTGTTTTGATAATTTTTAATGATTTGGAATAGCTCAGTAGAAAATGAATAGTTTTTGCTGTGGGCTCAAGAATGTCATTTGGTTTTTTTTTTGAAAAGTAGTTTTTTGTCATATATGAAAACAATTGGTTTCTATACTAACGACAAAAAATTTATTTTAGTATCAATTGGTCAAAACAAGCCCATTTAGAGCAACCAATTTTCGAAGATTGATCAGTGCATACCTCATTCTACCTAAAACAGTATTGATACTTGCTCCTGTCTTTTCGGAAATTTCTTTAAAGCTCAACTCGTTGTAAATGCGAAAAACCAATACCTCTTTTTGTTCTTGAGGCAACTCTTTGATGATCTCAGTAAGCTGTTGATACAATTCCGTTTGAATCAGCTCCGTTTCAATATTAGAGCTGTCGTCGCCCAAAACAGCAAAGATATCAAACGCATCTGTCCTTTCAAACCTAGGGATTCTTTTTGCTTTTCTAAAATGATCTATGACCAAATTGTGGGCTATTCGAAGAACCCAAGGCAAAAATTTACCATCCTCTCTGTAATTCCCTTTTTTAAGCGTGCGAATGACTTTGACAAAGGTCTCTTGAAAAATATCTTCTGCAAGCTGTTTGTTAAAAACTTTGGAATAGACAAAACCAAATATTTTTTGCTTGTGCCTTGAAATAAGAAATCCTAAAGATTTTTCATCACCCTGTATGTACCGAGTGACCAAATCACCATCGGATATATTCTGTAACTGCATAACATTCATTTATAACACTTTAGTAAATAATTCTAGTGTATTTCTAAGAGTAATGTTATTGAATAGGCAGTAGTTTTAGGATGAATGTATGATAAGTACGGTTACAAATATCTAAAAACTATTGGTTTTTAACAAAAAAAACGTGGTAAATAATTTCGTGTTCCTTTTACAGAGCGCTTCAAAAAGGTTATTTTTACATCCTATCGCCTTTCGTATATGACTCATAAAAAAGCTACGCACAACCCGAGAGATTTCATCCTCATCCAAGGAGCGCAGCTCCACAACCTCAAAAACATTGATGTTGCGATTCCAAGAAACAAATTGGTGGTCATCACTGGGCTTTCTGGTTCTGGAAAATCCAGCTTGGCTTTTGACACCTTGTATGCGGAAGGACAACGTCGTTATGTGGAAAGTCTATCCTCCTATGCAAGGCAATTTTTAGGAAAACTCAACAAGCCCAAAGTCGCTTCCATCAAAGGAATTGCGCCTGCCATAGCCATTGAACAAAAAGTAAACACGAACAATCCAAGATCTACAGTAGGGACTTCGACTGAAATCTTTGATTATCTGAAATTGTTATTTGCACGAATTGGAAGAACTTACTCGCCTGTTTCTCAACTAGAAGTAAAAAAACACCGGGTTGCAGATGTTCTCGACGCTGTAAAAAAAATCCCCAAAAACAGTAAAATACTCTTGTTGGCACCCATCGATTTTGGAGATGACAAAGACCCTGGAATTGTATTCAATCTTCTTTCCCAACAAGGCTATTCCCGATTCAAGATTTACCAAGAGGTGCTTCGGATCGATGCTGATTTGACAGCAAAATACGACGCCCAAACACTTCGAAAAGCTGCTGCAGACAAACAATTGCACCTAGTGGTCGATCGAATTGTCGTCAAAGAGGATGCCGCATTTTACAACCGTCTCGCTGACGCTGTTCAAACGGCCTTTTTTGAAGGAAAGGGCACTTGTGCTTTAGACAATGTCACCGAAGGTACGTTCACCACTTTCAGCAATAAATTTGAATTGGATGGCATCACATTTTTAGAACCAAACACTCATTTTTTTAGCTTCAACAATCCCTATGGAGCTTGCCCAACCTGCGAGGGTTATGGCAATACCATGGGAGTCGACAAAGACTTGGTCATTCCAAATACCAGTCTCTCCATCTACGAAGATGCAATTGCCCCTTGGAAAACAGAATCGTTTCTAAAGTACAAGGACCAACTCATTGACTTTGCCTCTCAACACGACATCCCCATTCACAAACCGTGGTTTGAACTGAGTACAGCCCAAAAAAGATGCATTTGGAAAGGCACCTCAGATTTTGAAGGTCTTGACGGGTTTTTCAAATACTTGGAAAGCAAAAGCTACAAAATCCAATACCGCGTATTGCTCTCTCGTTACAGAGGGCGAACCCAATGCCAAACGTGTGAAGGCAAAAGACTTCGTAAGGAAACCAACTACGTCAAGATAAAAGGAAAGGCGATTTCCGATTTGATCGACCTGCCCATTGACCGCTTGTCTGCTTTTTTTAGAGCATTGGTCTTGGAAAAAAAAGACGCCCTTGTTGCCAAGAGAATTTTAACAGAGATCAACAGCCGTTTGACTTTTTTAAAAGATGTCGGTTTGGGATACCTTAGCTTGAATCGACCTTCCAACACCCTTTCCGGTGGAGAAAGTCAACGCATCAATTTGGCCACCTCTCTCGGGAGCAGCTTGGTCGGCTCCATGTATATTTTAGACGAACCTAGCATTGGTTTGCATCCCAAAGACACGGAGCGCTTGATCAAAGTCTTGAAACAACTAAGAGACCTGGGCAACACCGTCATCGTGGTGGAGCACGATGAAGACATCATGCGACAAGCCGACGCTGTCATTGACATCGGTCCAGAGGCAGGTACTCACGGAGGACATGTGGTCGCAGAAGGGACTTTTAAAGAGCTTCTAAAATCAAACTCCTTGACTGCCAAATACCTCAACCAAGAACTCGAAATTGAAGTTCCTAACAAACGTAAAACTTCAAAAGACACTATCCAAATCCAAGGAGCACGTGCAAACAACCTCAAAAACATCGATGTTGAATTCCCCCTCAACACCTTGACGGTGATTACCGGAGTTTCTGGGAGTGGAAAAAGTACTTTGGTCAAAGACATTCTCTTTCCCGCTTTGCAAAAAAAACTGGTAGGTCATGGAAAAAAAGCGGGGGCTTTTACCGAACTTTTAGGAAGTTTTGACAAGCTAAAAAACATCGAGTTCATCGATCAAAATCCAATCGGTCGTTCTTCCCGATCCAACCCTGTGACCTATGTAAAGGTCTACGACGAAATTCGGAGCTTGTTTGCAAATGAAAGCTTGTCAAAAGCAAGGAATTACAAACCCAAACATTTTTCTTTCAATGTAGAAGGAGGACGCTGTGAGACGTGTAAGGGTGAGGGCATCGTCACCATCGAAATGCAATTCATGGCCGATGTTCATTTGGAATGTGAGGACTGCAAAGGAAAACGGTTTCAAAAAGAAGTGTTGGAAATCAAATTTAAAGAAAAATCAATTGACGCTATTTTACAGCTGACCATCGACGAAGCCATCGCATTTTTTGACAAACACCAGCAAGTAAAAATCGCTCAAAAACTCATGCCATTGCAAGATGTTGGATTGGGATACGTGCAATTGGGACAATCCTCTTCCACCCTTTCCGGTGGTGAAGCGCAAAGAATCAAACTCGCTTCGTTTTTGGGCAAAGGACAGCGCAAAGACAAAACCTTATTTATTTTTGACGAACCGACTACGGGCTTGCATTTTCACGACATCAAAAAGTTGTTAAATTCTATGGAAGCGCTTATAAAAATTGGCCATTCTATCGTGGTCATTGAGCACAACTTGGATTTTATCAAATGTGCCGATTTCGTAATTGACTTGGGGCCTGAAGGAGGTGAAAACGGAGGGGATTTGTTGTTTTCAGGAACCCCAGAAGAAATGCTTTGCAGCGACAGCTCTATCACAGCGACCTATTTGAAAGAAAAACTCTCGTCTTGACCCTCGCTTAAAAAAAAAGCACCAAATGAAAAATCACTCGGTGCCTTGTTGCATTCTATATGTTGTTCTACTTAGCGCGAATAGTTCGGAGCCTCTTTTGTGATGGTGACATCGTGGGGGTGACTTTCTTTGATTCCTGAGGCTGTAATTTTCACAAAACTGGCTTCTTTTTGGGAGGCAATGTTTTTGGCTCCACAATAGCCCATTCCTGCTCTCAATCCACCGACAAATTGATGCATTGTAGCCGACAACTCGCCTTTGTAAGGAACTCTTCCGACAATTCCCTCTGGAACGAGTTTTTTCAAGTCGTCTTCAACATCTTGAAAATAGCGGTCTTTGGAACCTTGCTTCATCGCTTCTACGGACCCCATTCCTCGATAGGACTTGAATCTTCTGCTTTCAAAAATAATGGTTTCTCCGGGAGATTCTTTCGTTCCTGCCAAAAGCGAACCTAGCATAACCGCGTCTGCTCCTGCAGCAATGGCCTTTGGTATGTCTCCCGTATATCGGATTCCCCCATCAGCGATTACAGGGACACCGGTTCCTTTGATGGCCTCAGCTACTTCCATAACTGCGGACAATTGAGGGTAACCTACTCCTGCTACAACTCTGGTAGTACAGATCGATCCAGGTCCAATTCCTACTTTGACAGCATCAGCTCCAGCTGCAACCAAATATTTGGCAGCATCGGCAGTTGCGATGTTTCCTACTACGACATCCGTATCCGGAAAAGAAGCTTTGACCAATTTCAACACTTCCACCACCCCTTTCGTATGCCCGTGGGCAGTATCAATGATCAATGCATCTACCCCAGCGTCTACCAATGCTTGCGCTCGAGTTACTGCATCTTCAGTGACACCGATCGCAGCAGCCACACGCAAACGTCCGAAAGTATCTTTGTTGGCGTGGGGATTCTCTCGAACTTTGATGATATCTCTAAATGTAATCAAACCGACCAAAATATTCTGATCGTTGACCACAGGTAATTTTTCAATTTTATTGTCTTGTAAAATGACTTCGGCTTGTTTCAAAGAAGTTCCCTGTGCTACAGTTACCAAATTTTCAGAAGTCATGACTTCAGAAATCAACCGTGTATTGTTTTTCTCAAAACGCAAATCCCTATTGGTCACAATACCGACAAGCACTCCTGAATTGTCAATGACAGGTATCCCTCCGATACCGTATTCAGCCATTAAATTTTTGGCAGTTGCCACAGTTTCTTCACGTTTGATGGTCACCGGTTCCAAAATCATTCCGGATTCGGAACGTTTTACTTTGCGAACCTCCGACGCCTGCTGTGCTGCCGTCATGTTTTTATGCAACACACCGATACCACCTTCTCTGGCCATGGCGATGGCCATATTTGCCTCTGTTACAGTATCCATCGCAGCGGATACTATGGGTGTATTTAGACTGATGTTTTTGGTGAATTTTGTTTTGATACTTACCTCTCTGGGGAGTACTTCTGAGTAAGCGGGAATCAAAAGGACGTCGTCGTAAGTCAATCCTTCACTTATAATCTTTGATGAAGCCATGTGCAATAAGTTTAATTTTATTGCATGCAAATATACATCTTTTATTCCGTTTCTCGAATCTCTACATAAAGTATCTTTAAAGGCGGAAGTGTGGCTCAATTAGTTGGAAGCATGAATCTTTCGATGCATTTCTATGTACAGGGCTTCCACCTCGCTTTTGGCCCAGTTGGTACGCCTTAAAAAACGAAGACTTGATCCGATAGAAGGATTGTTGCGAAAACAACCGATTTGAATCTTGTGTCCCAAATGCTCCCAACCGTAATAGTCGACGAGTTCTTTTAAAAGCTGTTCGATGCGCTTGCCATGTAAAGGGTTGTTCTGCTGTAAT
>DLQL01000040.1:0-158 GCA_002477565.1 Flavobacteriaceae bacterium UBA7433
CGACACCTTTTTTATGAGCCATAATGTATGGATTTTAGCTACCTGTTACAAACAGGTAGGATGATTATTTTTTATCTTCCTTTTTTGGAGCTGCCTTTTTAGCAGGCGCTTTTTTTGCAGCGGCTTCCTTTTTTGGAGCAGCGGCTTTTTTGGGAGCA
>DLQL01000040.1:191-1235 GCA_002477565.1 Flavobacteriaceae bacterium UBA7433
CTTTCTTAGCAGCAGCTTTCTTCGGAGTCGCTTTTGCTTCAGTTGCCTTTTTTGGAGCTGTTTTCTTAGCAGCAGCTTTTTTTGGAGCCGCTTTCTTTGGTGCAGCAGCTTCTTCAGCAGCAGCCTCTTTTTTTGGAGCCGCTTTCTTCTTAGCACCACCTACAGCGATTCCATCAATTTGGATCTCAGTCAAAAATTGACGGTGTCCATTTTTTTTCTTGTATCCTTTTCTTCGCTTCTTTTTGAAAACGATTACTTTGTCACCTTTGAGGTGCTCTAATACCTTGGCCGTTACTTTGGCTCCTTCTATAGCTGGGGCGCCTAAGGTTACTTTCTCACCATCGCTTACTAGAAGAACGTTGTCAAAAGAGACTTTTGAACCTTCTTTGTCTTGCAAACGGTGTACGTAAACCTTTTGGTCTTTTGCAACTTTAAACTGCTGCCCTGCTATCTCTACAATTGCGTACATATGTTTGTTATTTAATTTTGTTTTGTTTAAAACGAGTGCAAATATACTTCTTTTTCATAAATAAACAAGCCCTGTAAAGGCATTATTTTTTCTCAAATTTTATGTGTTTCTTTACTTTATAAAAACACAGGACACTATTTCTATTTGAAGGGGCAATTCATGAAACGTATTTACTTTCTTTTTTTCTTGATTTTTACGCTCAGTGCCTTTCAAAATTTGTTGGGGCAAAACGCAAAGAATACTTCCGTAAAAGAGGTCGTAGACCATTACTTTAAAGCCATTGGAGGCAGGGAGAAAGCAGTGCAAATAAAAACCTTTTACACGATTTCAAAAGGCGTCTTCGCGGAAAAAGAAATAATTCTTGTCAAAAAAAGAATGTTGCCCTATTACCACTACTCTCGCATGAGTCTCGATGGCTACCTGGTTTCAGAAAACATTTTTGACGGTAAAAAAGGACGCATTATTCAACAAGACATTGAAGAAGATTTCGATGCAGCCCAAACCAAAAGACACCGTCAAAACAGAAGCATCTTTCCCGAATTTGACTATTTGAAAAATGCTTTTTACAAAGGAAT
>DLQL01000040.1:1247-26481 GCA_002477565.1 Flavobacteriaceae bacterium UBA7433
GAAAATGTGAATGGCAACAAAGCACATGTGCTTGCAGTGGAAAACACCAAGATCTATTACGACATAGAAACAGGCCTAAAAGTAAAAGGAGTCAGCAGTAAAAACAAACTGGGCCGCTCTTTTGAACAGGAATTGTTTTTTTCAAAATACACCGCTGTCAAAGGGCTGAAATTTCCCTCAAGGCTACGCATCGTCGTTGGCGGCAAAGAAATGGATTTTCAAGTACAAACACTCTCTTTGAACAACGGCGTAAACGCAGGAGATTTTCGCTGATAACAACTTGCTCAAAACACCTGAACTATTAAAAAATTGGCCCTAAGTTACCGTTTTGGCCGGTCTTAAAAGTTCTTTTTTTGGTTTTTTGTTGACCAAATACACCCCTGCAAAAATGATGACAACAGAAAACAATTGATACAAACTCAAACGCTCCCCATCCCACATGCCCCAAGCGACAGCAACTACCGTAATCAAATAAGTTACCGAGGAGGAAAATACGGGTGAGGAAATCTGTACCAACCTGTTGAACAGTACCTTGGCCATAGCGGTACCGACAATTGCCAACAGCGAGACATAAAAAAGAGATTCACTGGCTTCGGAAGTCCATACCAAGTCATTGAAAAAACCAGAAAAGACCAAAACCAACAAAGCCGGCAGCATCAAAACAGCAAAACAACCCACGGTGATACTCAGTGCATCGAGGTCTGAGAGCTTTGTCTTGATCATGTTCAAACTGTAGGCATAGCCAATTGATGAAAGAAAGATAAGCAAGGCATATTCGTAGTGTTGATGCGGGTTGATTTCAGCGCTTTTCACTATCAAAAGTAGCGTTCCCACCAAACCCACAAAAACTCCAAAAACTTGCCTTTTTGAAAAAGAAAAACCAAAAAAGGAAAAACCGATCAACATCGTAATCAGCGGAGTCAAAGAATTCAGTATGGCAGAAACTGAGCTATCGATTTGAGAAACAGCAAAAGCGAAAAAGAAGCCAGGAAAAAAAGTAGCTGTAAAAGCTACTAAAAAAAGGGGTTTCCAATGTTTTTTCTGAATGTGAACTATTTTTTTAGCCCCGACAAACATCAAAATACTACCGGCTATCAAAATCCGAAAAGCACCAATTTCAATTGGAGACAAGCCCAAAAGGGCTTTTTTCATCAAGATAAAAGAACTTCCCCAAACAAAGGAGAGCAACAAGAGATAGGCCCATTTATTTTCTTTCATGCTTTTCGTGTTAAAGTACCTACAAAAATGGAACAAGTTTTCGGATTGTAAGAAAAATCTACATAAATTTGCTCTATACAACTATAAAGCATATGAAACGATCTATTACAACCTTTGCCTGTGCAGCCATACTCGCCTTTACAGTTTCCTGCAAACAAAGTACCGAAAAAACAAAAACAGAACAGACAACTCAAAAACAGCGTCTTAAAAAAATAGCCCTTCAAATCGAAGGCATGACTTGTCAAATTGGCTGTGCCAAAACCATCGAGTCCCGACTTTCAAAAACACCTGGAATCGAATCTGCTGCCGTCTCTTTTGAAAAGCGCTTGGGAGAAATCATCTTCGACACCAACCAGATTTCCGAATCTGAAATTTCTGAAAAAATAAGCAGTATTGGCGATGGGAATACGTATCTTGTAGTTGCTATTAACAATTTAGAACTTTAAAAAATGAAGATCGCTGTAAACCTTTTCATCCTTGTTTTCTTAGCAACTGCAAGTGTCGCTTGTAAAGACAGTAAAAAACCCTTAACAAAAGAAACCAAAACCGAGCTTGTCGATTCTTCCCAGCCCGATTTAAAAAAAGCTTGTTGTGCAGCCAAAGAAGCCAATGCCACTCCAAAAAAATGCAGTAAAGACTTTACCAAAAGTGCGACTGCTACTTCGGAATGCAAATTAAAATGCGAAAAAGCAAAGAAAGAAAACTGAAAACCTCTCAAATGCCAATCCATGCATTGTAACACCTGTTTCAAAACAGGTGTTTTTTTTGAAAAAAATCATTGATTGGAACCGATCAGATATCAAAACTATTGACAAAATCAATGGATTGATCATTGAAAACTTGCGGCTGTTCGACATTCACTACATGTCCACAATTTGGAATCACAAACAATTGTGAAGACCTGTGGTGCTGGACTAGTTTTGCAATACTCGGCAAAAACATATGGTCTTCTTGCCCCATAATGTAAAGGGTGGGCAACCCACAATCTCGAATTCTAAAAAGGGCCAATATGGGATTGACCTCAGACACCAAAGAGAACCATCTTTTGAACTCTTTTTGACAGAGCTTTTTTGCCTCGTTGATAAACAAACTTCGGGAGGCTTTGTGGTGTTTTCTGGGCATAATGACGTATGCAAAAAAACGGTAGAGCATAAGATAAGGAACCACAGACTTTAACAAAACACCCAAGCGCATCAAAAATTGCCCGCTCAAATTGAGCTTCATCACAGCACCTCCCATCACCAAACTTGACACTTTTTGAGGATGCTTTTCAGCGATTTCCCGAATCACAATTGTACCCAAAGAAATTCCGATAAAATGCGCCTTTTCTATTTGCAAATAATCGAGTACCTGCAAGACCTCTTTCGCAATCATATCAAAAGTATAGCGCTTTACCATAGTTGCGTAATGCTTTGACTTTCCATGCCCCCTCAGGTCGACCAACAGCACATTGAACTGCTTTCTAAACGCTCGCACCTGTGCAAACCAGATGGCACTGCTCCCCCCGGCTCCGTGGACAAACACGACCCATTGGTCACTCGTTGGATGCAGGTGAGAACTGTGATGAAGCATTGAAACGATTTTTTTACAAAGATAATGCAAAAACACACGCGCTTTTCGATTCGTTTTAGAGGTCTTAAAAATTTATGAAGTATCTTTGCAAAAGAAAATTAGCTTTGGTTTTCAAAGCTTGAAATCCTCGCAATGCGCGCTCTTAAAGAACAAGAACTCTTATGAAAAAACATTTCAAACTCATCGTTAAAACGGCGTTGATTTCCGTTTATGTCATTTTTTTGGCTGGCTCCATCGTGCGAATGACGGGTTCTGGCATGGGCTGTCCTGATTGGCCAAAATGCTTTGGATATTACATCCCTCCAACTGACGAAGCTCAATTGCGCTGGAAAGCAAATACTGCCTACAACGAAGGAACACTCATCGTTCTCGACGAGACTCTCTATGTGGCCAACAGCGATTTGCAAACGGAGTTGGAATGGAAACCTACAAATTGGAGTCCTTACACCAAACACGAATACGCAATATTCAATGTATACCACACATGGACGGAATACATCAACCGTTTGGCCTCGGTGGTTTCTGGATTGATTTTCTTGTTTTTGATAGCGGTTTCGTTGAAATTTTGGAAAGAAAAAAAGGGAATTACACTGCTCTCATTCGGAGCATTTTTCATGATGCTTTTCGAAGCCTGGCTGGGTAAGACTGTTGTAGATTCTGTCTTGGAACCTTGGATCATTACGGTTCATATGCTTGTAGGATTGCTGATCATCGCCGTGCTTCTGCAAATCTTAGCATGGATGTCTTCCGAAGAAAAAAGAGCCATCAAGTTTGACAAGACATTTCACAAATTGCTCCTACTATCCACTCTTTTTTCGGTGATTCAAATCGCCATGGGTACGCAAGTAAGACAGTTTGTAGACGAACAAGTGCGGTTGTTTGGATTTGAAAGCAAACAAATGAGTCTGTACAACCCCAACCTCAATTTTTACATCCACCGTTCGTTTACCATTGCCATTGTATTGGTCAACTTCTTGATCTTTTACAAAAATGAGACCTTGCAACTGGGATTTAAAATTCCCAAATGGATTTTGGGCTTGCTGCTGCTAGAAGCGCTTACGGGCATCTTGATGTACTACAGTGATTTCCCTTTTGGCACCCAGGCCGTACATTTGATGTCAGGTGCGTTGTTGTTTGGACTACAGTTTTATTTGGTTTTGATGCACCGAGGATTGAAAGACGAAAGCCTGTAAAAAGAATTAGTTTTTCCACTCCAACGTCTCCATCAGGTGTACAATGTCTTTCTTCAAGTGATGTACCGCAGGTAAAATGGAATCGTAATTGGGCTTTGCATAAAAATACAGGGCTCCTGTAAGAAAGTTGTTCGTTGAGTCTGTCGCGTGAAACTGAATTTGAGTGGCGGCATTTCCAAAGACCTCAAACACCCTTCCGTATACTTTGGAAACTGGGTTTTCATAAGGCAATGATTGAATGTCATCTGCTTTGATCATGTGTTTAAAGGTCAGTTTTTCTGCATCTACAAACAAGGCCCTTAAATTTTCTTTTACCGGCCGATAGGTCAAAACGAGGGTTGCCTTCATATCGGGATAGTAAAGATCTGCCCAATCGTTTTTTTTTTGAA
This sequence comes from Flavobacteriaceae bacterium UBA7433, assembly GCA_002477565.1. Taxonomy (GTDB): domain Bacteria; phylum Bacteroidota; class Bacteroidia; order Flavobacteriales; family Flavobacteriaceae; genus Flavicella. The sequence continues at coordinate 5,620 of DLQL01000040.1, forward strand.
TGATTACAGCACGCCCCGCATATTCAAACTGATAGGGACTCTTTGTCTCCAAAACCTTGTACTCCGCGTTGGGGTAATCCAAACGCATGTATGAGCTGGGTTTGGGCAAGGGACTGTCTCCACAAGAAAGCAACAAAAGAAGGGCCCCAACTCGCACTACTGCATTTTTCGGAAGTACCTTCCTTTGTGTTGGTTGGTTTTTCAAAAGTTTGTACCGTTTTTTCATTGGAGCAAGGTGACTTTTAGTTGTTTGATGCGCTTTCTATCGACAGCTTCTACAGTAAAAACGAAGGCTTCAAAATTTATTTTTTCGAATTTCTTTGGGAATTTACCAGATATTTCTAGAATAAACCCCGCCAATGTTTCGGCTTCACCTTTGTGGAGCTCAAAATTTTTCGGGGCGATGTCTAAGACTCTGTAAAAATCTTTCAAAGCTGTTTTCCCTTCAAAAACATAGTTGTTGGCATCCAACTTGGAGTAAACCAAATCGTCACTGTCAAACTCATCACTGATGTCACCTACAATTTCTTCGATGACATCTTCCAAGGTCACCAAGCCACTCGTTCCTCCATACTCGTCAACGACAATTGCCAAATGGTTTTTTTTCTCTTGAAAATCGATCAACAAATCGTCGAGTTTCTTGTTTTCTGGAACAAAATAGGGAGCCCTGACCAAGGCCTGCCAATTGAATTCTGTTTTGGTCAGATGTGGCAACAAATCTTTGGCGTACAAAACCCCAATCACCTCATCAATGTTTTCGTGATAGACCGGGTTTCTTGAAAATCCATTGGAAATGATTTTGCTCAAAACCTCTGGGAAAGAGGCATCGTCAGGAATGGCAAAAATATCAATACGCGGTTTCATGACTTGTACTGTTTCTGTATTTCCAAAAGCGACAATTCCCTCTAAAATATTCTTTTCGTCCTTGGTGGTGGCATTGTCAGCGGTCAATTCCAAGGCTTGTGAGAGTTTTTCGACGGAGAAATCGTTGTCTTTCTTTCCCAAACGTCTTTCCACAACTCCCGTCAAACCCGTCAGCAAATAGCTTACAGGTGACAACAAACGGTTTAAATAAACGACAGGATTCGCCATAAACAACGCGAAAGGGATGGAGTTACGGGTTGCATAGACCTTTGGCAACACCTCTCCAAAGAGCAAAATCAAAAAGGTGATCAAGACCACTTCTATCAAAAACCGAATTCCAGCCTCCAAATTTTCAAAAAAATATGTGCCCAATACAGCAAACAAAAGCACAATCAAAATATTGATGAAGTTGTTTGCAATCAAGATGGTCGCCAATAATTTTTTGGGCTTGTTGAGCAAGCTGAGTACCCGATCACCAGCGGGGCTGTGTTCTTTAGACAAAAGGTCTAAATCTGTTTTAGACAGCGAAAAAAAAGCAATTTCAGTACCGGAAATCATCGCGGAACAAAACAAGAGAAAAACAAGTGCAATCGATTCTGTAAAGACCACCCAATTGAAAAAGGTTGGCAAAAGTATTCGGATAGGTTCTATGTCCACTATTTTGAAGTATTATTTTAAAGATTAGAAAGGAAAATCACCTTCGAGGTCTTTTGTTGGCATCTCTTTTTGACCTTTCGAAGCTGCCTCAGCATTGTCATTCGATGCTTTTGTAGACAAAAATGTCAAATCGAAAACGTGAATTTCAGTCGAACTGCGTTTTACACCCTCTTGCTCCCATTGTCGGGTTTTGATGCGGCCTTCACAGTATATTTTATCTCCTTTTGTAAGATATTTTTCACATATTTCAGCGAGTTTATTTTTTACGACGATGGCATGCCATTCTACCGATGTTGTTTTTTCACCCGTTTGTTTGTTGGTATACGTCTCGTTCGTGGCAATTGGAAAGCGACCGATGGCATTGCCTCCTTCAAAATAATGCACTTTTACAAAATCTCCCAAATGTCCAATCAGCATTACTTTGTTCAATGTCCCTGCCATAAAATCAAAATTACTGAAAAAATACGAAAGTGAAGACAACAAAAAAAGGAAAGGCAAAAAACTGACTTTCTTTTCCGAGCAGTCGGTGCGACCTGCTGTTACTGAAAATCATGAATTTCTAAAAATTTATGAATCAAACGAGGTACCGGGAGTGCATCAAGGGCATCGATAGAAATCAGCTGGTGTTTGAAATGTTCTGTTCGCACCAACCAAAATTGGACGTAAAGGTGTTGGTGTGAGAGTTTGTGTACCCATTCTTTTGGATTGAAGAGGCGCAAGGTGGCGGAAGGATCCGGAACCAAGTCGAGGTATGTTTGGTGCTCTATGAGCTCTTGAACTTCAAGTGTTTCTGAAGCTTCAATCAAGGGAAATTGATACAAGTTCTCCCAAATCCCTTTGCCTGTCCTTTGTTCAACTAAGGTTTTCTGATCGGATGTCTGCAGAACTATAAAATTAAAGTACCGCTTGCGCACCTTGATTTTTTTTTCTTTGACAGGGAGTACCGCTGTCAGCTTTTTTCCAAAAGCCACGCAACTGGATTGCAAAGGGCAAGAACTGCACAAGGGGCGCTGTGGCTTGCACTGCAAAGCACCAAAATCCATGATTGCTTGGTTGTGTTGACCGGGATTAGAAATACCCATCACCTGTTGCGCCAAAGCCTTGAAATCTTTGACTCCTTTGCTAGAATTGATGGGGGTGTCGATTCCAAAATACCGAGACAAGACACGGTATACGTTTCCATCGACAACGGCTGTGGGCGCACCAAAAGAAATGGAAGCTATAGCAGATGCGGTATAGTCTCCCACCCCTTTTAGCGCCAACAAGTCCTTGAAGGTTGACGGAAAAACACCTTTCAATTCACTGGCAATAAATCGGGCAGAAAAATGAAGATTTCGAGCCCTTGAATAATACCCCAACCCTTGCCAAAGTTTCAACACCTGCTCCTCTGAGGCTTTCGCCAAATCGAAGACCGTAGGAAAGGCTTCTAAAAAACGTTCGTAGTACGAGATGCCTTGAGCTACACGAGTTTGCTGTAAAATAATTTCAGAAAGCCACACGGCGTATGGGTCACGAACCTTTCTCCAAGGCAAATCCCTGTTTTTTGATAAATACCACACTTCTAAGACATTAGAAAAACCTTCCATCAAATTCTGTTTTTGCAATATTACGTTATTTATTACATTAAATTTTAATGAATTAGCTTTTCAAAATTGATAAATTATCGTATGTTTGCACGCTTAAAATTCACAACAAACAACAGAAAATAAAATCAAATGACAAAAGCAGATATTGTATCGAGTATTTCCGATAAATCAGGTATTGAAAAAGCCGATGTATTGGCTACTGTAGAAGCATTTATGGCGGAAGTAAAAGGTGCTCTGGAAGATGGAGACAATGTATATCTAAGAGGTTTTGGCAGTTTTGTCATCAAAAAAAGAGCTGAAAAAACAGGGAGAAACATTTCTAAAAATACAACGATTAAAATTCCAGCTCACAACATCCCTTCTTTCAAACCTGCTAAAACATTTGTTGAAGGAGTTAAGAACAACGTAGCTGTAAAATAAATACAGTACGAATTATAAACCAACCTGAATTTACTCAGGTTCTAAAAACAGTACGATTATGCCAAGTGGTAAAAAAAGAAAGAGAGCGAAGATCTCTACACACAAAAGAAAGAAAAGAGCTAGAGCAAACAGACACAAGAAAAAGTAATTTTATTTCTTAGTGTTGCTTTTGCAACAAAACGTTCATTGAAAATGAAACTTTGGTCACCTGAAGTTTCTTAGGGTACCAAAAAAGCCCTGTATTTAATTTAAACCATCTATATAAGAACTGCGTTCTTATGTAGTCTAAAAACTATTCGGAATGAAACTAGAATTGATTATCCGTTCAAATTCATCTGATATTGATTTTGCTCTACTAAAAGATGGGAAGCTTATTGAATTCAACAACGAAACAAACAACAACAACTTTTCTGTAGGTGATATTTTTCTCGCCAAAACAGGAAAGATTTTGTCAGGTTTGAACGCGTCCTTTGTCAATGTAGGATATCCAAAAGATGGATTCTTACACTACCATGATTTGGGACCTCACATCCAATCGTTGAACAAATTCATTAAGAATGTAAGCACAGGCAAATACAAAGATTACACGTTGAAGAACTTCCAATTTGAAAAAGAAATTGACAAAAATGGAAGTATCGATCAAGTTCTTAAAACGAAACAAAATGTTTTGGTTCAAGTTGTCAAAGAACCCATTTCTACCAAAGGCCCAAGAATCAGCTCTGAGCTTTCTATCGCCGGTAGATTTTTAGTATTGGTTCCTTTTTCCAAAAGAGTCTCCGTCTCTCAAAAGATAGCAGACAACAAAGAAAAAGACCGCTTAAAACGTTTGGCAAAAAGTATCAGACCCCCAGGGTTTGGGATTATTTTGCGAACGGTTGCTGAAGGCAAAAAGGTAGCGGAACTAGACAAAGACTTGCAAAATTCACTCGACCGTTGGAAACAAATGTGTGGGCAAATTGCCAACACCAGTACACCGACAAAAGTATTGAGTGAATTGAACCGAGCTTCTTCGATTTTAAGAGATGTCTTGAACGACTCTTTTACAAGTATTGTTACGAATGACGAAGTCTTATTTCAAGAAATCAATGACTATTTACAGGAAATTTATCCTGAAAAGCAATCCATTCTAAAACGCCACAATTCAAAAACGCCCATCTTCGAAAAATACGGAATCGAAAGACAGATCAAAGCTGCCTTTGGACAAACCGTTTCGATGAGCAAAGGGGCCTATTTGGTGATTGAGCACACAGAAGCATTGCATGTCATCGACGTCAATAGTGGAAACAGATCCAACAAAGCAAATTCGCAAGAACAAAATGCTTTGGAAGTGAATTTAGTGGCCGCTACCGAAATCGCCAGGCAATTGCGTCTGCGCGATATGGGTGGAATCATCGTAGTGGATTTTATCGATTTACACACCAATGAAAATCGCCAAAAACTCTACGACCATTTGAAACATGAAATGTCTTTCGACAGAACGAAACACAAAATCTTGCCCCCAAGTAAATTTGGATTGATCCAGATTACCAGACAAAGGGTACGTTCAGAAATGAATATCAAAACAAAAGAGCCAAATCCAAGCTCCAAAGGAGAGGTAGAGGCTCCTATTGTGATGATAGACAAATTTGATGTGGAGATGAATCGAATTTTAGCCAGTAAGAACAAAAGCAAAAGAATCACGTTACACGTGCACCCTTTTGTGGCTTCTTACTTGAAAAAAGGGATTTTCTCAATACAAGTAAAATGGTTTTTCAAACACAAAAAGTGGATCCATGTATTGCCGAGAGATGCATACCAGTATTTGCAGTATCGATTTAAATTTCGATAGTGCAAACCGTCCCAAAAATCAAATCATAAAAAAGCACCTTGTCTTGGACAAGGTGCTTTTTTTTTGATTTTTTTCTACAGAAACAAAGTTATTGCATTCCTTTTTTAAGTGTTTCGCAAGCGTGCCGAGGCTGCATTGACTTTTTCTTTCAACCCTTGTTTGTAGGTGAGGACCGCTTCCAATACTGTTGGTTGTGTCGAACCAATAATTTGCGCAGCCAAAATCCCGGCATTCTTTGCGCCGTCCAAAGCGACTGTCGCGACAGGGACACCACTTGGCATTTGCAAAATCGACAAGACCGAGTCCCATCCATCGATAGAATTTCTCGATTTTACTGGCACTCCAATCACGGGCAGAGGACTCATCGAAGCGACCATGCCTGGCAAATGCGCCGCTCCACCTGCTCCTGCGATGATGACAGCAATGCCTCTTTTGTGTGCATTGTTAGAAAAATCAACTAATTTTTCAGGGGTCCTATGCGCAGAAACGATGTCTACCTCTACGGGGATTCCAAAATCTTTTAAAACCGTAACGGCTTCTTGCATGATCGGAAGATCTGAATCACTTCCCATGATAATTGCTACTTTCATCCTTGTCCTTTTTTAAAATTGAGTTGTACCTAAACTTGCTCGCACTAAAATACTTCAGTGCTCCGCAGAAATTACTTGTATGGTGTCTTTTACTTTTTCAGCTACTTTTCGAGCCACTTTCATGTCCTGAGCTACAATGGTGACATGGCCCATCTTGCGAAAAGGGCGGGTGTGTTTTTTACCGTAAATATGAGGTGTAACGCCTTCCATTTCTAAAATTTCATTCATGTTTTTATACACCACAGGACCCTCGTGTCCTGCTGCACCGACCAAATTTACCATAATTCCAGCCAACTTGCTTTGTGTATTTCCCAAAGGCAGGTTCAAAACAGTTCTCAAATGCTGTTCAAACTGATTGGTCATCGCAGCCTCGATGCTATAATGACCACTGTTGTGGGTACGCGGAGCAACTTCATTTACCAAAATTTCATCCGCTTCAGTTTGAAACATTTCGACTGCCAACAGGCCTACGTGTTTAAAAGTATTGGCGACTTTCAAAGCTACCTGAATTGCCTTGTCTGCTACCTCTTTAGAAATTCTTGCTGGACAAAGGACGTATTCCACTTGGTTGGCTTCGGGATGGAATTCCATCTCTACGACCGGATAGGTCTTGATCGCTCCAGAAGCATTTCTGGCCACAATCACCGCCAATTCATTTTTAAACGGCACCAAATCCTCCACAATGCTTTCTGTATCTTCCAAGGCTTGCAAATCTTCTGAAGTACGGACGATTTTTACACCCGTACCGTCGTATCCAAACTGCGCAGATTTCCACACAAAGGGAAGAGAAAGGTTTGCTTCTTTGACTTCTTTCAACGAAGAAAATCTTTGATGAGGCGATGTCGGAATGTCATTTTTCAAGTAAAAATCTTTTTGAATTCCCTTGTGCTGAATGCGCTCAATCACGTGGGGCTGAGGATACACTTTTATCCCTTCGGCTTCCAACTTGTACAAAGCGGAGATGTTGACTTGTTCGATTTCGATGGTCAGCACATCTACTTTTTTACCGAAAGCGTATACCGCATCATAATCCGAAAGGTCTCCCAAGTGAAATTCGTTGCAATGCGCAGCGCAAGGTGCCACTGGAGACGGATCTAATACACAAGTGTATACGTCAAACTTTTGAGTTTCTGCGAGCAACATTTTGCCAAGTTGGCCTCCGCCCAAAACACCCAATTTAAACTCCGAAGAAAAAAATGATTTCATATGCATTGCTTTGATGCAAAAATAAGCATCTATTTTGAATAGTCTTGTTTAAAAATTTCTTATTTGCAAGGTATTCCCCAAGCGCATGACCTTGTAAGCTTCCATCTCGTAGGTCCTTCCTTTGTAGTTGGCATAAGGTCTTTCCGAATAATAAATCACTTCTTCCTCTCCGCAAGCACATTTGATTTCCGGCCAATTTGATTCCCAATCCATCGCATCCGCACAGGTGCTGGGATCCAAATGAGGACAAGCCAAATCAAATGCGAGAAAGCGACTCCCGTCACGATTGTAAACGAGTACCCCCTTGTATCCTATGTCGTAAAAAGCTGCGCTCCCTCCAGGCACCAACAACGGATTTCCATCAGCAGTATTCAGGTTGATGGTCTTGTTGACCAAGACGTTGGGAACCCAATTGTTTTGATTGAAACTGTCGTTTTCACCTGCACATCCAATACCCAAAATAAGAGAAAGAAATAAAAAGAAAAGTATGTGTGCTTTTTTCATAAGGGTTTGTTTGCAAACAGACGCAATTTACAAATATTTTGTATATTTGTTAAGCATCTCATTCGCTACTATTCGCAATGAGATTTTGTGTTTCTTAAATAAAAGTCATGAGTGAAATATCTTATTATTCCGAAGAAGGATTTAAAAAATTAAAACAAGAATTGGAGCATCTCGAACTCTTAGAACGTCCTCGTGTCTCCCAAGAAATTTCCGACGCACGTGACAAAGGGGATTTGAGTGAGAATGCCGAATACCACGCTGCAAAAGAAGAACAATCACTGTTGGAATTGAAAATCTCCAAATTAAAAAACGTGGTAGCCAATGCGCGAATATTAGACGAATCCCAATTGGACTTGTCAAAAATATTGATCCATTCCATTGTAAAAATTCGCAATACCAGCAACAAAATGGAATTCGACTACACCTTGGTAGCAGATTCTGAAACAGACATCAAAAACGGAAAGCTATCGGTGAACTCCCCCATCGGGAAAGGACTTTTGGGGAAAAAAATTGGAGAAATTGCCGAGATACAGGTCCCCAATGGGGTCATGAAATTTGAAATTTTGGAAATTTCACGCTGATCAAAACGGTCTTTAAAAAACAAGCCCTTTCCATTTGATTGAAAAGGGCTTTTATATTTCTTACAAAAAAATAAGGTATGGAAACGCTATTTACAAAAATCATCCAGGGAGAAATTCCGTGTTACAAAATTGCTGAAAACGAAGATTTTTTCGCCTTTTTGGACATCAACCCCAATGCCAAGGGCCACACGTTAGTCGTTCCAAAGAAACCCGTCGATAAACTGTTTGATTTGGATGTGGAAACGTATCAAGAATTGTTCCTCTATGCGCGAAAGGTTGCCGAAGCCATCGAAAAAGTCGTCGCTTGTGATCGGGTAGGAATTTCCGTAATCGGATTGGAAGTTCCCCACGCGCATGTGCATTTGATTCCACTGAACAGCATGCAAGATGCCAACTTTTCAAAACCCAAAATAGCACTGACTCCGAAAGCGTTTGAAGATTTGGCCGCTGCCATCAGTCAGCAACTGGAACAGTAGCTGGTAGCTGTTTGAGTTGCACCGCAAAAGTGGTTCCTTTTCCGAGTTCCGATTTTTTGACAACTAATTTTCCGGAATGGTAATTTTCAACAATGCGCTTTGACAAGGACAAGCCCAAGCCCCAACCTCTTGCTCGGGTTGTAAAACCAGGTTTGAATACTTTTTTTTGTAATTTTCTTGGAATTCCTTTGCCGGTATCTGAAATGCAAATTGTTACCGTCCCCGATTCCTTGGGGAAAATTTCTAAGGTCAATGTACCTCTGCCCGACATGGCATCAATTGCGTTTTTAATCAAGTTTTCCAGCACCCAGCCAAACAGCTGTTCGTTAGCCTGAACCCACACCTGAGCTATAGATTTTTCAAATTTAAAAACAATGCTTTTGGAACTTCTCGCTTGAAAATAAGAGACGGTGTTCTGAACAACGGCACAGATCTCAAGAGGTGCTAAGGTGGGGGTCGATCCAATTTTAGAAAACCGATCTGTGATAGTATTCAGTCGATCGATGTCCTTTTCCAATTCGGGAACCACCGACATAGCAGTGTTTTGAAGCTTCATCAGCTCCACCCATCCCATCAAGGAAGAAAGCGGTGTCCCAATCTGATGGGCTGTTTCTTTGGCCATCCCTGACCACAGCTTGTTTTGCTCGGCAACTTTTGACGTTCTAAAAACCATGAAAATTACTCCAGAAAACAAAACCATCATCAGGAACAGGGCTAAAGGGTAGTATTTGAGACGCGTCAAAAGGTCGGAATCACGGTAGTGAATTATATATTGTTTGTCTTTCAAATAAGTGATCACTATGGGCTCGTTTTCACTTTTCATCAACAACAGTTGGTCTGAAAGATAAATCGAATCCAAGGCTTTGATGGAATCTAAATTTCGCTTCATCAAAACCACCCCCTTTCCATCGGTAACAATCATTGGAATGTTGTAATTGCTTTCAATTATTTTGGCTTCCAAAGAAAGATCTTGGCTCAAATCTGCTGTTCCAAAACGGTCGTAGACTTTTGCTAAAATTTCCATTTGAGAACGTTGGTCTATTTTGAACTTTTTAGAAAAATCATAGGAATTCCACAAAACGAAACCCAAAAGCGCAAAAGAAAAAAAGAAAAGAATGCTTTTGGAGGTCAAAAAATTAAAAAAACGACTCATGACATTGTATTTGGTGGTCAAAAATTAAAAATGCGTTGGCAAAAGAATTACACTTTTGTCAATTTTTCACCCTAAAGAACGGAAAAAGAATGCACATATGCTGTGTAAAATAAAACTGCTCCTCAAAATGATTCAAAAATGTTGATAAGTTTCAACAAACCCAATTGAAAAAAGAAATGGAACCAAATTAAAATTTTTAAATTTGTAGTGGGCTTATTTTATAAGCGCGCAAAATTAACGTAATTCAAAAAAGAAATGCAAGTAACAGGAAAAATCAAATTGATAAGTGCTACACAAACATTTGGAAGCAATGGTTTCAGAAAACGTGAATTGGTAGTGACAACTGAAGAACAATATCCCCAAATGATTTTGGTAGAATTTATTCAAGATAAATGTGATCTATTGGACAGCTATAGTGTTGGACAAGACGTCACTGTGTCTATCAATCTCCGAGGAAGAGAATGGGTAAACCCACAAGGAGAAACCAAATATTTCAACTCGATCCAAGGATGGAGAATTGAAGGCGCTCAAGCACAAAACACTGCGACGCCTCCAACGGCTGGTTTTGAAACGACAAGTGCTCCTGCTGCGAGCAGTAACGAACCAGACGATTTGCCTTTTTAAAATACATAAAATCTAAAAAGACTGTCTCTTAAGACAGTCTTTTTTTTGACCGATCCCCACGAAACTTTTTGAAAACTTTGAAGAAAGATTTTCAAAATACGTATATTTGTGCAACTTAAAAAAGCAGCATGCAGTACAAAAGAATATTACTTAAGCTAAGCGGAGAATCTTTGATGGGAGCCAACCAATACGGAATTGACCCCGCGAGACTCTCAGAATATGCTGAAGAAATCAAAGCTATTGTCGAAAAGGGGATTGAAGTGGCGATTGTCATTGGCGGAGGCAATATCTTTAGAGGTGTGGCAGGAGCAAGCAAAGGAATGGACCGGGTACAAGGAGACTATATGGGCATGCTCGCTACTTGCATCAACGGACTGGCTTTGCAGAGCGCCATCGAATCTGTTGGAATCAAAACACGCCTGTTGACCGCGATCAAAATGGAACAAGTGGCCGAACCTTTTATCAAAAGAAGAGCCGTTCGTCACTTGGAAAAAGGACGTGTTGTCATTTTTGGCGCAGGAACCGGAAATCCATATTTCACTACCGACACAGCAGCTGTACTAAGAGCGATTGAAGTTTCTGCCGATGTGATTTTAAAAGGAACTCGTGTAGACGGCATCTATTCTGCAGATCCTGAAAAAGACCCGAAAGCAACCAAATACGATCACATCACTTACCAAAATGTCCTTCAAAAAGGATTGAAAATCATGGACTTGACTGCTTTTACACTCAGTGAAGAAAACCACTTGCCAATCATTGTATTCAACATGGACACCAAAGGAAACCTTCAAAAATTACTTTCTGGAGAAAAAATAGGAACTGTCGTTGCCGATTGATTGCAAGTGCAAAAAAAACACCGCTATGAACGAAGAAATCGAATTTATTACAGACAGCTCAAAAGAACAAATGCAACTTGCATTGGAACACCTGAGCAAAGAATTTAGAAACATCCGAGCAGGAAAAGCCAGTCCCTCTATGTTGGGAGGCGTGATGGTAGATTATTACGGAGCTCAAACCCCCTTGAGCCAAGTAGCCAATGTAAATACTGCAGATGCAAGAACGCTCACTGTACAGCCTTGGGAAAAACAACTAATTCCTGAAATCGAAAAAGGAATCATGTTGGCAAATTTGGGATTCAACCCGATGAACAATGGAGAGAGCATCATCATCAATGTACCTGCACTCACAGAGGAGCGAAGACGTGAGCTGTCAAAAGTAGCGAAATCTGCTGCAGAACACGCCAAGGTCAGCATCCGAAATGCACGCAAAGAGGCCAACAACGAAATCAAAAAAACAGCGATTTCTGACGATGAAAAAAAAGTAGCTGAAACAGAAATTCAAAAACTAACGGATTCCTTCATCAAAAAAATTGACGAAGCTTACGCTGAAAAAGACGTTGAAATTATGAAGGTTTAAGGCTTGTACTTTAATGGCAAGTGAACTACTTTTTTAGTCTCAAAAAAATCCTCTTCAAAAAAAGCAGCCAATTCGTACAAAGAAGCACTGCTGTACAATGAAAGTTCTTCTGTCAAATCTCCTCCTTTGAGGTACAAAATGCCATTTCTAAGTGTGTGCTGTTGTTTTTTAGCAACTTTTTTGCGGACCCATTTTACAAAATCAGGCATTGTAGTCACGGCTCTACTGACGATAAAATCGAATTCTCCCTTGACTTTTTCCGCGCGGATGTGCGCCGCTTTTAAATTTTTCAAGCCCAAAGCTGCTGAAACCTCCTCCACAACTTTTATTTTTTTTCCAATAGAATCCACCAAATGAAATTCGGTTTCGGGAAACAAAATGGCCAATGGGATTCCAGGAAAACCACCGCCTGTACCGACGTCCAAAACACGTGCCCCTGGATTGAACGGCTGGACTTTGGCAATGCCCAGAGAATGCAGCACATGACGTTCGTACAAAGCAGCTATGTCTTTGCGAGAAATCACATTTATTTTTGCATTCCACTCCGTGTACAACGACTCCAATTGCTTGAAATGTTGTACTTGGGTTTCGGTGAGATTGGGAAAGTATTTATTTAAAATTTGCATAGTCAGTTTCTAGGTTCCTCAAATGTAAGTGCTTTGTTTTTAGCAAGGGCGTAAAATTATGAATTATTAAATTTTTAAGAGCTAAAAATTAGTTATTTTTGTACGCTGAAGATAACAGATCGCTGCCATGCAAAAGTTACATTTTTCAAGAATAGACAAAGCCAAATTTTTCAAGACTTTGAACAAACGTGTAAACCGGTATTTCAAAGACAATAAAATCCGTAGAACTGGCAATTGGAAATTGTACAGCAAAGCCCTCTTGATGTTTTCGATTTTATTTATTCCTTTTGCAATAGGGCTGACCGTTTCGATGCCGCAATGGGCGCTCTTGCTTATGGCCATCGCAAGTGGAATAGGAATGGCAGGCGTGGGCATGAACGTCATGCACGACAGCAATCACGAGTCTTTTTCAAGCAGAAAATGGGTCAATAAATTGATGGGAAGCAGCATCTATATTTTGGCAGGGAATGTTTACAATTGGAAAGTGCAACACAACGTATTGCACCATACATTTACCAACATCAAAGGACATGACGAAGACATTGATGCAGGACGCATCATTCGCTTTTCAAAACATTCCAAATGGTTGAAAATCCACAAACTGCAACGCTATTACTCTATTTTACTCTACGGTTTGTTGACCATCAACTGGGCCATCACTACAGATTTCAAACAGATGAGTCGCTACTTGAAAAAGAAGCTGTCGTATGGTGATTTTCCAAACCCTACCAAAGAATGGATTGTTTTGGTAGTTACCAAAATTGGTTACTACGCCTTTTGGATTTTCTTGCCCTTGGCTGTATTGGATCTTTCTTGGTGGAAAATTATGATCGGTTTTTTTGCCATGCATTACACCGCGGGCCTTATTCTAAGTGTGGTTTTTCAATTGGCACACATCGTTCCACAAACAGACATGCCACTGCCAGACAAAGAGGGGAATCTATCGCATACTTGGGCAATACACCAGTTGTACACCACATCTAATTTTGCGCCGAACAACAAATTTATCTCCTTCTTTACCGGAGGACTGAACCACCAAGTGGAACACCATATTTTTCCACACATTTCTCATATTCACTACCAAAAAATTGCAAAAATAGTCAAAGAAACCACCGACGAATTCAGTTTGCCTTACTACGAATACAAAACCATGACCAAGGCTTTGTTGGCGCATTTCAATCACCTTAAAAATCTAGGAATCAATCCTGCATAACACCACAATACCCGTTGACAGTCAAATAGAAAAGTCAAATCCTACTGGTTTTTGACCCCTGATATTTGACAATTCATCAAAACAATTTAATAAAAAAATGGAACAACTATCAAACAGAATTAAGAGCTTGCCTACTTCAGCTACATTGGCAATGGCTGCAAAGGCAAGAGAATTGAAAGAACAAGGAAAAGACATCATCAGTTTGAGTTTGGGAGAACCAGACTTCAACACACCTGAATTTATCAAAGATGCTGCCATCCAAGCTGTCAAAGACAATTACAATTCCTACAGCCCTGTAAATGGGTATGCAGATTTGCGCGAAGCAATTTGTAAAAAATTCAAAAGAGACAACAACCTTTCCTACAACCCCAATCAAATTGTGGTTTCTACTGGAGCCAAACAATCCATTGCCAATGTGGCACAAGTATTGTTGAATCCAGGTGACGAAGTTTTGTTACCTGCGCCTTATTGGGTGAGCTATTCGGCGATTTCAATCTTGTCAGAAGCGACTTATGTGGAAATCCCTTCCAGCATTGATACCGACTTTAAAATCACTCCCAAGCAATTGGAAGCTGCCATCACTCCAAAAACAAAAATGATCTTTTTCAACTCGCCCAACAATCCGAGTGGAACGGTATATACCGAAGAAGAATACCGAGCGTTGGCCAAAGTATTGGAAAAACACCCTCAGATATACATCTTGTCAGACGAGATTTATGAACACATCAATTACGGGCTAGGAAATTTTAGTTTCGCAGCCATTGAAAGCATGTACGACAGAACAATCACAGTAAATGGTGTTGCCAAAGCTTTTGCCATGACGGGCTGGAGAATCGGATACATCGGCGCCCCAGAATGGATTGCAAAGGCCTGCAACAAGATGCAAGGACAAATCACATCTGGAGCCAACTGCATCGCACAACGTGCCACCATTACTGCACTGGAAGCTCCCGTGACCAAAATCGGGTACATGGTAGATGAATTTCACAAACGAAGAGACATGGTCTTGGAACTTTTGGGAAAGGTAAAAGGGTTTCAATTGAACAAACCTGAAGGCGCTTTTTATGTCTTCCCAGACATCTCCTATTTCTTTGGAAAAACCATCAAAGGCCAAAAAATAAAAAATGCATCTGACTTTTCAATGCTCTTGTTGGAAAAAGCCAATGTGGCGACCGTGACAGGAGAGGCTTTTGGAGCACCCGAATGTATTAGAATGTCGTATGCCGCATCTGATGAACAAATCAAAGAAGCGATTGCACGAATCAAAAAAGTGGTCGGATAAAGAACATACAATTACAAAAACTCTAAAACCTCGCAACAGCATCTGTTGCGAGGTTTCTTTTTTAAAAAAGGTTTTTGTACTTTGGGTTTCCCTACAACTACGATCTCTAAAAAAAACACCATGGAAAAAATTCCTTTTGACTTCGCACTGGACAACTACTCCAAATACAAAGACCAGGCCATTGATTTTGGCATTCAAATGCTCTTGGCAATTGCCTTGCTTTTCGTCGGGCTTTGGGCCGTAAAAAAATTGACGAAAATCGCTAAAAAATTGATGACAAAAGGAAACGTAGAAGTCAGTCTGCAAAGTTTCCTCTCCGATCTTTTGAACTGGGGCTTAAAAGCCTTGCTTTTGATTGCGGTTTTGAGTCAAATGGGAATTGCTACAACTTCTTTTATCGCGATTCTTGGTGCTGCAGGATTGGCCTTGGGATTGGCTTTGCAAGGTGCCTTGGGCAATTTTGCAGGCGGTGCATTGATCTTGTTGTTCAAACCGTTCAAAGTAGGAGATCTGATCGAAGCTCATGGGGAACTCGGGGTCGTCAAGGAAATTCAAATTTTTGTCACAAAACTAATCACTCATCAAAACAAACTGGCCATCATTCCCAACGGAATTCTCTCAAACGGCACCATAAAAAATTATACAGAAGAAGGTAAATTACGTGTTGACTTGACCATCGGCATTGCGTATGACTCTGACCTCCGCCAAGCAAAAACTTTGCTAAAAGAGACATTGGCAAAACACCCCAAAGTGCTTCAAGACCCAAGTCCAGAAGTTCATGTGGCGAACTTGGCAGACAGCGCCGTAGAATTGGCCGTTCGACCCTGGACTGCTCCAAAAGACTATTGGCAAGTGTATTTTGAATGTTTGGAAGCTTGTAAAATTGCTTTGGACAAAGAAAAAATCACCATTCCTTTCCCACAGCGAGATGTTTACATGAAATAATTAGACAGTATTTTATAAATCAGCTTCTTTTTTTGGACTTGGTCCCAACAAAATCCTTGAGGTAAAAAGGTTCGAAATAAGCGACATCTTCAAACTCTTGTCGCATGTATTTCTCGTAGGCCAAGGCGCTCATTTCTCGTGCAGAAGGAAAAAAATCGTCTCTAAAAATGGCATTGGGATGCCGGATGATTTCCTTGCACTTTTCAGCCCCGTCCCCCAAAAAATAAACAGGCCCTTTGTCGAGGGCTTCTCCAAAAGAATGGGGCTCAATAATCTGAGCTTCGGTAGCCCGAATCTGCTGGTAAGAAGGATCAAAAACAGCACTGTAGACTTCGGATCTACGCGCGTCTAGCATCGGAACGAGCACTCCCTCCGAAATGGAAATCGCATGTGCCAAGATCGTCAAGGTTTCCAAAGCAATCATCGGTATCTCCAAGGCGTAGCACAGTCCCTTAGCAGCGGATACGCCGATGCGCAAACCCGTATATGAACCCGGTCCTTTTCCAACTGCCACTGCTGACAAGTCTTTAAAGGTGAGCTGGGATTCTTGAAGGATTTCTGCTAAAAAAACATGCAATTGCTCTGCGTGTGAAAACCCACCCGTATTCACTTCTTTCAAAGCTAGTAATTGCCCCGATTTGCTGAGGCTCACAGAACAATTTTTGGTAGCTGTTTCAATGTTTAAAAGATAGGACACAGGTATTGTATTTTAAAGACAATTATTTTGGCAAAGATACCAATTTGATTTTTCTGTAGATTGCTAATTATTCCGTTATTTTACAAGATAAACAAAGAACAGATTCTTCAAAACACTTACGCTTCCTAAGACTCAACAATATTTGTTTTGAATGACCATACATAATTTATATCATTGTTTTTCAAAATGAAATAAACAGCCACAGATGCGACTGCGGTGGCTGGAAAACCTAGTCCAATACCAAACGGCATAATTGCTACAAAAAAGATAGCTCTGCAGCTTACAAAACGAACTACCACGCCTTTTAACAACATGCCAATTGTTATCAATCCCTGTCCTAATGTGATAAGGATGACCATAGAAGTTATGTGTATGTTGAACCAACTGTTGATAAACTTGAGTACAAATCAAAAGGATAAAGTACTGCATAACTAAGGTAGTCATTTGGAACTTTTATGAACTGTTTTAAAGTTAATCCAATACCCCTAAAAAAACAAAAAAAACGGGCCAACTTGATTGTTGAAGATAAGGTAATTCGAACCAAGGGATGGCAGTGGGTAAGAAAGGCAATAGAAATCTTTGAGGTTGAACTGGGCTATTCTTCTTTCTCATCGTTTTCAAATAACTTGAATTGGTTTTTTTCAGCTTCTTTTGTCTTTCGATACTTTTTCCCTTGAGGGGTTTCAACAACAGTACTCCTATAATGTTTTTTAAGAACTGTTAGCACAGAAAATGATGAATTTAAAATTTCTCCAATTTCATTTATTTTTCTTGAAATCTCTAACACACAAACTATAAAAGTCCCATTTTTAAACTCAATTC
The DNA here is from genome assembly GCA_002477565.1 of Flavobacteriaceae bacterium UBA7433. Lineage (GTDB taxonomy): Bacteria > Bacteroidota > Bacteroidia > Flavobacteriales > Flavobacteriaceae > Flavicella. The sequence goes on from DLQL01000040.1 coordinate 23,110, forward strand.
CTTCTGCAATTACAGACTGTTTAAAATCTTGGTCTTTCATGTAGAAGTCAATTACGCCCGGTGATTTTTCGTAGATGCCTTTCCATTTGTATTTTCCTTTTTTGATAACAGGAGAAACAATTTCGATTGTGGCGTTTTCATCAACAATCGGCTCCAAATCATCGCTTTCAAGAACAAAATTATCAAAGTCTGATCTTTGAACAAAAATGGAATCTTCCACTTTTTGTTTGTTTTTAGTAAGTTTTGTTATTGCAATTTTTTTAACCTTTGAATAGTTTTCAAGCTGTTTGTAAAAATTAGAACGAAACTTTGAGATTTTAAGATTTGAATCAATAATTAGATTAAAATTTTCAATAGATATTCCGTTTTGTTTGATTTCTTCGTCATTCCCTTTTTTAAAATTGGCAATGTTTTGTTTTCTTTCTTCAATACTAAATTGTAAATCCATTTTTTCAAGTTTCGTTTTTGGGGATGGTAATCTTGAAAGTACAATTGATAAGCCTATAAGAAGTAACGAAATTGGAGCCGAATTGTCTGCAAGAAAAGTCCATAGTTCCTTAAGTCCTCCTTCTCCATAGGCTTCTGTTTCAATTTTTACGTCCGTTTCTAGCTCTCGTTGAAGTTCATTGTAAATTTGAAGCAACTCAAATTCACACCGATTCCTCACAAAAGCATTCATTGTGTGAGAATCATCACTTTCCTCAAAGTAATAATGCAATTCAAATTTATTTATCAAGGATTCTTCTTCCATTTGATTTATCTGTTTTTTATAACCAACCAGCCTATCTGCCACTTTAATTTACAATAAAAACAGCTGACACAAACCTTTAAATCAAAAAACCTTAAATTTCATCGTCCTTTTTTTGAAGTTGAAAAATCCGACCGATCAGAAACTAATGGACAAATAATTGAATGGATTGCCATTTGATTTTTCTGTAGGTTGCTAATTATTCCGTTATTTTACAAGATGAACAAAGAACAGATTCTTAAAAACACTGCCGACTTCGTAAAAGAAGCCCTTGCAAATGCAGAAGGGGGACACGATTGGTTTCACATCGAACGCGTGACCAAAAATGCAAATCAAATTGCAAAAAAAGAACTTGCAGATCCCTTTGTAGTCGAACTGGCCGCATTGCTGCACGACATCGCCGATTCAAAATTTCACAAGGGAGACGAAAGCATTGCTCCAAAAAAGGCGCGTGCATTTCTAAACGAACAAGGTGTTTCGAAAACAGTCGCAGACCATGTAGTCCAAATCGTCAAACATGTCTCTTTTAAGGGAGGCAATTTTGAGCAAGAATTCCATTCCAAAGAATTGGAAGTGGTACAAGATGCAGATCGTTTGGATGCGCTTGGCGCCATCGGCATCGCACGGTGCTTTGGCTATGGTGGATTTAAAAAAAGGGCTTTGTACGATCCAAAAATCAAACCCGAGCTCTCGATGACTAAAGAAGAATACAAAAAATCTACCGCACCGAGCATCAACCACTTTTACGAAAAACTATTGCTCTTAAAAGACCGAATGCACACGGATACAGGACGGAAAATAGCCACAGAAAGACATCGATTTATGGAACTCTTTTTGGCGCAGTTTTACGCAGAGTGGAACGGAACACTGTGACTGAAAGGCCCTGCTTGCTTGTATTTGGTACTTTGGGCACAAGCGAATTGTTCCTTGTTTTTAAAATAAATGTTTGAGAACACAATAAAAATAAAGGGGGTATCATCCAACCTATATTGCAGCGTTTGATCCCACTTTCGGCGGTCTGTGGATTCGTGTGTTTTTCAAAAAAAGGGTTCTTTTTTATAAAAACCCAATAGGGCTTAAAACTTCGGTTTTCTCTTTTGTAAAAAAGCCTGGGTTCCTTCCTGAAAATCAGCCGTTCCAAAACAAGCACCAAAATTTTGAATTTCTGCTTCAAAACCGTCTCTTCCGTCCGAATAATTTGCAAGAACCGCTTGGATTGCTGTACCGAGTGCTTGGGGGGAATTGCGGCTGATTTTTTGAGCCAGTTCAAGGCAGTGAGAAAGCAAATCTTCAGGAGCCACCACTGCATTGACCAAACCTGAATTCAAAGCCGTTTCCGCAGCAATCATACCACCGGTCAAAATCAACTCCAAGGCCCTGCCCTTTCCGACCAATTGAGGCAATCTTTGGGTACCTCCATAACCAGGAATCAAGCCTAAGGAAACCTCAGGGAGGCCCATTTTGGCATGCGCAGAGGCACACCTCAAGTGACAAGCCATCGCCAATTCCAACCCCCCTCCCAAGGCAAAACCATTGATAGCAGCGATCACCGGCTTGGGGAAGTTTTCAATAAAATCAAACAACAAGGTCTGCCCCTGTCTTGCCAAAAGCATTCCTTCTTCTGAAGAAAAAGTTGAAAATTCGGAAATGTCTGCACCCGCCACAAAGGCTTTGTCACCTGCCCCTGTCAAAAGCACCACACGAACCGAATTGTCCGCTTTCAAAGTTACAAATACCGCGTGTAACTCTGCAATCGTATCGCTGTTCAGCGCGTTGAGTTTGGTAGGTCTGTTCACCATTACCCTCGCAACACCTGCTGCTGGAAAATCAAGAAGTGTGTTTTGAAATTTCATGCCGATTTGTTTTTAAGTTTTATAAAATCCTCAAGCTTCCTTTGTGTTGCCCTTCGGAATATGTACTGCAAACTCTGTCCCAAGCTCTTCTTGAGACTGAAAAGAAATGGTTCCTCCATAGCCTTCAATAATTTTTTTGACCATAGGAAGCCCCAAGCCCATACCGCTACTCTTGGTGGTAAACCGAGGTTCAAATACCTTTGACTTTAACGCTTCCACAATGCCTTTTCCGTTATCAAAGACCAACAACTCAATCGCGTGTTCCGATTCCGAGATGGTCAAAGTAATCTTGGGGTCTTCGAGCTCTTCCGTTGCGTGGATGGCATTTTGGATGAGGTTGGTCACAATTCGTATCAATTGTGTTTTGTCCATATTGACCGTGATTTCTTTGTCCGGACTCTGAAAGTGAATGTAGGCCTTGTCAAAAATATCCAATGCCATTTTGAGCACTCCAACCACTTCAATTCTCTCTTTTTGTTTGCTCGGCATTTGGGCAAAATCGGAAAAGGCAGTCGCAATAGAATTCATGACATCAATCTGTTGGATCAAAGTGTCGCTGTATTCTTTTAATTTCTCTTTGCTATTGGGATCTTTGGGGTCGAAGCGTCTTTGAAAACTTTGTACGGACAGCCGCATGGGAGTCAAGGGGTTTTTGATTTCGTGCGCCACCTGTTTTGCCATTTCTCTCCACGCGTGTTCTCGTTCACTTTTTGCAAGTTTTACCGCACTTTCTTCCAAAGCATCGATCATGTTGTTGTAGGCATTGACCAG
>DLQL01000013.1 GCA_002477565.1 Flavobacteriaceae bacterium UBA7433
GATGATTGACACGCCTTTTTTCAAAACCAATTACATCAGCAGCAATGAAATATTGACCTTGACCTATGACTTAGGAAACTCTTTTAAAATCTTTATCTGCACCGACGGATTGGCGCTTTTGAAGACTCCTAACCAGGAATTAACTATCAAAAAAGGAGAAACGGTCTTGTTGCCTGCCAACGAAGAACAGCTAACGGTCGTTCCTCAAGGAACGGTAGAACTTTTAGAAGTAGCATACTAATAAAATCAAAAAAAACCATAAAAATGGCTGCATTAAAAATCCACAGTTTTGAAGAGTACAAAGCCTATGAAGGCAAAGAATTGGGTACTTCAGACTATTTGAAAATTACCCAAGAACAAATTGATAAATTTGCAGATGCCACCTTAGACCACCAGTGGATTCACACCAACCAAGAAAAGGCAAAAAAAGAAAGTCCTTTTAAGAATACGATTGCACATGGTTACCTTACCTTGTCTGTTTTGCCTTATTTGTGGGGACAAGTTGTGGAAGTAAAAAACAACAAAATGATGGTCAATTACGGGATTGATAATTTGAAATTCATCACACCTGTTTTGGTAGACAGTGAACTTCGATTGAAAGCATCTCTTAAATCACTGGTGAATTTAAGAGGTACTTCCAAAGCGGTTTTAGACATCTCGATCGAAATAAAGGGGCAAAAAAGACCGGCGCTGCAGGCAGAAATCATCTTTCTCTACCATTTTGTCAACTAAGGATTTTTCCTTTCTCAAAGAGGCTGTACTCAAAAACATCAAAGCCTTTCAAGTTTCTGACTTCTGTCCTGAGGGTGGCTGGCCAAAATTTGACGATTTGGAAGTGTTGGTTTTTGGACAATTTGTTGACGGTGTGACGACCACCTACGATGTTGAATTGTTGTATGCTTGTGAAGCTGCAGCTTGTTGTTTTATTCCAGGGAGTGATGTCCACTCACGCTTGCGTAAAAAGATCAAAATAGGAAAAACTTCTTTTGAAGTACTGCCTTAATCTCAACAACAATTTGTAATTTTACTAAAAATTTAAAACAACAAACTTATGAGTACTAATAATCAATTAGAATTTGGATTTCCCAAAGGAGGCGCTTTTGTGATTGCACTGGTCGTTCTTGCTGTCATTTTCTTTTCAAAAGCAACCGTAACCATCGGTTCTGGAGAAGCAGGTGTTTTGTACAAAACTTTTGATGGAGGAGTCGTTACGGACGAGGCTGCCTTGGGAGAGGGATTCCACCTTGTAGCACCTTGGAACAAAGTGATTGTATACGAAGTTCGTCAACAAGAGTTGTTGGAGAAAATGAAAGTGTTGTCTTCCAACGGTTTGGATATCCTCTTGGAAGTCACCGCATGGTACAAACCACAAACAGACCAATTGGGTTTGTTACACCAAAAGAAAGGACAAAATTATTTGGAAAGAGTGATCAAACCTTCTATCCGTTCTGCAGCTAGAAGTGTGGTCGGACGTTACACACCGGAACAAATATATTCCAGCAAAAGAGATGCCATTCAAAAAGAGATTTTTGAAGAAACAAAAATGATTTTAGACAATCAATACGTGCAATTGAATGAAGTATTGGTGAGAGACGTTACTTTGCCACCGACAATCAAAACAGCCATCGAAAACAAGCTCAAACAAGAACAAGAATTCTTGGAGTATGAGTTTACAATTCAAAAGGCTCAAAAAGAAGCAGAACGTCAAAAAATTGATGCGGAAGGAAAGGCAGCTGCCAACAGGATTCTCAACCAGTCTTTGACAACCAATATCTTAAAAGAGAAAGGAATTCAAGCAACAATTGAATTGGCCAAATCATCCAATTCAAAGGTCATCGTTATTGGCTCTGGAAAAGAGGGCATGCCGATCATCTTAGGTAATAATTAATTCAAGGAACGATTTGGTGTTGGGTTTGAAATGGCTTTTGCAGCAGTAAAAGCCGAGCTAAAACAACCCTGCAACAGATAGCCACCGGTAACGGTGTCCCAATCAAACATTTCCCCAACACAATAGATGTTGGGGATTTTTTTTAGGGAAAAATCCGATGACAATTCTTCGCTGTCAATTCCTCCAACTGTGGAAATTGCCTCTTCCACGCTTCGCAAACCTTGTACAGGGACCGTCAATTTTTTAAGTGCCTTGGCAAACAATAGTGCATTCAAATAGGTCTCTTTGTCGGTGTGTGCTTTTGCAAAATCTATTTGGGTTTTGGTCAATTTAAACAAGTAAGCGTAATTTTTTGGAAGTGTCTTTGGCGTTACTTTTTGCAGCAATTGCAACTCCGTATTGAACGGTTTTAGGTCCACTTCTACGGATACTTGCTGGCATTGCTTCAGAGCATTTCTCACAATTTTAGAAATTGGATATACCGCATTGCCCTCCAGACCATAAGAACTTACGACTGCTTCTCCTTTGACGGTAGTTCCTTGACAGGAAATGCGAATGTTTTTCAATGGCTTTCCGACATGGTTTTTTAAGAAATCTATGGGAAACGCACAGTTGAGACCACAATTGGAAGGTTCAAAAGGCTGGGTTTGCAGTCCTTTTTCTTTAAATATCTCAAGCCAATCGCCTTTGGAACCTGTCACTGACCAAGAGGCACCTCCCAAAGCAAAAATACAGCTATCATAAGAGCTTTCAACAAGTACTCCCATGTGCAGGAAACGGATTTTTTTGGGTGTAAAGTCCACAAATTCGTGTTCGTAATGCACCTGTGTGTGTTGCGCACAAAGACGTTCTTTTAAGGCGTTCAATACCTGAATCGGTTTGATGCCTTTTTCGGGAAACACCCGCCCACTACTCCCCACATATGTAGGAATTCCAAGGTTTTCTAGCCAAGAACGTGTTTGCGAGCTGTCAAAATGTTTCAAAGCGTTTTCAAAGAGAGAATTTGGACTGTAGTTGGCGCTTAATTCAGCTCCAACCACGCGGTTGGTCAAGTTGAAGCCACCCTTTCCTGCTACCAGAAATTTACGTCCCAACGTCTTTCCCTTTTCGAACAGTTGCACTTCGTGGGTTTTGCTCAATTCTATGGCAGCGAGCATTCCGGCGGGTCCACCTCCTACAATGATGATTTTTTTAGGTTTTTTTACTGACATATCAGGGGTGTTCCGTGTGGGGTCAAATCACATTGACCTCCATTTCCAATGAAATGGCAAAACGTTGTAAGACAGTCGCTTGGATTTTTTGTGCCAAGGCTATCACTTCCTTGCCCGTAGCGGATCCGTAATTGACCAATACCAAGGCTTGTTTTTCGTGTACGCCTACTGCTCCAAACCGTTTGCCTTTGAATCCACATTGTTCGATCAACCAACCGGCAGGAATTTTATAGCGGTCATCAGTAAGAACATAATACGGCAAGTCCTTGAACTTTTTTTGAACTGTCGTAAAAAGGGTTTTTCCAACCACGGGATTTTTAAAAAAACTACCACTGTTTCCAATGTCCTTTGGATTGGGAAGCTTGCCATTTCTAATTTTGATCACGGCTGCACTGATGTCTTTCGGTGTGGGTTCAAAAATGTGTTTCAACGCCAACTCTTCTTGAATGGCTCCGTAGGAGTCCTCAATCTGATGTGCATTGGTAGAGAGTTGAAAGGTCACACTCGTCAAGATGTATTGGCCTTTGAGCTTGTTCTTAAAGACGGATTCACGGTAGCCAAAATGGCAGTCTTTGTTTTGAAAAATTTGAAGTTTTCCAGTGGCGATTTCAAGAGCCTCTACTTCAGTGATGCGGTCTTTGACTTCCACCCCGTAAGCGCCGATGTTCTGGATAGGAGAGGTGCCGACATTTCCGGGGATCAGGGACAAGTTTTCCAAGCCTCCGTAATTTTTTTCAAGGCACCACAGCACAAATTCATGCCAGTTTTCTCCCGCTTGTACTTTGATTTTTGCATGTGTTTTGTTTGATGAGACCAGTTCTTTTCCCTTGGTGTTGAGATGAACGACCAAGGTATCGAGGTCTTGGGTCAACAAGAGGTTGCTTCCTCCACTCAACACAAACAGCTCTTTTTCGAGGGCTACAATTTCTTGCAGTTCTTTGACGTCAGAAATGGAAACATAGCGCTTCGCAATGGCATCTACTCCAAACGTATTGAAATTTTTTAGCGAAACAGAACGTGTTGGCTTCATGACCGATGCGAATGTTTTTAAGAAGATGGAACGCTTTCAAGCGTCTTGTTGGGAAAAAGATGGGTGTAGGTTGCCAGTCCCTTTTTTAATATAATAACGGACCTCAAAAGGTCTTTTTGTTGCAAGACATAGGCGATTCGAATCTGTGATTTTCCAAGGTTTTCTGTCGAGTAAAAACCACTTGCAGGTGCCACCATTACAGTTTCCTGTTGGTCTTGAAAGTCTTCCAACAGCCATTGAGCAAAATGATCAGTGTCTTTGACAGGCAATTCTACAATACAGTAAAAGGCACCTTTGGGTTTGAACACCGTCACACCATCGATTCCTTTCAAGGCTTTCACCAAGACGTTTCTTCTCTTGGTGTATTCAGCGACCACTTCCGTAAAATAACTTTTAGGCGTTTGCAAAGCAGCTTCTGCTGCAATTTGCGCATAGGTGGGAGGACTCAATCGTGATTGGGCCATTTTCATGATGGCAGACAAAAAGACTTTGTTTTTAGAAATGATACAGCCAATACGTGCACCACACATGCTGTAACGTTTCGATATGGAGTCGATCATGATGGCGTTTTGCTCCATGTCGTTTTCACTCATGATGGAGTGGTGTATTTCTCCGTCGTAGACAAATTCTCGGTAAACTTCGTCTGCAATCAGAAACAAATTGTATTTGAGCGCCAATTCTTTTAATTGCCGAATTTCCTCTTTGGTGTAAACCACACCCGTCGGATTTCCTGGATTGCAAATCAAAATGGCTTTGGTTTTTTGGTTGATGACCTTTTCAAATGCTGAAATTTTAGGCAAGGAAAATTGGCTGTCAATACCTGTGTGAATCGGTATTACATTGACACCTTCTGCAATCGCAAAACTAGTGTAATTGGCATAAAAAGGTTCCGGGATGATGATTTCATCGTGTGGATCCGTGATGCAAGCAATGGCAAACAAGAGGGCTTCGGAGGCACCAGTCGTGACAATGATGTCATCAGAGCTTATGTGTATGTTGTTTTCAGCGTAGTACTGCGCTAATTTTTCTCGGTAGGCTTCGGAGCCATTAGAGGTGGAGTAACTCAGTATGTTTACATCGTTGTTTTTGACCGCATCTAAAGCTACCTTTGGTGTTTTGATGTCGGGTTGTCCGATGTTTAAATAGTAGATGTGAACTCCTTTTTTAAGGGCAGCTTCTGCATAAGGAACCAATTTCCGGATGGGAGATGCTGGGGTCAATTTTCCTTTGCGTGAGATCGTTGGCATAAGTTGTGTTGGTTATCGCTTTGTAAGTTAGGCGTTTTCAATCGAAAGAAGCAATCCTTCTACTAAAAGTTGGATTATTTATCCGAAATCAAGCAAATTTAAGATTTTATCTGCAAAAGCCCTTTTTTTTCTTTAAAAAAGGGAGGGAGGATTTTAGAATCTGAGATAGAAAACAGGAGCGTATGTTTCTAGTCGTTTTTTTCGAATTCAAGGAGCTTCCGAACTCACTAAAAACCTATTTTATATCGAAGAGTCTGTGGATTTTGTCAATTCAATGAACTTCTAGCCGTTTATTTAATACATTGAAGATTCAATACACGAGATAGGTTTGCTCTAGGTGTGAATTGGCACAACAATTGAACTATAAGCTTGGAAAGTCCAGTGGTAATGTACCCCAATCCCTGTTTTTCAGTCGTTTGTGGGGGTTGCTTGTTTGGTTTTCGAAAAAAGCATGCACTAAAAATGTCAAGTTGGCAGTAAATAAATCCTATGAGTGATTCAAAAATAATTAAAATAGACAGTTTGTCGCTTCAAAACATAATGGATGAAGATTCCGAATTGATTCCATTGATGACTGTCGAAGACGAGGAAGAAATCAACAAAGAAGAAGTTCCTGAAGTCCTTCCCATTTTGCCTTTGCGTAATACCGTCTTGTTTCCGGGAGTGGTCATTCCCATTACAGCAGGTAGAGACCAGTCCATTCAGTTGATCAAAGAGGTCAACAAAGGCGACAAAATATTAGGCGTCGTTTCTCAAATAGATCCTGAGGTGGAAACACCTACTGCAAAAGACATACACAAGACAGGAGTGGTCGCTCAGATTTTGCGTGTTTTGAAAATGCCCGACGGCAATACCACGGTCATCATTCAAGGGAAAAAGCGTTTTCAGATCAAAGAAGTGATACAAGAGACACCTTATCTAAAAGCGACCACTGATGAGTTTTTAGAAGACCGTTTTGTAGAAGATACAGAAGAATTTAAGGAAATTATTGCTTCTGTAACTGAATCGGCATTGGAAGTGATCAAAGAAAATCCAAACCTTCCTTCGGAAGCTGCTTTTGCCATTAAAAACATCCAAAGTCAGTCGTTTTTGGTAAATTTCATTTCTTCAAACATGAACCTGAGTGTGAAGAAAAAGCAACGACTTTTGCAAAAAAGTAGTTTGAAAGAACGTGCGATTTTGACTTTGAAAGAGTTGAACAAAGAATTGCAACGCTTGGCATTGCGCAATGACATACAGTCCAAAACGAGGGTGGATATGGACCAGCAACAACGTGAGTACTACCTTACCCAACAGCTAAAAACCATTCAGGAAGAGTTGGGGGGCGCTTCACACGATGAGGAGCTGAACGAGTTGAAGTCCAAAGCCAAAGTCAAAAAATGGAACAAAGAAGTCCAAGAGCGCTTTGACAAAGAAATTGGACGTTTGCAGCGTATGAGCCCACAAATGCCTGATTATTCTGTACAAAGAAACTATTTGGAATTGTTATTGGAACTTCCCTGGAACGAATACTCTGATGATAAATTCGATTTGAAAAATGCCCAAAAGATATTGGACAGAGATCATTTTGGATTGGAAGAAGTCAAAAAGAGAATCATCGAGCATTTGGCTGTGTTGAAGCTGAAAGGAGATATGAAATCTCCAATCATTTGTTTGTACGGTCCTCCTGGAGTAGGAAAAACCTCATTGGGAAAATCTGTTGCGGAATCATTGGGACGCAAGTACATCCGAATGTCCTTAGGGGGATTGCGTGATGAATCCGAAATCAGAGGCCATCGGAAGACTTATATTGGCGCCATGCCAGGACGAGTAATTCAAAACCTCAAAAAAGCACATACGTCCAATCCCGTATTTGTATTGGATGAAATTGATAAA
>DLQL01000106.1:0-18219 GCA_002477565.1 Flavobacteriaceae bacterium UBA7433
CCAGGCAATTCAATCTTGTCAATGTCTTGCGCATAGACGATGTATTCATCCGTGTTGGGGTCGAAATTTTTAGAGTGCAATACGTTGAAAGTAGGTCGGACTTGAAAGTTTTTTACAATGTTTGGTGTTTTGTTTTTTTCCACCATCACCGTTGTAAAATAAGCCCTATTTTCTCCTTGGTGGCTGATTCCGAAGGTCATGCCATAAGTACTGATGTCATTTTGGTCAAAACTTTTGACAATAAATTCTTTCAAGGCCAAGGCTTCTTCGTCTGCTACGGGAAGGTGCCAGTTCAGTTCCAGAGAGGAATGCCGTATGTTGATACCGCTTTTCCCTAAGAATTTTTCCAATTCCAATTTGTCTTCTTCGTAGATGCCTTTTACAACAAAGGATTTCCATGGTGTGATGCATATTTTCCCCACTTTATGATTCAAACAAAAGTCCGAAAAGGCTCTTAAAAACTTCAAGTCGTATCGGTTGTTTCTCCAATACAAACCAAGCCAATAGAGGTTGCCTCCAATTTGATTCATTCCTTCGTAATAAGGAAAAGGTTCGTAGGTGACGGACAATTCTTTTTCGATACTTCGGTTGTTGGTTTCCAAATTGGCATTCACCAAGTCAAACAATTCTTCTACATCGTCAGCATCCGGAGCGATGGCTTCTATTTCTTGAGATATTTTGGCGATGTCGTAGCTAAAAATCAACACAGGATAGGTGACGGATTCTTCCCAATGTGGCAATTTTAAGATCAAGTACCAATAGTCTTCGTGCTCAGAAGCGACAAAATTTAATTGGCCGCTAAACAGAGGAACCAATTGCTGCTTTGGATCGGTGATGTTTATTTTGAGTTTTGGGATGTATTTGAATTCCTCTAAGACATAGAGGTATTTCACTCCATTGAGCCAAGGGGTGTTTTTAAAAATATCGGCAGAAACATACGAGCATACAATGTTTTGAAAACCTCTTTCTGAAACGACATCTAGAGACAGGTCAGGAAAGGATTCCAAAGGTTTTTCGTCCTCTTTCCCAGAAGGGATAAGGATGTCTTGTCGAGAACCAAACAAGATTTCTTTCTGCCCTGAGGCCTCTGCAAGCGCAATGACTTGCTTCAATTCTCCAGGAGAGAGCACTCCCCCTTTTGTAAGAACACGTTGGATGTCTTGACTCATAAGATCTGTTTTTTAAACGCTGGGCATTTCAGCTTTGTGATTTTTTAATAGGTCTCGGACTTCGGGTTTGCAACTTCCGCAACCCAAACCGGCACCGGTCGTTTTGCACAATTCATTGAAAGAGCTACACCCAGCCGCGATGCATTCTTTCAGATTGCCTTCTCCCACTTGGCTACAAGAGCAGATCAGTTTTCCCAATACGGGAACAGCATTGCTTTTGCCTCGGAGCAGTTCCTCGCGTTTTCCTGACAATTCGGTTCGGTCTTCAATCAAACTTTTGAACTCGGCAAATTCACTTTTGTCCCCCATCAATACCGTTCCGATCAGGCGGTCATTGTGGACGATGCATTTTTTATAAAAGCGCCTGCTGACATCCATCAAGATGATTTCTTCATAAGCAGGATCGTTTTCCGGAAACTCTATGGTTCCGATACTGCAGAGATCCAGGTCGTCAAATTTTAAAATATTCATTAAAACAGACCCTTTGTAGTGGCTGTTTAGGTTTCCCAAAATAAACTTTGCAGCGATGTCCGCTTGCTGTTCTGCTGCGGAAGTAATTCCAAAAAGATTGTTTTGAAATTCTGCAATTTCCCCCATCGCAAAAATTGCAGGGTCACTGGATTGTAAATAATCATTGACCACAACACCTCGTTGGCAGGTCAATTTGGACGTTTTTGCCAGTTCGATGTTCGGAAGGGTTCCAATGGCATAGACAATGGCATTGGCAGAGATGGTTTTCCCTGTTTTTAAATTGATGGACAAGCTGTTTTGTTCTTCGCCTTCGAAGACGGTGTTCACCTCATTGTCAAAATAAATCTGGATTCCTCGTTCCTGTACATCTTGTGCCAAAAGTCGACTGGCGACTCTGTCGAGTTGACGTTCCATCAAGCGAGAGGCTCTTTGGATCAAAGTGATGTTGATGTTCTTTTTGTTGAGAGCAGCGGCCAATTCCAAGCCCAAAAGCCCCCCTCCAACAATGACCACGTGTTGTTCTGCGGTCGGAAGTCCAGTGTGCTCTAAATAATCTTTCAAGCCGTCAGCATCTGTTTTGTTGCGCATGGTAAATCTTCCAGGCAAGTCGAGTTGCGCCTCGTTGGGGATAAAAGCTCGGCTCCCAGTGGCCATGACAATTAAATCATAGGAGTGAAGGTCGCCATTGCTATCAATCACTGTTTTTTGTGTTCGATCAATCGACTGGATAAAAACATTGGCGTGCAAGGTGATGTTCAGTTTTTCGAGTTCTCCTTTTTTTAATTTTTGAAGTTGCGCCCAACTCAGTTCCTCACTCACATATTCGGGAAGCAGTACCCGGTTGTAAAACGGGGTTTCTTCTTTGGAAAAAACAGCAATCTCATCCTTTTCATTGTTTTCACGATACGTCTGTACAAAGCGGTAGGCAGCAGCTCCGGCCCCGATAATACATATTTTTTGTTGTTTTTTCTCGTATTTTGTGACTGCTACAGCTGCGTATTTAAAGTCGGGTTCTTTGGAGACTGGGTCGACCAAGTTGTGGGTGAGGTTGTTGACCCTTCCGTAGTCTTGGTTTAGAATTTTTCCAAAGTGCATGGGCATAAAGACGACACCTGTTCGGATGTCGTAATTTATTTTAACGGGAACTCTCGTTTCACCACGGTTGTTTTTGACCACGACGACATCGCCTTCTTTGAGGTTTCTTTTGAAGGCGTCTACACCGTTCATTTCCAAATAGGGGCCTTCAATGTGGTTTGTCAAACGTTGTACTTTTTTTGTTTTGGTACGACTGTGCCATTGGTCTCGAATCCTTCCTGTATTGAGAATCAATGGAAATTCTGTTGAGGTCTTTTCAGATTGATTTTTTGTGTGTGTAGGGATGTTAAAGGCAGCTTTGCCGTTTCGTGTGTCAAATTGATGGTCGGTGTACAAACGCGGAGTTCCTTTGTGAGTTGCGTGCGGGACGGGCCATTGCATGCTTCCTTCTTTGATCAGGCGTTCGTGAGAAAGTCCGGAGACATCAATTTTGGTTCCTTTGGTCAATTGACAATGTTCGTCATAGACTTCACCAACACTTTTGTAGTTGAAACCAGAAAAATCCATCTTTTGGGCAAATTTCCATAGGATTTCGGCATCTGCTAAGGCTTCTCCTGGCGGATCGATTCCCTTGGGAAGGAAGCTGACCCTTCTTTCAGAGTTGGTCATGGTTCCTTCTTTTTCAAGCCATCCTGCTGCGGGCAATAGCAAATCTGCAAATTCTACAGTTTCAGAATGGTGAGAGATGTCCTGTACCACTACAAAATTTGCTTTTTTAAGGGCACGTTCTATCTTGTTGGAATCTGGAAGACTGACAACGGGATTGGTACAGATGATCCAAATGGCTTTTAGGGTTCCTTTGTCCAAGGCGTCGAACATCTCCGTAGCTGTCAATCCAGGGGTAGGAGAGATTGGTGGAGATCCCCAGAAATCTGCCACTTCTTTCCGGTCTTTAGGGTCGGCCAGATTTTTATGAGCTGCCAATAGGTTCGCCATGCCTCCTACTTCACGGCCACCCATGGCATTGGGTTGTCCAGTAAGAGAGAAAGGACCAGATCCTGGTTTTCCGATATGTCCTGTCAGTAGAGAGATGTTTAGGAGTGATGTGTTTTTGTCTACCCCAATCACGCTTTGATTGATGCCCATGGTCCACATGCTGATAAATCCTTTTGCATTGCCTATGTATTGTGCTGCCAGCTTGATTTCTTTTGTTGAAATACCACAAATTTCAGCCGCTTTGGAAAGCGATGTTTCTGAGACCTTTTTTTTCAAGGCCTCAAAATTATTGGTGCTTTTTTGGATGAATTTCAGGTCTATTTTTTTGGTGTCAATCAATCTTTTGGCAATGGCATTGTGCAAAACCACATCTGTTCCAGGAAGAATTTGCAAGTGCAAATCAGCGATGGCTGCCGACTGTGTTTTTCTGGGGTCTACGAGGATGATTTTGGTGTCCGGTTTGTTTTCTTTGTGTTTTTCTAATCGACGAAACAGAATGGGGTGGCACCATGCAGGATTTGCCCCTGTGATAAAGAAGGTGTCTGCCAATTCGATGTCGTCATAAGCGATGGGGACATTGTCATCTCCAAGGGCTTTTTTATATCCGACCACTGCAGAGCTCATGCAAAGTCTGGAGTTGGTATCAATGTTGTTGGTCCCTAAAAAACCTTTTGTCAATTTGTTGACCAAGTAGTATTCTTCGGTCAAACATTGGCCAGAGACATAGAACCCTACACTGTTTGGTCCATGTTTTTTAAGAATACTTTTGAATACTGCGGCCGCGCGCTCAAGAGCGGTGTCCCAGGAGACTTTTTCTCGCGGATGGTTTTTGCTCCACCGCATTTCTGGGGCCATAATTCTGTCAGAAGTATCTTGTGCTACATAGTGCAAGTTCATCCCTTTTGAGCAAAGCATTCCTTTGTTTGTGGGGTGGTCAGGATCTCCCTTGACCGTCAAGGTTCCCTTGTGATTCTTATCTACGAGGATGCCACAGCCCACGCCACAATATGAACAGGTAGTTTTGTAGGATTTTGTAATTGACATAAGTCTTTGGTTTTCAAATTGGGGTTTAAAAAACGAGTTTCCACATTTTTGTGGGCTTGTTTTTTGAACTTATTTTCAACGTTTGTTACGACAAAGTTACAAATTTACGTAGTGATACGTAGTTATGTACGTAATTTTTACGAGTATTTCAATAGATGCTTTTGGAATTGATATATGTATGATAAAACGCAGGTTTGCTAAGAAAAACCTAATTCTTTGGCTTTGCTAGAAAGTTCAATCAGGTTTTTTACATTCATTTTTTTCATCAAATTGAAACGGTGTGTTTCAATGGTCCGCTTACTTTTTCCAAGTTTGCCTGAGATTTCAGTGTTGGTCATTCCTGACAAAATAAAATGTAGAATTTCGATTTCTTTACGTGTGAGCTTTGCGGCATTGTCAATTGTAGACTTCGGACTTTCTTTAGGGACGGTGTTTTGTAGGTAGTTGGTGACGATGACATTTGAAATGTCTCCGCTGAAATATTTTCCTCCTTGGTAAATGGTCTTGATGGCTTTTAGAAATTCGGATTTTCCAGTGTCTTTGAGCAAGTAACCACTTGCCCCAGCTTTGATTGACTTTAAGATGTATTCCTCGGAATCGTGCATCGACAAGACAATTGCTTTGGTGTCGGGAGCGTAGTTTTTCAAATGACCTACGGCTTCAATTCCGTCCATCACAGGCATTCTGACATCGATGATCAACAAGTCGGGTTGGATTTTTTTAGCAAGGTCCAAGGCTTCTTGTCCATTTGCCGCTTCTCCGACAACATGCAAATAGGATTCCTCCTCCAAAAGAGACTTGATGCCGTTTCTTACTAACAAATGATCGTCGGCCAATAATATGTTAATTGCTTTTTCCAAAAGGGTTGGTGTCTGTTTTGCAAAGATATAAGAATTTCTTGGCTTTATTTTTTTTTTAAGTAATAATTTAAGTAGTTATACTTTGTTTTTGGCTGCCACTTGAATCAGAGAACTTCACACAGGAAGTTTTTACAAAAAAAAAACTGCCCATTCGGGCAGTTTTAAAATAAGTAGCGGTATGGGTTGTTTAAAGGAATTTAGGTTTGATTACTAACATCGCCCAAGCCCAGTTTTGAGTGTCTTTTGCCGTTGGGATAGCATCGCTTTCAAAAAACTGAGAGTACCCTAATTTCAGCGCGTATCCTTTGAATTTTTTTGCGAGGACAAGGTCAATTTCAGAGCCCAGTGTTTTGCTTTCTGATTCTTCTACAAAGTGAAGTGCTTTCACCATAAGTCCGTATCCGTTGCCGAGTTTGGTCTTCACACTTGCGTGCAGGTCAATCAATCCGTTTCCTTTGGCGTGGTTTCCTACGTAGAAACGGTCCATAAATCCGTTGAATTTGTGGTTGGTGCCGTATACGGGAAAGAAGCCAAAAGAGGTGTCAGAAGTTTTTCCTGAAATGATCTCAGCACCCAAGCCGAAAGTTGTTTTGTCAGTTCCTTTGAACCCAGCATCCAAACTGGCCAAGTACGGTGTGCTTTCTGAGGACCTGTCTCCATCTTGAACAAAGGCATTGGCACTAAGTTTTACACTGCTGATTTTGAAGTCTGCATGCAGCCCTGCAGTCAACAAGCTAGTCACGGTATCGTCTCCTGCTGTCGCATCTTGAAATTCCGTATTGATCACCAAAGCGCTTACATTCAATTTGTCTGTTTTCTTATTGGCATGCAGGTACTGCATGGTTTTGTAGGAAAACATTTTGTCATTCAGGTAGTCATTGCCTGACTTGGTCACTGAATTTTGGTTGTAGGCAACCCCCAAATCTACAGAAAGCCCTTTATTCTTGTATTTGTATACTGCAGCATCGTGTGTTCTCATTTGTTGTGCCCAACCTACAGTACCCATAATTCTTTGATCGTCGTATGCAATTCCTTGGCGACCTATTTTCAAACTAGAGGAGCTGCCGAGGACCAAGTCTGCCCACGCTTCTTGAACGCGAAAGTTGCCGTTTCCTGCGGTTGACAATTGTTGGCGGTCACCCATGGTAAATACTTCTAGCAAGTTCAAATGAGTGGTGTATCCTTCGGTCTTGTAAGTTGCTTTCAGAGCGGCCCTCACAGAAGTGGCGATTCCGGGTTCCGTTCCTTCTGAGATGGTGCTGCTGAATCCATTTCTGTATTCTGTTCGGGGAATAAACTCTCCACTTAGAGAGAATTGAGCAAACATACTTGTGGTTGCTAAGGCAACGATTCCAAATAGTAAATTTTTAAGTTTCATAAGTTTTATTTTTAATTGTTGAATGGGTAATTTTTCTGTGTCAAAAGTACGAGGACTGTATTATTTTTAACATGACAAACAGCAGTTTTAAATACTCTTTTATCGCATTTTAAAGCGAGCAAAGCTCAGTTTAATGTTCTAAAAAGTCGATCAAATGTTTTCTGTACGCATAATAATCTTCGTGGGCCAATACAGCTTTTCGAGACCGAGGTCTTTGGAATTCAATGGGTAGAATGTCTCCTATTTTAGCACGGGGACCGCTGGTCATCATCACGACTCTGTCGGACAAGAAAATGGCCTCATCCACATCGTGTGTGATCATGACAGCCGTGATTTTTTCTTTGTTCCAGATTTCGATCAAGACATCTTGCAATTCTCCCCGCGTCAGAGAATCCAACATGCCAAAAGGCTCGTCCAAAAGCAATACTTTGGGCTTGATGGCAAAGGCTCGTGCAATTCCCACTCTTTGTTGCATTCCTTGTGAAAGCTCTGAAGCTCTTTTGTCAAAAGCACCCTCTAGACCAACTTTGCTGAGGTAGTAGCGACAGATGTCTTCTCTCTCTTTTTTTGTGCCGTGGGGGAATACTTGGTTTACGCCCAACATGACATTTTCCAGCGCGGTCATCCACGGCATCAAACTCGGGGATTGGAAGATGACACCTCTGTCCGGTCCAGGGCCTTTGATAGAGGAGCCCAGTACCGAAATTTTTCCATCAGAAATTTCGTTCAACCCCGCAATCATCGAAAGCATGGTGGTTTTCCCACAGCCAGAATGTCCGATGATGGTAATGAACTCTTCTTTTTTTACTTGTAAGTTCAAATCTTCGAGCACCACGTAATCGCCATTGGGAGTCGGGTATACTTTTTTGAGGTTTTGAAGGTCTAATAAGACTTCTTTTGAGGGGAATTTTTCTTGAAGAATAGCTTTTGTTTCCATCTTTTTTGTTTCTAGGGCGCCGTTTTTGACTAAAAATCCCATCGCAGGTCTTTGGGTTGTAAATCAGGCAATTTGTATAAGTTTTGTGTGTTAGAAGCGCGTTCGCTTCCGATATCCATTAAATATTCAATGAGGGCATTTCTTGTTTTTTTGTATTCCTCACTGTCGTTCAAAGCGGCTTTGTCTCTCGGTCTTTCGATGTCGATCTTAAACTCAGGACCCAAGGTTGCATTGGGGCCTGGACGCAATGGGATGATTCTGTCTGCCATGTAAAGACCTTCGTCCACATCGTTGGTGATCAACAAAGCGGTGCGTTTGTTTTTGTTCCAAATGTTTAAAATTTCGTCTTGCAGATTGCCCCGCGTCAAGGCGTCTAAGGCACCCAAGGGCTCGTCCATCAAAATCATTTCCGGGTCCATAGAGAGCGCTCTTGCGACCGATACTCGTTGCCGCATTCCACCGGAAAGTTCTTTGGGTCTTTTGTTGATGGCCGGAGAAAGGCTCACGAGGTCTACGTATTCTTTGATCCGTGCGTCTCGAAATGCTTTGGTCTCGTTTGGAAAGGCCTCTTTGACGGCCATTTCTACATTTTGGTATACGGTAAGCCAAGGCAAGAGCGAGTAATTTTGAAAAATCACTCCCCTTTCATGGCTTGTGTCTCTGACGGGTTTTCCTTTGAACAAGACTTCCCCGCTTGTTGGGGTATCGAGGCCGTTGATCAAATTGACCAAGGTTGTTTTTCCACTTCCTGTAAATCCTACAATGGCGACAAATTCTCCTTCTTCTATGTGCAGGTTGATTTTGTCCAAGACATGGGAAGTGCTGTCTCCAGTGCCAAAGGTTTTTGAGACGTTGTTGAGTTCTAAATAGGCCATTTTTATTGGTTTTTTTGTTGAAACGCTTGGTTAAATTCCTTCATTTTTGTCAAACGAAATAAATTTTTGAATGGTCAACATGATCCGATCCAATAAGAATCCGATGAATCCGATGACAAACATGGCGACAATGATTTTTGAATTGGAGTCGTTGGCACCATTTTGAAATTCTTCCCAGACAAAAGAACCCAACCCGGGACTTTGTGCGAGCAATTCGATCGCAATCAAGACCATCCAAGCGACAGAAAGTGTGATGCGAAGCCCTGTAAAAATCAAGGGCAAAGAAGCGGGGAGAATGACCTTAAATATTTTTTGAAGTGCGCCGAGTTTCAATACTTTGGCGACATTGATATAATCTTTGTCTACAGAGGAAACACCCATGGCAGTATTCACCAAGGTGGCCCACATAGAACACAGACCAACACTGATAAAGGAGATGATAAAAGAAGTGTCTCCAGTTGCGTCTTTGGTCATGGTTTTTACAATCATAAAAACCAACAGCAACCAAACCACTGGGGATACGGGTTTGAGAATTTGAATCAACCAATTGAAAGAAGTTCGCAGCGTTTCACTCAAGCCGATGATGATCCCAATAGGGGTGGCGATCAAAAGAGCCAATAGAAATCCGGCAAATACGGTTTTGATACTCGTTTTGATTTGATCCACAAAAGAGGGTCTCCCTGTGTATACAATCGGTTCTTTTCCCTGAGCGACTCGCTTCTCGTTGAGAGCAGCAGTTCTCAATTTAAAGGCTTTTTTGTCAGCGGTAATTGTGTTGTGGTCCTTTAAAAGTAGTTTGTAAGATGCCCAAACTTGGCTCGGTGACGGCAAGGTGTTGGGCTGGCAGCTAAGGTCTCCAGATTCGATGCAGGCTTTGACCTTGTCTGCTTCTACTTGACCTTGTTCTTTGCGTGCTTTTTCTATGGTGTAGTTGGCTTCAGTATTGAACAACGATTTGGATCCGGTGTACCAAACTCCTAAAAATAAGAGAATGGAAGCAATGGGCGCCACAATTTTTTTTAAAATTTCGATTGTGTTTTTTTTGGAGTCTTCTCCAGCAGCCAAACGGACGACCGGTTCTAAAAAACCAAGTCCGAGAAAGCGAAGTGTACGTAAGATGGCATCTTTCATTTTTGTTAGCGTTTGATTGGTGTTGTCTCTTTAAGGAGTTTTTTTGTCAAAGAGGAGCACTTGCATGTACCATCAAGTGCTCCTTTTTAACTTTTTTGAATTCTTTGATCTGTTTTAGGTTTCTTTTAAAAAACCTTAAATAAGGTCTTAGTCTTTGTTTCCGATTTTGAAACTGTTGATGTAACCGATTGGGTCTTTGGCATCGTAGGTTTTTCCATCGATAAAGTCTGTTGTAGCCGGTTTGTATCCGTCTGTTTCTGGGATGTCAGATGCTGGGATTTTTCCTTCAGCAGCCAATATTTTTGCTGCTTTGGTCCAAATGTCAGGTCTGTAAATGTCCTTGATTTTTTCTCCGTACCATTCCGCAGGTTTTGCATCGGGTATTTGACCCCATCTTCTCATTTGAGTCAAGAACCAAACTCCATCAGAGTAGAAGGGGTAGGTGGCGTTGTATCGGTAGAATACGTTGAAATCAGGCATGGAACGTTTGTCTCCTTTTTCAAATTCAAAGGTACCTGTCATCGAGTTGGCCAAGACCACTTCGTCAGCTCCTACATATTGAGACATGGATAGTATTTTCACTGCCTCTGATCTGTTGCCTGGAGTGTCCAACCATTTTCCTGCTCGGATCAATGCTTTTGTAACGGCAACTGCGGTGTTTGGATACTGCTCGACAAATTTTTTGGTCATGACAAATACTTTTTCTGGATTGTTTTTCCAGATGTCGTAATTTGTAACTACAGGCACACCAATGCCTTTGAAAACCGCTTGTTGGTTCCATGGTTCTCCTACACAGTAGCCATAAATGGTACCTGCTTCAAGAGTGGCAGGCATTTGTGGCGGAGGGGTTACAGAAAGTAAGACTTCTGCATCTACTTGACCTTGGATGTTTTCTTTGGTGTACATTCCTGGGTGGATGCCATCGGCAGCAAGCCAGTAACGGATTTCGTAATTGTGTGTAGATACGGGGAAGACCATTCCCATTTTAAAGGCGTTTCCTTTTTCATTGTAGGCTTTGATAGCGGGTTTCAAAGTTTCCGCTTTGATCGGGTGGACAGGTTTTCCGTCTGCACCGGTTGGGATGTTTGGTTTCATCATGGACCACACGTCGTTGGAAACCGTGATTCCGTTTCCGTTCAAGTCCATTGAAAACGGGGTGACCAAGTCTGCTTGACGACCGAAACCAGCTCCAGCAGCGATGGGTTGTCCTGCCAACATGTGCGACCCATCTAGTTGTCCATCAATGACTCGGTCTAAAATATTTTTCCAATTGGATTGTGCTTCCACGGATACAAAAAGACCTTCTTCTTCAAAGAAACCTTTTTCTTTTGCGATGGCAAGGGGGGCCATGTCTGTCAATTTGATAAAACCAAAGGTCAATTGGGGTTTTTCGATTTCCAAAGAGCTTGTCGCTACGGGCGCCGTTTTTTCTTCTGTGTTTTTCTTTTTCGTTTTTTCACCACATGCAATTGCGAATAGCAAAGAGGCAAACAAAGTGATTTTTAAAGTTGTTGTTTTCATAGAAATTGTTTTAAAGATTTCCCTCCCTTAGAAGGTGTTTGTTTCGTTGTTATGAATGGTACAAATATAAAGGGGCCTTTTGTTTTAAAGAGTGGGTATTCATAGTGTAGAACAAGTTTTTACACGGTTTTAAAAGAGGATATTTACAAGTAAAAAACTGCTTTATAGCAGGAAATTTTTAACGTTTTCCAAAAAAAAAGCAACCTAGATTGGTTGCTCTTTGAATCACAGCGTGTTGGGTTAGCTGTTGGGTGAATAGGTGTGTTTTGAAATTTCGTTTTGAAGTGTCTCAAAATCCAAGATGCCTAATTTTCTTCCTTTTGCATTGAGCAAGCCCTCTTTTTTTAGGGTAGATAAGATTCGGATTACTTGTTCTTCAGTAGTGCCTGAATAATCAGCGTAATCTTTCCTGCTAAGGCGGATGTTCAGCAGTTGGTCTGTTGATCCAAACTTTCTGTCCATAAACAAAAGTGTGTCAATCACGCGTTCTCTTACGGACATTTGCGCTAATTTACGAACCCGTGTTTCGCTTTCACTCAATTCGTCTGCGTAAAAGAGCATAAAATCGAAGGTCAATTTTGGGATGTTTAAAAGGATGTTTTTCAAATCTTCTTTTGAGAAGTAACAGAGCGTTGAGTCTTCTAAGGCTTGTGCAGAAATGGAATAGTATTTTGAGGAACCAAAGCCTCCGCGATGACCAATGATTTCTCCGTCTTTGGCAAATCGAACAATTTGTTCTCTGTCATTGACACCTGTTTTGACGACTTTTACTTTTCCTTCGTAGGCAAAAAACAAACCATGTGCCGGCGTGCCTTCCATGATAAATTGTTGTGATTTCTTACATTTAATGGTGTGTTTGTTTTTTAAAAAATCTGCGAGTCTTGGGTCTGTACTGTTTTTGTTGATCAAACAGTTTTTATTTTTACAAGTAATACAGTCGGCCATTTGGAAGGAGTTTGTTTGGTTTGTTGGCGGTTTTTGTGTCTGTTGCTCTGGGGCTGTTCCACTATTTGATAGTTTCACGCTTGCAAAGTTAGCAGATAAGAAAGGGATATTACATGCAAATACACCGCGTAAAAAATCCTTTTACAGCATGCTTAAAACTGTCTTTTAGCAGTTTTGAAACCTTAGCTATCCAGAAAGTAATTGTGTTCGGAAATCTCTTTTTTTAACAGAGAGATGTTTGCGATGCCAATTTTTTTTCCTTTGGATTTGAGGAGGCTTTCTTTTTTGAGGCTCGAGATGATTCGAATCACTTGTTCTTCTGTAGTCCCGGCAAAGTCTGCAAAATCTTTTCTAGGAAGTTGGATATTGAAAAACCCATCTTCTGACTGTCCAAACTTTCTGTTGATGTATAAAAAGGAGTCAATGACTTTTTCTCGAACGGTCATTTGTGCAAATTTTCGCACTTTTGTTTCGGAGCGGTTGAGCTCTTCAGAATAAAATAACATCATGTCAAAGGTCAATTCAGGAACGTCACGCAGCATTTTTACCATCACTTCATTGGTGAAGTTGCACAAAAAGGTTTCTTTGATGGCGAGGGCTCCAATGGGGTAGTTTTTTCCAGCGCCAAAACCGCGATGCCCGATGATTTCTCCATCATGGGCAAACCGCACAATTTGTTCCCTTCCATAAATACCCGTCTTTACCACTTTTACCTGTCCTTTTCTAACAAAAAAGAGGCCGTGAGCTGGAGCTCCTTCCATGATAAATTGTTGTGCTTTTTTGCATTTTATGTTGTGCTTTTCAACAATGTACTTTTCTATCTTCGGGTTTTTAAGATTCTTTTTTATCAAGCAATTGGTGTTCTCACAAGCAAAACAGTCTGTCATAATTGTAGATTTAATGGATCAACATACGCTTGCAAAATTAGCATAAATTTCTAAATATACGTATAAATACTTAATTTTTTATGACAATACGTAGTTTAAAACCTCCCAGACTTGTTTTTTTCCAAAGATTTTCATCTTTATTGACTCTTCAAATAATTTTTGAAACACAGCTAGCGCCTATAGTTTGGTTGTATTCGATTGCTTTTCAATAATTGGGGTGTATTCGTTTGGTATCCGTACGACAAAGTTGGAGGGAGTTCTGTTGTCTGATTCCATGAAATGTTCAATTCGTTGTAGATGATTTCTTGGATTGAAGTGTTTTTACGAATGTTGCTTGTTCGTAGAATTCATCTTTTTAGGATGCAGTACGGGGATTAGAAACGGAGCGGGTCGGCACTAAAAACTCCTGTATTTCTTTCCAAACAGGTCCAGTGTAAACTGCTTTTATAACATGTTTGGATATGGTTTTAGTAATTATCAATTCTTTTTTGAAGGAGATGTCAATTTTTAGGGTTTTTTTTTAATAAACAGATAATAATGCCATCATTCCTTGATTTTGCAATCCAAAAGTTACGTATATATACGTAAAATAGATTAATTTTGCCGTAGGAACAGATAAAACTACGTATTATGAAGACGATTTTGGTGATTGGAAATGGAATGGTTGGCTACAAATTTTGTGAAAAATTTGTTTCAAAAGCTCCAGCAGATGCCTTTAAATTAGTGGTCTTTGGTGAAGAGCCAAGACCTGCATACGACCGAGTTCATTTGAGTGCTTTTTTTGAAAATGAAGATGCAAAAGCGTTGGAGCTAGCGCCGAGATCTTGGTACGAAACACACGGAATCGAATTGATTACCAACGAACGGGTAACGGACATCCACAGAACTACAAAGACCGTGACCACCCTCAGCGAAAAAACCTATGCATACGACCTGGTTGTACTCGCTACGGGATCTTCTGCTTTTGTGCCTCCCATCAAAGGAGTCGAAAAGAAAGGTGTATTTGTGTACCGAACTATTGAAGATTTAGAGGAGACTTTGGCCTATGCAAAAACATTGACCTCTGACGGCTTGCCAAAAAAAGCGGCAGTTTTGGGAGGAGGACTCTTGGGCTTAGAAGCTGCAAAAGCAGTTTTGGACATGGGTTTAGAGCCGCATGTCGTTGAATTTGCATCCAAGTTGATGCCCCGGCAATTGGACACGGAGGGGAGCAACATTCTACAATCCAAATTGGAATCTTTGGGAATTCACATTCATTTGAACAAAGCCACCAACCAGATTTTAGGAGCCGACCATATTACCGGAATGGAATTTGGAGAAGACGACACGCTAGACGTCGAAATGTTAGTCGTTTCTGCAGGAATTCGGCCAAGAGATGAGTTGGGAAAAACCTGTGGCTTGGAGATGGGCACACGGGGAGGCGTAGTTGTAGACAATGCACTCAGGACCTCGGACCCCAGTATATTTGCCATTGGAGAAGTCGCTTTGTACAATCAAATGATTTACGGACTGGTTGCACCGGGATATGAGATGGCTGAAGTTGCTGTCAATCAAATCCTCGGAAACACCGAATCCTTAATGTCGGCAGAAATAGACATGTCCACCAAATTGAAATTGATCGGGGTGGATGTGGCGAGCTTTGGAGATCCCTTTGCTTCCGCAGATAAGGCACATGCCATTGTTTTTGAAAATAAATTCAAAGGACTTTACAAACGAATCAACGTATCCACAGACGGCAGCCGATTGCTCGGAGGAATTCTAGTGGGAGATGCAAGCGACTACAACAACTTGTTGCAACTCTATCAGAATGCCATGCCCTTGCCGGAAAATCCAGAAGATTTGATCATAGGGGCCCGCGGGGAGGGAGCTGCATCCTTCGGTTCCGTGTTGGACTTGCCGGACACGGCAGTGGTTTGTTCCTGTGAAGCAGTCACCAAAGGAGCGATTTGTTGCCAAGTAGATGCAGGTATAGAAACCCTCAAAGATTTGGCAGCAGAAACCAAAGCCACCACGGGATGTGGAGGTTGCAAGCCCATGGTAGATGATCTTTTAAAAGAGACCTTGAAAGCGGCGGGCAAAGTTGTCAAAGAAACCCTTTGTGAGCACTTTGATTACTCCAGACAAGAACTCTATGACATCATACAACTCAAAGGAATCAAAACGTACGATGCCCTATTAGAAAGCCATGGGAAAGGGGCCGGATGTGAAACTTGCAAACCCGCTTTGGCTTCTTTGTTTGCAAGCATTTACAACGAAACAGCCAACAAACAAGAAACCATACAAGACTCCAACGACCGCTTTTTGGCCAACATCCAAAGAAATGGAACTTATTCGGTAGTTCCCCGGGTTGCAGGTGGAGAAATCACCCCCAAACAATTGATTGTTATCGGTGAGATTGCAGCCAAATACGATTTGTACACAAAAATTACAGGTGGCCAACGAATTGATATGTTTGGCGCTCGTTTGGACCAACTGCCTTCAATTTGGAAAGAATTGATTGCAGAAGGTTTTGAAAGTGGCCATGCATATGGAAAGTCCCTGCGAACTGTCAAAAGCTGTGTAGGCTCTACTTGGTGCCGATACGGCATGGATGAAAGTGTCAGTTTTGCCATTGAATTGGAAAACCGCTACAAGGGAATTCGCTCTCCACACAAAATCAAAGGCGGTGTTTCCGGTTGTATCCGTGAATGTGCCGAAGCCCGGTGCAAGGATTTTGGAATCATTGCAGTAGAAGGAGGATGGAATTTGTATGTAGGCGGAAATGGAGGGGCCAACCCAAGGCATGCAGAATTGCTAGCAGAAAAAATAGACAACAAAACGGTAGTGACTTATATCGATCGTTTTTTGATGTTTTATATCAAAACAGCCTTGCCTTTGATGCGAACTGCCGCATGGTTGGAAAAATTAGACGGAGGAATTGACTACCTAAAAGAGGTCGTTGTCCAAGATTCTCTAAAGATTTGTGAAGATTTGGACCGGCAGATGCACGCATTGGTAGACACCTACAAATGCGAGTGGAAAGAAGCGATTGAAAATATTGAAATTCAAAACAGGTACAGTCACTTTGTAAATTCAGATGCCATCGATGAAAACCTCAATTTTGTGCCTTTAAGGACACAAAAAATGCCCGAATTGTGGAAGTCCTAACCCCCATCATTCAATAAGATTTGGGGCACCCAATTTCAAGAACGGCTGTTTTGATAATTTAATAGTTGTTTTCGAAAAGTGCCCCTTTTTATAAAATCAACAGCGTACACCTTTAAAACACCCAATGATGTCAACAACAAGAGCACCCTATGTCACCACTCCAATAGAAAAAGTTAAGACCTGGTTCAAGGCAGCACCTGTCACAAAATTTCCCTCCAACGGAGGTGCTTGTGTTCAATACAAAGGCAAACAGATTGCCGTTTTTAATTTCACCAAAGAAGACAAATGGTATGCCTGCCAAAATTTATGTCCTCACAAAATGGAAATGGTCCTTTCTCGTGGGATGATTGGCGATGCTGCTGGAATTCCAAAAGTCGCTTGCCCGTTGCACAAAAAAACCTTTTCTTTGGATTCAGGTGAAAATCTAAATGGGGATTTGGAAGCCATTGCAGTCTACCCAGTCAAAGTAGAAGGGGGATTTGTCTATTTGGGCTTTTCTGATTAGTGTCAATTTCATTTTTTTTGAAAAATTTTCAACCTATCTTTGTGACACAAAAACAACGCAAGTTCTTCAGGTGTTTTACTGTTGATTCCCGAAAAATGCTGTAGAAAAATACAAACTCTTCTTCAAAGAAGAAGTCATAAAACAAAGAGTACTCATATGAATTCTGATAGATTCTCAGCCGCCATTCGACTTTTTGACGAAGCCAACCGACAAGACCCAAACCGCGAAGATTGGGAAGGAGTTTCTCATCCCAAAGAACTATTGTATGCAGAAAGAATGTCTGAAGGCCTTAAGAAGTTCGCTCCTAATACCTCTGAAGCATTACAGCTTACCGTTAGGTGTCAACACATTTGCCGTTGGGAAATCCCCAGAGACTCTTACGAAATGAATCGAACGGGATATTTGATGTGGCGCCAAAACTTGAAAAAATTTCACGCCAAAAAAGCATCTCAAATTCTTCAGTCGACAGGATACGATTCAGAAACCATTGACAAGGTAGCCTTTCTTCTTCAAAAAAAACAATTGAAACACCACCCCGAAACACAAATTTTGGAAGACGTCATCTGTTTGGTGTTTTTGGAATTTTACTTCGATGCTTTTTCAGAAAAGTACACCGACGAAAAATTGATTGATGTCCTGCAGAAAACATGGAAAAAAATGTCGAAAAGAGGTCACGAAGCAGCCTTAAAGTTGCCCCTTTCTGACAATGCCTTGCGTTTGGTAAAAGCGGCGCTCGGTCTTTGATTCGCTGTGTCAAAACCTTCACGTCAATCACCTGCCTTGTAAATTAGTAAGATTTACTGCATTCTTTTTTTTATTTTTGCGGAATGGCGCCACCAAAAGAATACACCAACATTCCCTTGTTATTGCAAAAACTCATGATCAGAGCTTTTCTGCTACTCGCCGGACTGCCTGTTTTTTTCTATATCCTACTGACCTATTTTCAGATTGAGTTTTCGTTGTCCGTCTTATCTGTATTGACATTTGTTTTTGTACTGTTGTTTTTTCTTCGAAAATACTTTCAGAAACTCATCGCCATTTTGATTGAATCCAACATTTACAACAAGGCACAAATTGAAGAACTCAAAGAGCAATACGAATTGAAAGAACAGGCGTATCAAGAATTGGAAAGTTTGAATTACGTGATGGACAATGCTGCTTTGTTTGCCAGTGTAAAATGGGACGGAACAGTCCTCTATATGAGTAAAAAATTCTCAGATCTTTTGGGTTTGGACAAAAAAGAAATCCGGGGCTCGATTGAGCATTTGCTCACCCAAAAGGAAGGACAGCAACAAAACCTAAAAGACCTGTTTCAATC
>DLQL01000106.1:18260-33172 GCA_002477565.1 Flavobacteriaceae bacterium UBA7433
TGGAAATCACCCTCATTCCCACCAACCAAGGCCAAGGAAAGCAAAGCTTATTTCTTTTGGGGAACAATGTTACAAAGAGAAAGGAGATTCAAGAGGAGGTTGACCGTGTCCAACAAATCGACTACGAAAATTTGGTGCAGTTGCAAAAGGACCAAGCAAGTCAAATTGTGGAAGCGCAAGAAGAAGAACGCAAGCGAATCGCCAAAGACATCCATGATGGAATTGGGCAAATCTTGACCGCTTTAAAGTTCAGTGTGGAATCCATCAACTTAGAAAATCGTGAAAATTCGGCCAAAAAACTTCAAGATCTAAAAGTAGTTTTTGGCCAATTGATCAAAGACGTGCGTGCAGTTACGTTTAGTTTGACACCTCCAGAATTGAGCGATCACGGGATTGCACCTGCACTAAAAAAAATGACCGAAGAAATTTCCAAATTATCGGGAAAAAACATCTTTTTTGAAAACAAAACAGATTTTCAAAAACGCTTTGATTCTTTGACAGAAACCAATTTGTATCGGGTCGCACAAGAGGCGGTGAACAACTCTTTAAAATATGCCAATTCTACTTTTGTACTCGTTTCTGTGAGCCACACAAAAGACCTGCTGAGCATTGTCATCGACGACAATGGAGCTGGCTTTGATGTCGATGCGGTGGAGGCTTCTGAAAAGGGATTGGGAATGGGCTTGTTTTTTATGAAGGAACGGGTGAAATACGTTGACGGCCGCTTGTTTGTCAATTCTACCAAAGGAGAGGGAACACGAATCACCATCAACATTCCTTTGAGCGGCACAAATTGATGTTTTTTTTACAATAGGGCTTTGTGACCTAGGCCTGGAGCTTTACCATGGCGGCAATCACACGATCTCCCAGCGCTGTTTTTCTTTCGATGTGGTTTTGAATTTCCAACACGGTTGGGTTGTTTTCAAAATTTCCGCGAACACTTGAAAAATCCAGTTCGCGCTCTTTCAAATCACCATCGACTCCAAAGCTTACTTGTGTGGAAAGTGAAAATTCTTTTTGAGCATCTAGGTAGAGCATTTTGTCCAATTTTACAACGGCTTTTTTCCATTGGGAGACCATTCCAATCAATGCTTTGGGAGAAATTGTTTTCAAGTCGACTTGGTAGTGTTTTTCAATCAAGGAAGTCGCCCAATTCCATTCGTATTCGTAGTAGTTTTTATGAATTCCTTCCAGTTCTTTCGAGACTTCTGAAAGTTGATGAACGGTGCGGTCTTCTATTTTGCAAAGGAGTTCGTTTAAGGATTCCAATGGACAAATCAATCCGCTTACATCCAGCCATTTGCTCATTCCAACAGAGGAACTCGGACGCAAAACAGTACGCAAATCGGCTGCAGAACGGATGTCTTTGTCCTGAATCCGACTGATGATTGAATTCCCTAAAAATTTGTCAATAATGGTAGTGTAGATAGCGATTCCTTTGCGGAGTGAATTTGCTTTGATGCGCATCGCGCCATAGCGGTATTCTTCTGCTTCCGAAGTTTCCTGCTTTTGAAGGTCTTTTAAAGCCTCTAGCCCTGCCACTACTTTGTGGATGGTAAACGGGCTCAACAAGTTGAAATTGATGAGATCCATCTGGTGGTTTTTATGTCTTTTGTCCCTTTTGACCCATTTTTGTGCATCTCTCAAAGTGCCCACACTTTTCAAATTGATGCCAGGAAAAAGCATGCTCTCGTCTTTGGCTTCAATCAAGTAAGAAAAGGGAAATATGCTAGAGTCAACATTGTGGTAATGCCTTCCAGAGACCAAGGTAAAGGCCCCGATTTTTGACGGCCATAAAATGTAAGAGTTGCTGGTCGTTTTGGCACCGCGTTCCATAATACCCTGGTGGATTGGACCGAGTTTGTACATGTGATTGCTTTGATTCGAGCCGCTTCCTGCATTCATAAAAGAAAACATTCCTGCAATAAGGAGTGTGGATTTGTGGTGGGTTACGGTATAAGGGCCAGCAAAAATAGAACAGGCCTCTCCATTGAAACCTTGACTGTTTGCAAAAAAGACGGAATGCTCCGCTGAGTAATGCTTGTCCAAAGTACATCCTTGACCAACAAAACAATTTGTAAGGAGGGTCGCATTGTCCACGATTGTGTCGCTGCTGATGATAAAATTTTCGGCCATGACTTCTGAGCCAATGTAGATGGGCGCATCTTTATAGGAATTCAAACTTCCATTTTGAAGACTCACCACCCCTTCTAATTTTGCATAAGAACCAATATTGACATCTTTGATGGAGCGGCAATTCAAAATTTCCACGTGGTCCCCAATGGTTCCCATATCCGATTTTACGGAGTTTGTATACGCGTGAATCATCTCTTTCAAATGCGCAATCAAGTCTTTGCGGTGTCTGTATAGCGATTGGATGTAGGCAAGTTGTGCGGAGAGGTGGTCGTAAATAAGAATTTCTCGTCCTCCTCCCTCGTTGATGGCCTCAACCACAGTTCCATTGCCAAAAGTAGCCTCTCCTTCCACCGCGATGTGTCCCACATTTTCAATCACGACATGGGCACCGATGCGGTAATTGGCGATGTAGTTTTTGACATTGGCAATAAAGGGGTGGTCTCCAACAGTACAGTTGTGCAGGTGTGTGTTGTAGATTCCATTGGGTCTGACCACTCCGCCAAAAGCGGTGTTTTCTCCTGAAATCGCACCAATTCGAATGCACCCTGAAAAGGTGGTGTTTTGTATTTTTGAGAGGTCTGTTTTATCTGTAATCCAAACAGCATTCCAGTCAGTAGCAGTACATTTTTGAGCTATAAGTTGTTGTTTCTCTTTCTCAGAGGGCGTAAAGTAGGACTTCATCGAAGGTTGTTTAGTGCGCGAATTTTCCATAAAAGTAACAAATATTCACAAAGGACAATGACCTAATCAAAAAAACAAAGCTTTAAGTGAAAATCGGAGGTTTTCCCTTTTGCGATTGCTCCCTTTATATTGTGTATATTTGCGGCATGCGAGAATTACGGTTGTCAGATTGGTTGCCCACGACCCGAAAAGAGGTCAAATTACGAGGTTGGGAAACATTGGATGTCATTCTTTTCAGTGGAGATGCCTATGTAGACCATCCTTCTTTTGGTCCTGCGGTGATTGGACGGCTCCTAGAAAGTTACGGTTTGAAAGTAGCCATCGTTCCACAACCCTCTGTTCACGACAGTCTTCAAGACTTTACAAAGCTCGGGAAGCCCAGACTTTTTTTTGGAGTCACCTCCGGAGTGATGGACTCCATGGTCAGCAATTATACAGCCAGTAAAAGAGAACGCGACAAAGATGCCTATACCCCCAATGGAGACAAAGGCTTTCGTCCGGATTATGCAACCACCGTATACAGCAAGATTCTCAAAGAAAAATACCCAGACACGCCCGTACTTTTGGGAGGAATTGAAGCTTCTTTGCGGCGCGTGACCCACTACGACTATTGGACAGACGCGTTGAAGCCCACTATCTTAAAAGAATCTGGCGCGGACATGCTGGTTTACGGTATGGGAGAGCAACCTTTGAAAGAAGTGGTCACTTTGATGGAAAAAGGGATTCCTTTTGAATCCTTGACCACCATCAAACAGACGGCTATTTTACGTCCAAAAAACCAGAAATTGCCTCAAAACAAAAACTGGAAAGACAAGGTTTTGAGCACGCACGAAGCTTGTCTTAAAAACAAAAAAACCTTTGCAGCCAATTTCAAAACCATCGAACAAGAATCGAACAAGACCTATGGCGCTCGAATCTTGCAAGACGTCGGTCAAGAAACCTTGATCATCAATCCGCCTTATCCGACCATGTTGGAAAAGGAAATTGACGCTTCTTTTGATTTGCCCTATACCCGTTTGCCGCACCCTAAATACAACAAAAGAGGTCCCATTCCTGCTTTTGAAATGATCAAATTTTCTATCAATACCCACCGTGGGTGTTTTGGCGGCTGTAGTTTTTGTACCATCTCTGCTCATCAAGGAAAATTCATTGCAAGTAGAAGCAAGGAGTCCATTTTAAAAGAAGTCGATCAAGTGGCAAACATGCCCGATTTCAAAGGCTACTTGTCTGACATTGGAGGTCCCTCGGCCAACATGTACCAAATGAAAGGCAAGGTGCAAGAGATTTGTGACAAATGCGTTGCCCCCTCATGCATCAATCCTGTGATTTGTTCAAACTTGGACACCTCCCACGCAGCGATGACCGATTTGTACCGATCGGTAGACAAGCATCCAAAAGTAAAAAAATCCTTTATCGGTTCTGGAATCCGCTACGACATGCTGGTGCCAGAATTCAATAAAAATGCCTGTCCCAAAGAATTGGAAGACTACACTGAAGAAGTGGTCACCAACCACGTTTCTGGACGTTTGAAAGTGGCTCCAGAACACACTTCAGATCCAGTGCTCAAGCTGATGCGCAAACCTTCGTTTTCCAACTTTCACCAGTTCAAAAAACTCTTTGATAAAATCAACCTCCGCAAAAAACTCAACTTGCAGTTGATTCCGTATTTTATTTCCAGTCATCCGGCAAGTGAGCTCGAAGACATGGCCAACTTGGCCGCGGAAACCAAAGACATGGGCTTTAAATTGGAGCAAGTACAGGGGTTTACGCCAACCCCGATGACCGTTGCTACCGTTATTTATTACAGCGGCTACCACCCTTATACCTTGGAAAGAATGAAAACGCCCAAGACCAAAAAAGAAAAAGACGAACAACACCGTTTCTTTTTTTGGTACAAGAAAGAAAACCAAGACTGGATTCGAAAAACCTTGGTAAAAGTTGGACGTCAGGACTTGGCTGACCGCCTGTTGCCTGATCGACGCAGCTTTAAAAACAATAAAAATTTCAAAGTAAAAAACACCTTTGACGACGCCGTAGAAACTCCAAAGCACAGCAGAGCAAAGGCTTCCAAATCCAAAGGAAATCGGAAAGGAAGCAATTTTGTAAGTGTGCTAAACAGCGCCGATAAAAACGGAGCGCGCAAGCGAAAACCCAAAAGAAGGCGTTCTAGTTCGTAGAGACTGCCTCTTTTTTTTTACTTTTGAGAAAACATTCTATTTTTCACCGATGAAAAAAATCACATTCTTCTTTGTCTTGTTGGCCACCACTGTTTTTTCACAAACAGAAGTTGACAAAGACCTCGCGTCACCACACGCCACAATTTACACCCATTTGTTCGCACTCCAAGAAGACAGTTACGACCTTGAAAAAGCGGCGTCTACCATTTATGGAGCCTCCGAAAAGAGAGCCGAAGAGATCGCGCTCAAAATCAAACAAGTATTGGACGGAAAAGGCCTGCGTGTTGCAATTGCTTCCTTGCCCAAGGATCCTGATTATTTGGACACATTGCAAACCTTTGGTACTGAACCGATGTACGTTCTCTTTCCAAGTCAACTGCCGGAGATTTCTGTCGAAAAAATAAATGGGAATTGGTATTACAGCCAAGAAACCAACCAACAAATCGACCGTTTGTACCGCGAAGTATACCCCGCAGGAACAGAACTTCTGAAAAAGAGCATTCCCAATGTAGGGCATTTGAGAATGTTCGGGTTGGAAGTTTGGCAATACGTGGGTTTATTGGTTCTATTGGTCTTGTCTGTAGCCTTGTTTTACATCCAGAACAAAGTCATCTTTTGGCTGCTCAAAAGCCTTGAAAAATACTTGATTCGTTTTGCGCACAATTCCCTCAACGATTCCTTGCTAAAACTCTCTCGCCCTAT
The DNA here is from genome assembly GCA_002477565.1 of Flavobacteriaceae bacterium UBA7433. GTDB lineage: Bacteria > Bacteroidota > Bacteroidia > Flavobacteriales > Flavobacteriaceae > Flavicella. The sequence continues at coordinate 23,957 of DLQL01000106.1, forward strand.
CAGTTGGTTGTTGGTATTTTACGCCTTGGAAAACTACATTCCCATCTTGCAATTTCCCATTGAGGTAAATTCTTTTTTGCTAAAAGGGCTGCACATCGGACAAACGGTACTTTGGATATACGTCTTTCTTCAGCTGGTTCAGGTGTTGATGGATATTTACGGCTCCTATTCTCTGAAGACAGAAAGCAAATTGGACGACCAGCTCACGCCTATCTTAAAACGCTTGCTGAGAGGCTTGGTGTTTTTTGTGGGGGGGTTGAAAATGCTCACCATTTTTGGAGCCGATGTGACCACCGTCATCGCGGGAGCATCTATTGGCGGTTTGGCAGTAGCCTTGGCCTCCCAAGACACCGTCAGAAACCTGATTGGTACCTTTATGATCTTTTTAGACAAGCCTTTTCAGATTGGAGATTGGATTGTGGGAGGAGGCGTAGAAGGAACTGTAGAAGAAGTCGGCTTCCGTTCCAGTAGAATCCGTGCGGCAGACACTTCGGTTTTTACCATTCCCAATAGCAAACTGTCCGAAATCGTCATCAACAATTTGGGCTTGCGCTTGTACAGAAGGTACAAAACTGTTTTGGGCATTCGCTACGACACTCCTCCTGAGTTGATTGAAGCCTTTGTAAAAGGAGTACGCGCTTTGGTAGACACACATCCTGACACGCGTTCTGAAGATTACAATGTTGAATTTACCGGTTTTGGAAATTCCGCATTGGAAATTCTGTTAAATGTCTATTTTAAAAATCCAGGTTGGGGCAAAGAACAGTCTTCCAAACACCGTTTGCACATCGCTATTGTCAAATTGGCTAAAGAGCTGGGTGTCGAATTCGCCTTCCCTTCTCAGACACTTATGATCGAGGATTTTCCCGAAAAACAAGCACTTGATTTGAAGTACGATACAGATTTATTTCGCACAGACAAAGTCATTCAAGAAGCCGTAGCAAGTTTTAAAAACGGACTGGGACCTTCTTGACATTGAAGAAAAAAACCAAGAGTCGGCAAGTGCTTAAATATTTTTGGACCTGCTGACTCGTTTGTTTTGATAAAAGCCGTACCTTTGTATCGATGAAAATTGCTTACACATACAAAATCACAAGGACATTCTGCTTCACGAAGCGCTGTCGCTGTACGCGCTAATTCTTCCTCTCTTCGCGAAGAATTTCAACAGTAAGAACCTATTTAAAACGTTTTTGTACTTATTTTTATCAAATCTCAAAATGTACACTTCATTCCATTTTTTTAGCAAAAATTTTCAAAGTATCTTTGCTGATATTTTAACAATTGTTACCCGTGTTCTTTACCGCCGCCCTTGGGGGCGATTGGAATTTAAAAGGTAGGTGCGTCCTTCTTTGCAGTACGAAAAAACAAACGTTAAAAACAATCCTAAAGGAAACAACAAAGTGAAAATTGTAACAGCCAACAGTTCGCATAGCCACTATGCAACGATCATTTGTGAGACCATTGCAGATTCTGCCAAAGTCAGAGGCACGGGGATCGCCAAACGATCTCCAGAATACATTGTTTCCAAAATAGAAAGTGGAAACGCAGTGATTGCTTTGGAAGGTGAGAAGTTTGCAGGTTTTTGTTATATTGAAACGTGGAGCAACAAAACCTATGTAGTGCATTCGGGATTGATTGTACATCCAGATTTTAGAAATTTGGGCCTGGCAAAAAAAATAAAAAAGAAAATTTTTGACCATTCTAAAAAAATATACAAAGACGCAAAAATCTTCGGAATCACGACTGGCTTGCCAGTAATGAAAATCAATTATGAATTGGGTTACAAGCCAGTGACTTTTTCTGAGTTGACCACAGACGAAGCTTTTTGGGACGGCTGCAAAGCCTGTAGAAATTACGACATCCTGACAAGAAACGAACGAAAGATGTGTTTGTGTACGGGCATGTTGCACGACCCCAAAGCGGAAGCAGATAAAAAAGTATTCAATTCCAAAGTGTCGGCAAGACTGAAAAAAATAAAAGAAAGTTTGTTTTTAAAGAAAACAAAAAAGAAATCCTAACACCACGAACATCCAGCGAGTGCTTGTATTCAAAGCAGAAAACACTCCTAGATCTCGTAAAATCGAAAGAAAAATGAAAAAAGTAGTATTGGCATACAGTGGCGGTTTGGACACTTCCTATTGCGTAAAATATTTGATCAATGAATTGCAGTTAGAAGTGCACAGTGTTTTGGTAAACACAGGAGGCTTTAGCGAAGAAGAGCTCAAAACAGTCGAGGCAAAAGCCTACGAGATGGGCGTGACCAGTCACACCCACAAAGATATTTTGGAAACTTATTATTCAAAAGCCATCAAATACATGGTTTTTGGGAATGTTCTGAAAAACAATACTTATCCTTTGTCCGTAAGTGCAGAGCGGGTGTTTCAATCCATCGAAGTGGTCAAATACGCCAAAAGCCTCGGTGCGGATTACATCGCACATGGAAGCACAGGGGCAGGAAACGATCAAGTTCGTTTTGACATGATTTTTCAGACCATCGCACCAGAAATTGAAATCATCACACCCATCCGAGATTTGAAACTTACCCGCCAAGAAGAAATCGACTATTTGAAGGCAAATGGTGTCGACATGCCATGGGAAAAATCAAAATACTCAATCAACAAAGGAATTTGGGGTACTTCAGTAGGGGGTGTAGAAACCTTGACTTCACAAAAACCTTTGCCAGAATCGGCCTTTCCAAGTCCCTTGAAAAGAAACGACGAAGAGCAGGTGACCTTGACTTTTGAACGTGGAGAATTGATGGCTTTGAACGGAGTCAAAGACAGTCCGGTACAGAACATTTTAAAATTGGAAGCCATCGCTTCCGAGTTCGCCATTGGCAGAGACATTCACGTAGGAGATACCATCGTAGGCATCAAAGGACGTGTTGGGTTTGAAGCGGCTGCGGCTACAGTCATCATCAAGGCCCACCACTTGTTGGAAAAGCATACCTTGTCAAAAGCACAGCAATTGACCAAGGAACAATTGGCAGCCACTTATGGTACCTTGTTCCACGACGGACAATACTTGGAGCCATTGATGCGCAACATAGAGAAATTTCTTGAAGACGCTCAAAAAACTGTTTCTGGAGACGTCTTTGTGACACTGAGACCATACCATTTTATGGTTACGGGCATGGACTCTCCATTTGATTTGATGGCCTCTGGTTTTGCAGATTACGGCGAAGAAAACAACGCTTGGACTTCTGAAGACGCCAAAGGGTTTATCAAAATTTACGGCATGCAAAACAAGATATTTTACCATGTCAACAAAGACTTGCTAGATGCCTGATTGTTGAAACAACAGTGCGTCGAAGAAAAAAGAATTGAAAAGAACTCGCGGAGGTCGTTACAGGCAATCGCAAAAAGAAAAGAAAAAATGATAAAAGCAGGAATCGTTGGAGGTGCAGGATATACGGCAGGAGAGCTGATCCGAATTTTAAACCACCACCCAAAGGCAGACTTGGACTTTGTGTACAGCACGTCCAACGCTGGAAATCCGATTACACAAGTACACCAAGATTTGATCGGAGAGCTTTCCCTTGTCTTTACAGACACCATCAACAAAGAGGTCGATGTACTGTTTTTGTGTTTGGGGCATGGAAACTCCACCGCTTTTTTGGAAAAACATTCCTTTTCTAAAAACACCAAAATCATTGATTTGAGCAACGACTTTAGACTGAAGGCGGACGCGAAATTTCAAGGAAAAGAATTTGTATACGGGTTGCCAGAAACCTCTAAGGAAGCCATCAAAAAAGCCAATTACATCGCCAATCCAGGCTGTTTTGCCACTGCCATTCAGCTTGCCTTGCTGCCCTTGGCAGCAGCTCAGAAACTGGAACATTCTGTGCATATCAACGCGACTACAGGTGCCACAGGAGCCGGTGTTTCCCCGAGTGCTACAGGACATTTTGCTTGGAGAGACAACAACTTTTCCGTTTACAAACCGTTTACCCACCAACATTTGGGAGAGATCGGGGAGACCTTGCAAGATTTGCAGGCAACTGCCACTTCTAATTTGCTGTTTGTTCCCAATAGAGGCAATTTTAGCCGCGGTATATTTGCTTCTGTATACACCCAATTTGAGGGCACTTTGGAAGACGCCCAAAAATTGTACAAAGACTATTACGAAACCGCTGCCTATACACATGTCAGCAATTTACCGGTACACCTCAAACAGGTGGTGAACACCAACAAAGGACTCATCAGTCTCCACAAACACGGAGACCTCTTGCTTATTTACAGTGCCATTGACAACCTTTTGAAAGGCGCTTCTGGGCAAGCTGTTCAAAACATGAATTTGATGTTTGGCCTCGATGAAACGACCGGTTTGCAATTGAAAGGCAGTTCTTTTTAACACATCCGACAATCGGATTCCTCAGGGCGTCCCAAAACAAGAAAAAATGAAATTATTTGACGTATACCCACTGTACAACGTAACTCCGGTCAAAGCCGAAGGGTCCTATGTATGGGATGAAAAAGGGCAAAAATACTTGGACTTATACGGGGGGCATGCCGTGATTTCTATTGGGCACAAACACCCGCATTACGTCCATAAATTGACCGAGCAACTGCATGCGATTGGCTTTTATTCCAACGCAGTTCAAAATCCCTTACAAGTAGAACTGACAGAAAAATTGGGCCGCATCTCAGGCTGTGAAGACTACAACCTCTTCTTGGTCAGCTCGGGAGCGGAAGCCAATGAAAACGCTTTGAAAGTCGCTTCTTTTTACAACCAAAAATCGAGAGTCATTTCCTTCAACAGCAGTTTTCACGGAAGAACATCCGCGGCCGTTGCTGTGACGGATAACAAAAAAATCATCGCTCCGATCAACGCCCACAATCCGGTGACCATTTTGCCTTTGAACGATGTGGTTGCTCTGGAAACCGAATTGAAAAAGGGCGATGTTTCTTCGGTAATCGTAGAAGCCATTCAAGGTGTGGGAGGTTTGGATGAAGGGACTCCAGAATTTTTCAAACAATTGGAAACATTGTGCAAACACTACGGAGTATTGTTGATTTTGGACGAAGTCCAATCGGGCTATGGGAGAAGCGGAAAATTCTTTGCGTTTCAACACCACAACATCCAACCGGACATCATCACCATTGCCAAAGGAATGGGGAATGGTTTTCCCATCGGTGGCGTCTTGATTGGAAAACACATCCAAGCATATCACGGCATGTTGGGCACCACTTTTGGAGGAAACCATTTGGCTTGTGCGGCTGCGATATCGGTTTTGGACGTGCTGGAAGAAGAAAACCTGATGGCCAACGTCACAGCCGTTTCCGACTATTTTGTAGCTGCTGTCAAAGACCTAAAAGGACTTCAGAAAATCAAGGGAAAAGGATTGATGATAGGATTGGAATTTGACAAAGAAGTCGGGGAGCTCCGCAAAAAATTGATATACGACGAACATATTTTCACGGGAGGTTCGATGAACAAAAAATTACTGCGCATCCTCCCTCCGTTGAATGTTCGCATCGCCGAATTGGAACCCTTTGTAAAAGCGTTGAAAAAAAGCTTGTAAAAAGAGCCTCTTATCTTGAAAATTCTCAAGGGAGCCGTTCTTCTAAAAACACACTTATGAAAAACTACTTGTCCATACACGATTTGCCGAGCATCAAAGAAACGGTAGCTGAGGCCATTTCGTTGAAGAAAAACCCTTTGCAATTTCAAGACTTGGGAAAGAACAAAACCATTGGGTTGCTCTTTTTCAACAACAGCTTGCGAACGCGTTTGAGTACGCAAAAAGCGGCCTTGAATTTGGGCATGGAGCCCATCGTCATGAATTTTGGTTCGGAGGGATGGCAGTTGGAGTTTGAAGACGGAACCCTAATGGACCAAGGGAAGTCGGAACACATCAAAGAAGCGGCTCAGGTCATTTCTCAGTACTGCGATGTGATTGCCATCCGCGCTTTTGCGGGACTGCAGGACAAGGGAAAAGACGAAGCTGAAGAGGTTTTAGAAAGTTTTAAAAAATACGCGACAGTACCGATCCTAAACATGGAATCGTCGGTCGGACATCCTTTGCAAGCATTGGCAGACGCCATTACGATCGAAGAGCACAAGCCCGCAAAAGAAAAAATAAAAGTGGTCTTGTCTTGGGCACCTCACCCACGTGCCTTGCCACATGCTGTTGGCAATTCCTTTGCCGAGATGGTCCTCGCACATGAAGATGATTTTGATTTTGTGATTGCCCACCCAGAAGGCTATGAGTTGGACCCTAACAAAACCAAAGGAGCGCAGATCGAATACGACCAGAAGAAAGCTTTTGAAGGGGCTGATTTTATCTATACCAAAAATTGGTCATCGTACAAGGACTACGGAAAAGTAGCCTGCAAAGACAGTTCTTGGATCATTACAGCAGATAAAATGGCGCTGACAGACCGTGCCAAATTCATGCACTGTTTGCCGGTGCGAAGAAATGTCGTTGTCGCTGATGAAGTATTGGATTCCGATACGTCCATCGTTATCGAACAAGCCAACAACAGAACATTTTCTGCACAAATTGTATTGAAAAAAATAATGGAAAATATGTAGTTTTACACTGCCACAAACAAACAAACCATGAAGCAAAAACTGCGCATTGTAAAAGTAGGAGGCAATGTCATCAACCACCCCGAAGCCTTGGAGAGTTTTTTAACTGACTTTTCGGCGTTGAAAGGACTCAATATATTGGTACACGGTGGTGGCAAACGCGCCTCTCAAATGGTTTCAGATTTGGGCTTGGTTCCCAAAATGGTGAACGGACGGAGAATCACAGATGCGGCGACGTTGGAAGTGGTCACGATGGTCTATGCCGGTTTGTTGAATAAAAACATCACAGCCTCTTTGCAACAAAAAGGCTGCAATGCCCTCGGTTTGTCCGGGGCAGATGCGAATTGCATCCAAGCACACAAAAGAGCCGTTACTGACATCGATTACGGTTTTGTGGGCGATGTAGCTGCGGTCAATGTCCAAAGCATTTCCGTGTTTTTGCAGGCAGGGATGGTTCCAGTTTTTTGCGCCCTGACGCACGATCAAAAGGGACAGCTCTTGAACACCAATGCCGATACCATTGCAGCGAGCTTGGCCACAGGACTTTCAGCAACATACGATGTGGAATTGCTCTATGCGTTTGAAAAAAACGGCGTCCTTCGAGATGTGAATGACGACCATTCTGTGATTGCCAGCATCAATTCAGCTTCCTATCAAATTTTGAAAGATACGGGTGTGATCAGCGAAGGCATGCTGCCAAAAATGGAAAACTGTTTTGAGGCCCTGCAAAAAGGCGTGGCGAAAGTACTCCTTGGAAATCCGACCCTCTTACGCAACAAAGAGCAACCTTTTACAACACTCACACTATGATGACACAGCTCCAAGACAACGCATTGACATTGCTCAAGGAATTGATCAAAATTCAATCTTTTTCAAAAGAAGAAGACGGGACAGCAGATTTGCTAGAAAAGTGGTTTGCAGACAAGAGCATCGTTGCAGCGCGAGACCGAAACAATGTTTGGGCGGTCAACCAACACTTTGACGCAGCCAAACCCACCCTCTTGCTCAATTCCCACCACGATACGGTAAAGCCCAACGCGGCTTATACCCGAGATCCTTTTTTGCCCACTGTTGAGGATGGAAAACTGTATGGATTGGGTTCCAACGACGCTGGAGGGTGCTTGGTGGGCCTGCTCGCAGCTTTTTCCTATTTTTATGAGCAGGAAAATTTGGCCTACAACCTCGTGATCGCCGCAACGGCTGAGGAGGAGAATTCAGGAGAAAATGGCATTGCTTTTCTGTTGCCCCTTCTGCCCAAAATAGATGTGGCGATTGTAGGAGAACCGACCTTGTTGGATTTGGCCATAGCAGAAAAGGGATTGGTGGTTTTGGACGCGGTGGTCAAAGGAACACCTGGACATGCTGCACACACCCAAAACACTGAAAATCCAATCAACAAGGCACTGCAAGAATTGTCTTGGTTTGACAGCTTTCAATTTCCAAAACTTTCCGAAGCTTTGGGGGCCGTAAAAATGACGGTCACACAGATCAATGCAGGTTCCCAACACAATGTGGTTCCTGCAGAACTGCATTTTGTAGTGGACGTTCGGGTGACCGATGCCTATACAAACCAAGAGGTTTTGGACCTTGTACAAGCCCATAGCAATTGTGAAATAAAAGCGCGTTCTTTGCGGTTGAACTCTTCGTCCATTGATCCGACACACCCCTTGGTCAAGGCTGGAGTGAAATTGGGAAAAAAAACGTACGGCTCTCCGACGTTGTCTGACCAATCTCGTTTGACATGTCAATCCCTAAAATTGGGTCCAGGAGATTCTTTGCGTTCGCATTCTGCAGATGAATTCATCCATGTACAAGAGGTAATGGACGGGGTGGAATTTTACATAAAATTATTAAAAGAAGTCGTGCAAACGATCTAAAAATACAAATCAAGTTAAAAAAGCAAACTATGAAACTTTGGGACAAAGGCTATGCCACAGACAAAAAAATCGACCTGTTTACCGTTGGGAATGACAGAGAGTTGGACTTGCAATTGGCCAAGTACGATGTGTTGGGCAACATTGCTCAAAGCAAGATGTTGCATTCCATCGGCACCTTGTCAACCGAAGAACTGTCAGGTTTGTTGACCGAATTGAACGCCATTTTAAAGACGGTAGAGGACGGCACCTTTGCAATCGAAGACACATTTGAGGATGTGCATTCCAAAGTAGAGTGGTTGTTGACCGAAAAATTGGGAGATGCTGGCAAAAAAATCCACACGGCGCGTTCTCGAAACGACCAAGTTTTGTTAGATGTCCATCTGTACAGCAAAGACGCAATTGTAGATCTTAAAAATTGGACCAAAAAATTGTTTGACCTGCTCATGGACTTGGCGGATAAATACAAAAACCATTTGTTGCCAGGCTACACGCATTTGCAAGTGGCGATGCCTTCCTCTTTTGGGATGTGGTTTTCCGCCTATGCAGAAAGTCTGATAGACGATGTTTACTTTTTAAATGCCGCTTACAAAATAGCCGATCAAAATCCTTTGGGTTCTGCTGCAGGTTACGGAAGTTCTTTTCCAATCGACCGACAGATGACGACCGATTTGTTGGGCTTTGATGTCTTAAAAGTCAACGCAGTTGCGGCGCAAATGGGACGAGGAAAACTCGAAAAATCGATTTCTTTTGCCATGGCGAGTCTGTCTGCTACCTTGTCAAAAATGAGTATGGACCTTTGTTTGTA
>DLQL01000106.1:33288-44917 GCA_002477565.1 Flavobacteriaceae bacterium UBA7433
CTTCAGGCGCTTCCATACGAATTGACATTGATCACCAACAATTTGCCGAGTGGATACCACAGGGACTTGCAATTGGTCAAAGAAGGTTTGATTCCCTCTGTATCTACATTAAAATCTTGTTTGGACATGATGGTCTTTTCATTGGAAAACATCATTGTGACAGAAGACATTGTCTCGGATGACAAGTACAAATACATTTTTAGCGTGGAGGCTGTAAATGCACTCGTTCAAGCGGGAACTCCTTTTAGGGATGCGTATAAAATTGTGGGACAAGAGATTGCAGCAGGGAAGTTTGAACCAAATAAAGAAGTAAAACACACACATGTTGGAAGTGTTGGAAATTTGGCCTTGGATCAAATTCAGGAAAAAATGAACGCGGCATTTTAAATTTTTTTCATTTTTTTTTTGGTTTTCTCATTCTTTTATTTAAATTTGAAAATATAAGAACAAGTATTGTTGTTTGGGTTGAAATTATTACAATAACATCAACACTATTTTTGGGGGAAAATAAGTTGTGTAAAAATAACTTTACCAGACAGCAGTCTTGTTTTTTTAACATCAAAAAGACCCTTGGATTTTTCCAAGGGTCTTTTTTTGTTCTGTTTTTTTTTGATGGGTTTTTTACAAGAGTTCAGCCTCAACTATGAAGGGCTCGATTTTCGGTTGCAGCCAAGCAAGCTTCTTTGATTGCTTCTGTATAGGTTGGATGGGCATGTGACATGCGAGCAACGTCTTCTGCAGAAGCTCTAAATTCCATTGCAACGACTGCTTCAGCGATCATATCGGCAGCTCGGGCTCCGATGATGTGCACTCCTAAAATCTCGTCTGTTGTGGCATCTGCCAGGACTTTTACTTGACCGTCGGTATCCATGCTTGCGCGTGCTCTTCCCAAAGCGCGCATCGCAAAGCTTCCCGCTTTGTAGGCGACACCGGCTTCTTTGAGTTGTTCTTCTGTCTGTCCCACCGCAGCCACTTCAGGCCAAGTATAGACGACTCCTGGGATCAAATTGTAATTGATGTGTGGTTTTTCACCAGCAATCCATTCGGCAACCATTGTTCCTTCTTCTTCCGCTTTGTGAGCGAGCATGGCTCCTTTGACCACATCGCCAATGGCGTAAATGTTCGGGATGTTTGTTTGCAGGTGTTCGTCAGTTTCTATTTGTCCGCGGCCAGTTGTTTTTAGTCCGATATTTTTCAATCCCAACCCTTCTGTATAGGGACTTCTTCCAACAGAGATCAACGAATAGTCTCCTTTGAATTCGACGACTTCCCCTTTTTTATTTGTCGCGGTGACGACAACTTCTTTGCCAGTATTGTTGACCGAAGTAACTTTGTGGCTTAGGAAAAAAGAAAGCCCTTGTTTTTTTAAGGATTTCTGCAATTCTTTTGACAACATGCTGTCCATGCCTGCAATGATTTTAGGCATGTATTCCACAACGGATACTTTTGCTCCCAATCGTGCGTATACCTGTCCCAATTCCAATCCAATAACGCCTCCACCAATGATGATGAGGTGCTTTGGAACTTCTTTGAGACTCAAGGCTTCTGTCGAAGTGATGATGCGTTTTTTGTCCAACTTGATAAAGGGCAAGACCGTTGGTTTGGATCCTGTAGCGATGATGGTTTTTGCAGCTGCTATTTTTTCTACGGAGCCATCGGGTTTGGCGATGTTGATGTGTGTGCTGTCAAAAAAGGAACCTGTTCCCTGAATCAAATCAATTCCGTTTTTGTCCATCAAATAATTGATACCTCCAGAAGTTTGGCTGACAACAGTTGCTTTTCGGGCAATCATCTGTTCAAAATTGAGTGTGAGTCCTTCGACGCCAATTCCGTGTTTTTCAAAATGCTTCTTCGCATCGTGGTAGTGGTGTGAAGAATCCAACAAGGCTTTTGAAGGGATGCAACCTACATTCAAACAGGTGCCTCCCAAGGTGTTGTACTTCTCTATAATGGCAGTTTTTAAACCCAATTGGGCACAACGAATGGCGGCGACATATCCGCCAGGGCCTGATCCGATAACTGCGACATCGTATGTGTTCATGGTCTCTGGTATTGTGAGTTTGAGGGACAAATTTAGGGAAAAGCTCGGAAGAGACGTTCGATATTTCTGTAATATTTCGTTGCATTTTTTTTAAATCTGTTGAAAATTCTCGGAATTTTAGGTGTTTTTAGCAACTTCTTTTACGAGTTCAATTGTTTTTGCCCGTTTGCAAAGTGCATTTACTTTCTTTCATTCCAACGCGCTTGCCTTCTCTATTTTGGGATTGGAAGACAAGCGCAGCGCCAAACCCTCAGAAAATGTCGCCGACCGAGTTGTTAGCAACCTAGGACTTGCGAAACTGCGTCTGGTATTTCCGGCATGCGTTTCTTTACATATATTCCATTCAGTGAAATAGACATCCCCTGTTGCTACTTTTGTGTAGAATTTATAAAATAAAAAGCCCTTTGTGATGAATCACAAAGGGCTTTTCTTTTGTACCCAATACAAGGGTGGTAAATTCACATCTATTTTACCTCGATGTCAAAGGTTGCATCAATGTCGGTTTCTCCTTCAGCATCGCTGAGACCTGTATTTGGTTTGTTAGGCTTGTGACGCAAAGTAAATGTCAGTTTTCCTGAACTTACAGCACCAGCGGTAAGTGTAAATTCGATACCCAAATAATTTCCTCCGCTATCCTTGCCAGTACCCTCCTTATCGGAGTATGCAGTTGTTACGTCTAAACCAGTACCAATCGTATAGAAAAATTGGTGATCTAAACCTTCAGCTTTCACTTCCTTGGTGATGTCTTCCGGGTCGTCGATTTCGGTTTCATTGAGCAGCTCAATGCTGCCATTATAGGTAACGCCAGCAGCTAAAGTTCCCTTTTTTAAGCCCGTATCATCAGTGCCGTCTCCATCCAGATCTTGGAAGGATAATACAATCTCTTCTCCACCTCCTTCGGGCACAAGAGTTACAGTCAAGGTGGTAATCACTTCTTCTTCATTGATCGGCTCTGAATCGTTTACACACGACACAAATAATACGGCTGTAAAAATTACTGTTGCAAAATTTCTCAAATTACTCATAGTTTTTGATTTTAGATAATTAATAATTGATTTTTAGATTTAATAAAAAGTTTCTACCCAAGTCGTCTGCGTGGTAGCGCATTCGGTTCAGGTAATTGCGATAAGTTGTATTCAATATGTTGGAAATTGCAAAACCGAGGGTGAGTTTTGATTTCTTGTTTAGGTAGAAGTCTATGCTGGAATTAAAATGGACTAAGTGGTAGGCCTCGGGTGTCGAGCTAACATCAACGGTTTCATAAGTATCAGTGGTGGCGATATAAGCTTCAAAATTGTTGTTGGGAAATTCATTTTGGCGAAATACCCATTCACTCTGCAATGCCATTCGCAAATTTTTGAAATCGGGATTTTGATACACAATTTCGTTTTTTGTATTTGTTGCTGGCATGTGGATCAAAGGGGTATTCTTTGTACGGTCATAGCCTTTGACCAATGAGAACTGGTGGTTGAAACGGAATGTTTTCGAAAAAGCACAAGACGCGTCCACATCCACTCCCAACAGCTGTGCATCGGTTTGTCTGTATTCCCATACTTGAAAAGTACCACTTATTGTTTGCCGTATTTCTGTGGGTTCGATAAGGATAAAATCGCTGATGGTGTTGATGTATGGGTTGATTGAAAAGCCAAACAGGTCGTTATTCCGTTGAAAGGTCACTGTTGTTTTGTGTCCAATTTCTGAGCGGAATCGCAAATCGCCGAGTTCGATGCGAGAAGCCGAGTGGTGCAGCCCTTCGCTGAAAAGCTCTGAAGGATTTGGGGCCCGTGATGCAAGAGAATAGTTGAAAAACAGCGTGTAGTCTTCAAAATCATACCTCGTTCCCAATGTCGCTGAAGCGTTGTAAAAATTGAGTTTCGGATTGGTCAAAATTTGATTGCTCAATTCCTCAACGACAATTTCTGGGAAGAGTTTGTCGTAATTCCGAGATTCCCAAAAAGAGGTTCTATAGAACTTAAAAGCGTTCATATAGCTGGCATCAAAACGCCCCCCTGCTTCAAAAAGAAATTTGTCGTTCAATCGGTAATCTGCGATGGCATAAATGCCCAAATCGTATTTGTTATAATCAGGGATCAACCTGCGCACTCCGGTTTTTGGATCTGCAAAGTTGTATTGATACCTTGCCATCACACCAAGCTTTAGCTGTGTGGCATCTGACACTTGAGAATCCAAGTCAAGCTTCAATGTGTGAGTATCCAGGTCTAAGTCCAATGAGGCACGGTCCCGATCTGCACCTCTTCTGATGTCGAATTCCAAACGATTGTTGTGTTGAAAGTCATATTGCAGGCTCAATTTGCCAATGCGGTCAAACCTTTTGAAGCCTTTTATCCGGACCATATGATGTGTGATGTCTTGTTTGGGTGCGTTGATCTCGTAGGTAAAATCCTTGATGATTAATGGGCGATCGCTCTTTATCGATCGGATTTGGTCTTGGGCACCGCCCAAGTGCGATGCCCTGAGAATGCCGATTTCGTTTTTAAAGAACGAATAGTAGGCTTCAATGCCATAACGGAAGCGATTGAGACCCACCTTTAAAGAAGCATTTTGCGCAACTATCCCTGTATTGCTCAAGACATAGTTGGGGGCTTCAAAATCGCCAAAACGTTTCAATGTTCCCTGCGCTGTTGCATGCCAACCGCTTTGGTAGCTTTTTGTCAATTGGGAAGACATGGATGTGCCACGTCCATTTGACGCTGCCGTGAGCAAGGTCTTGGCATAGAGGCTGTCTTTGACAGGAGCTTTTGAAGCTTCGGCTAGAATGACTCCTCCTACGGCATCTCCACTGTACTGCAATGCACCTGCGCCTTTTATCAATGTCAGGTTCCCAACGGAATTGATATCCACATTTGGGGCATGTTCTGCTCCCCATTCTTGGTCTTCCATCCGAACGCCGTTGTTTATAATAACAACACGACTGCTGTGAAGTCCGTTTATCAAGGGTTTTATAACTGAGTTTCCTGTGTTGAGAGAAGAGACACCGCTCAAGCTGTTTAGGGCATCTCCAAGCGTAGCGCTGCTAAATCGCTCTAATTCTTCCTTTGTAATGGTGTTTTCAAGAATTGTTTTGGACTTGTTGCTGAAAGCTTTTCCTTCAACGATCACTTGGTTCAATTCTTCCAAATGGTGTTCCAATGCAAAGTTCTTGTTCGTGTTGCCGAGTACCTTAACCGTATACCCTTTGGTCAAGCAATGGGGGTGTGAAACCTGTATGGAATAGGTGTCATTGCAAAGATTTGAAATGGTAAATGTTCCGTCGAGGTCTGTTTGAACAGCTTGTTCAGAACCCACAATAACAAGCACTGCGCCGACGAGTGAAGACCCATCGTGAAGATCTGTTATGGTGCCCGAAAGGGTGTTGTCACAATTTTGTGAGAAGGATGGCATACTGCTTAATAGCAGTAGCAACATTGCATACGTTCGCATGTATAATTCTTAATTAACACAGTAAATAATTTGTTTGCTGATTAAGAAAAAATAGGGGGTGCGCGAAGCTGGGTATTGGTTTTTTTAAAGGAATTGAACTGTAATGAAGTAAAATTCACTGCTGTTTTTACAGTGATTTTTGGAAGTAATAAATCAGGATATTCGGCTACATCGTAGTTGAAGGATGCCAAGTGAAAATCACAAGTATGGCAATCAGGTACATCTTGATGAATGTGTCTGCTGTCGTCCTCACAAGGAATGTGATCGTGACCTTCAAAAGCGTGAGAAAACTGAATGGCGGTAGGCAACATTAATGCTAAAAAAAGCAATAATGTGACTGTGTTTTTGCCTATTTGTTTCTTGCGTTCCATCTTTTACCTACAAGGTTACAAGTGCAAAAGTAAATAATTAATGTTGAAAAAAGTGAAAGAAAGGGTGTAAAAAAAGTACAAGGCTGTTTTATTAGCTTGTGACCATTGTTGCAACTGCGAAACGGAACGAATGCCATAAGTGAAACAATAAATTTTAATTAAAAACACTGTAAGTTGATCCTGTTTGCAACGTTTTCTTAAAAACCAGCAAATGTTTGTTGCTGAATAAAAAGTTCTCACAAGGCCTCCTGCATAGGCTTGGTACAACCCAATTGAGCTGTTTTCGAAACCTTCGCTGGTATTTTTGAATAAGTTGAAAAATTTGTCGAGAAATAGACAGCAGGCTATTTGATGTTTTTTTTAAAATTTACGGTATGAAAAAACGTTTACTGCTACTTTTAGGATTGTTTGTTTCTCCTTTTCTATTTAGTCAAATCCTAACTGTCAACTCTAGCGCTTCTGTATCCATCGCATCAGGCAGTTCCATCTCCCTTGGTGGATTGGAGATTGCTCCTTCTGACACCTATGTCATCAGCGGTGTCAATAATATTTCGCGATCCAGTGCGGCAGTTACCTCGGGGGCAATAGCTCTGTGTCTCGTGTGTTTAGCTCTTCAGCCTTGCTCTCTGGGTTTTCTGGGACGCTTGTCTTCTCTTATGGTGACGGGGAGCTTAATGGTATTTCTGAAAGTGAGCTTGTTTTTGAATTGCAAGCAGATGATGGTAGTTGGACTTCCTATGAGGGTAGTGTAGACGCGGGGGAAAATACCATTAGTTATACCTTTAATGAGGCTGTAACGTTCAAAGCAGTAACAGCAAGCGCCAGTGAGGCTAGACTAACGATTGAAGACATAAGCTCTGCTGGAATTGGTATCCTTGTCTATCCCAATCCAACAGCCAATCGTATTTACATACAAGCAGACAACATCATCCGAGCCGAACTCTTTGACCTAATGGGTAGAAAAGTACGCAGTACAAATCAAGACCAAATCGATTTAAGCGACATGCAGAAAGGTTCGTTTGTCCTTCAAATAAAGACAGAAAATAACAAGACACAATCCTTTAAAATTATCAAGCAATGATACGAGTGAACCCAACGCTTGCCCTTCTTCTTCTTTTTGGAATGTTTTGTGCATAGCTTATTAAATAGGGGAAACAGAAGGAATAAAAATGGGACAAATATTTTTTTGAGATTTGTCCCATTTAGTACACCCTATTGAGCTATTTTCGAAGCAAACACTCGCAGTTTTAAACAGCTTTAAATAAATTTCTTAACATTTAATTTAATTTATCATAGAGATAATTTAAACTATAGGTCACGAATAATATCTAAGTTTGAATCATGTCAAATACAAAAAGATTCGTTGAACTTGTCGTTATTTCTGATACACATTTTGGAACTATTGGATGTCGTGCTAAAGAATTAAATCAATATTTAAAAAGCATTAAGCCAAAAACAATAGTTCTAAATGGTGATATAATAGATATGTGGCAATTCAATAAACGCCACTGGGATAAATATCAAACCAAGATCATAAAGCAACTCTTAAAATTTATATCCAACGGTACTAAAGTTCACTATATTGCTGGAAATCATGATGAGGCGCTAAGACGGTTTCTTAATTTTGAATTAGACGGCTTTAAAATAACCAATAAACTTTCACTTAATTTGAATGGTAAAAAAGCATGGTTTTTTCATGGCGATGTTTTTGATGTGACCATGCAACATTCGCGTTGGCTGACTCGTTTGGGTGGATTTGGGTACGATTTTCTAATCTTTATAAATGCAACAGTCAACAAAATTTTAACACTTATTGGCCGAGAAAAACTTTCATTTTCAAAAACCATAAAAAACAAAGTCAAAGCAGCCGTATCACACATCAATAAATTTGAAGCCACTGTGACCGATATTGGGTTAAGAAATAATTTCGATTATGTAGTTTGTGGGCACATTCACCAGCCTTGCATCAAAAAATTTGAAAAAAAAGAGGGGAGTATTACCTACTTGAATTCAGGAGATTGGATTGAAAATATGACTGCTTTGGAGTACCATGATAAAAAATGGACTTTATTTCAATACGATCCAGTATTTTTTAAAGAGGATAAACTTGACGATCAAGTTTATAAAGACGTGAAAACTCTATTTTCCGATTTGGTAGCCGACATCAACTCAAACCTAACAAACTCATGAAAATACTGTATGCTATTCAAGCTACTGGAAACGGCCATATAACAAGAGCCAAAGAACTCATACCATATCTTCAAAAAAACATTGAGGTGGATGTGCTACTAAGTGGAACCTCTGCAGATGTTGAACTGGGGCTTCCCGTACGATTTTACTTTAAAGGGCTCAGCTTTGTGTTTGGAAAAAATGGTGGAATCAATTTCTGGAAGACTATTCTGCAAATGAATTTTTGGAGGTTTTTAAAAGATGTAAAACAATTGCCTTTGAAGGAATACGACTTTGTAATTAGCGATTTTGAGCCTGTTTCGGCTTGGGCTTGTATTCTTCACAAAAAACATTGTATTGCCATGAGTCATCAATATATTTTACTCAATAAAAACACACCAAAACCCAAAAAAAAGATCCTATTGTCGCATTTGATTTTAAAGTATTATGCGCCAGTGTCAGTAGGATATGGGTTTCATTTTAAACCCTATGCTTCCTCCATTTACACCCCTGTAATACAGAAAGAACTCAAAAGTATAAATCCAATTAAAAAAAATTATTTTGTAGTTTATTTACCTGCTTTTGAGGATAAAAAAATTATTAGCGTATTATCAAAACTTTACAAAACAAATTGGATTGTATTTTCTAAACATACAAAAGAAAAATACCAAATTGGCAATGTCAAAGTAAGACCAATTTCAAGTAAAAGTTTTAATAAAAAATTAATCAACTGTAGAGGAGTTTTGTGTGGCGCAGGTTTTGAAACACCATCAGAAGCCCTCTATCTTAAAAAGAAACTTTTGGTGATTCCAATGAAAAATCAATACGAACAACAGTGCAACGCTGAAGCATTGAAAGATATGGGGGTTTCCGTAATTTATGATTTGAATCAAAAAAATATTAAATTCATTGAAGACTGGATTAAATCAAAAAAAATTATAAAAGTTGATTATTCTGAATCCCCTCAAAAAGTCATCAATCAAATTATTATTGATTACATAAAAAAAATATCGGACGATAAGCGTATTCACAGATTTAATTCGGCCACGACATAGCTGAATTTAATCAAAAAAGCCGAAACGTTCGTTTCGGCTTTTTATCTGTACCCCTTGCAGTTCCATTCTCGAACTCTTTCTACCAAAACCTAACAGATAGCTACGCTTTAAAGGAAATCCTTTATAACGTGGGTTCGGCTGATTATAACAGCTTACCCCGTATAAAACCTCATCAAAGTAATAACTTACTTCTACCTAATGGATATTTAACCAATAGATACACAAGAGAATTTAAAAGAACCCTAGTATATAAATAAACCTGTAATAGTATTAAATAGCATGGCAAATACCACAGGAAAGAAGTACGGAGGTAGGCAAAAGGGAACACCGAACAGAATGACCAAAGAGCTAATAAATCAGTGGGTAACTTTGCATTAAACAGAATCATAATTTGCAACTAGATAACACTTGAAAAAAAGATTCCCAAGAATAAAAAATTATTCTTGGGAATAAAAAGTGACCCAAACTTATGAAAGTTTGAACTTTCTAAATTGTCTTAATTGGTTGCTGTATTTTAAAGTTTAATTTTTTATAAACTTTATATTAGTTTGACCCATACCATCTGAAATTCTAATGAAATAAACACCCTTTGATAATTCTTTTACACCAACACTATGGGTCTTTTTTGCAGAGAGTACCTTTTTACCTAAAAGATTGTAAATAGAAATGGATGCAGGGGGTTTGTTTCCTCCTATAAACAAATAATTGTCTGTTGGGTTTGGATAAACAGAAAACCCTAATTCAAATGCAGGATCTCCCACACTTAATGCCTGACAAGCTGTTTCATCTGCAACTAAGAAAGTATCAGGGTCAATTTGCCAACTATCATTACTATCCGAAGGATTATCTACAAAAATACAGCTCAAATTAGGATTGTACGTAGCAATAAAATAAGAAATGATTGAATTGTTTCCATTTCTAAGATCTAATGTTTCTAATTGATTATTACCAACATTCAAAATTTCCAAATTAGGGTTGCTACTAAGATCTAAAGTTGTTAAACTATTTGAATTACAAGTCAAAATCTCTAAGGCAGGATTACTACTCACAATTAGTTCTGTTAATTGGTTTTCATAACTAGCCAAAATCTCTAAGGCAGTATTACTACTCACAATTAGCTCTGTTAATTCATTAGAATTACAAACCAACTCAATCAAGTTTGCATTACCACTCAAATCTAAGCTTGTTAATTGATTATTAGTACATTCCAAATACTCCAAAGCAGTATTTTGACTCACATCTAAACTTGTTAATTGATTATATTCGCATCTCAAATACTCCAAAGCAGTAAATCCTTCTATTCCTGTCAAATCTGAAATATTGAAACCTCCTAAATCTATACTTGTTACGCCATTAATATTTGCCGTTAATACTTGACCATCAATTTCCGAGTCTAGATCATAATCTATTAGGGCTTGCTCAAAATTGGAGTTTGGAATGGATGTATACAATGCACTACAGGCTGCTTCATCTTCAACAAAAATAGCTATAGGATCAATATTTGTCCAATTCGAAGTACTATAGGAAACATCATCTACAAAAATACAGCTCAAATCAGGGTTTGAAGATGCCCAGAAAGTCTGAATGCTTTCATTGTTTTCGTTTCTAATATCTAAACTTGTTAATTGGTTATCATAACAAGTCAAATACTCCAAAGTAGGATTCGCACTCAAATCCAAGCTTGTTAATTGATTCGTATAACAATACAATGTATTCAAAGCAGTATTTGCACTCAAGTCTAAACTTGTTATTTGATTATTAAAACACCACAATAATGTCAAAGCAGTAAAATCTTCAATTCCTGTTAATGATTCAATATTTTTATTGTTAACAATTAAACTTGTTACATCACTAATATTTGCTGTCAATACGTGACCATCAATTTCTCCCGAGTCATAACCCAAATCTATTAAGGCTTGCTCAAAATTAGCGTCTGGAATCGCTGTGGTTGAAGGACAAGTACCCCAAACTGGCTTATTACTTTTAGATAATGGAGAATCGGTACTAAATTCAGTTGGCTCAAAACCAATATATGTTACACACCAATTGGATATATCTTGATTGAAAGCTAATGCTTCCCAAAACATACCATACATATCAGTAACACTGCTAACATCCCAATCATCTAAAGGTTGATTGAAAGCAGATGCATTATAAAACATAGCTCCCATATTAGTAACACTACTCACATCCCATTCACTTAAATTTCCATTGAAAGTGATTCTACCATCAAAAGCTTGACTCATATCCGTCACATTACTTACATCCCAATCTGGCATTGCACCATACTCACTATTTGAACACATTCCATCCTCTGGATTGGTAGTTAAACAAGTATTTATTGCAGTTTGAAAATTAGCATCTGTAATTGGGGTTTTTGGGCAAGTACCCCAAACTGGGGTATTACTTTCAATTAATGGAGAATCGGTACTGAAATCATCTGACTCTGAAGCAATATTTGTAACACACCAATTTGATATATTTTGGTTGAAAGCTAATGCTTCCCTAAACATATAATCCATTGCAGTTACATTACTAACATCCCAATCTCC
>DLQL01000106.1:45027-46645 GCA_002477565.1 Flavobacteriaceae bacterium UBA7433
TCCATAAGTTCCTGAGCCTTGTCCTGATGGTACTAGACTATCTGCAGTAATTGTCTGTGGCGAAGCGGTCCAACCGTTCACGGCTGCTTGTAATTCAGCTTTTGTTGTTGGTTGAAACAGATTGGGAGGAGTAACATCTGAAAGTCTCCAAATTCCATTACTATCTTGTGTTATGGAAGGAGTTTCAGTGTATCCTAACGTCAGAGCAGCCATTGCATCATAAAACATGTCCGTAACACTCACCGCTCCACTGTTTAATTGCCAGTTCCAAAGATTTTTATTAAATAATACTGAATTCCAAAACATATAACTCATTTCAGTAACACTACTAACATCCCAAGAACTTATATCTTGATTAAAAGATGATGCTTGGTTAAACATATAACTCATGTTAGTAACACTGCTAACATCCCAATCATCTAAAGGTTGATTGAAAGCAGATGCTTGATAAAACATAGCTTCCATATTAGTAACACTACTCACATCCCATTCACTTATATCTTGATTGAAAGAAAATGCTCCAGCAAACATTTCATACATATTAGTCACACTACTTGTATTCCAAGCACTAATATCTCCATTGAAATCTGTTTTATTACTAAAAGTATTAGACATATCAGTAACTTGACTCACATCCCAGTCTGGCATTGCTCCGTATTTACTTGATTTACACAATCCGTCTTCTGGATCAATAGACAAACAAGTATTTATAGCATCTTGGAAATTAGCATCTGTAATTGGGGTGTTTTGACTAAAGCAAAAGGAGGTGGCTAGTAATAAAGCGAATTGTAACTTATACATAGTTAATAGGTTGAAATTGATTTTCAAAATTAACCTATGGAAAATCCCTATACATTGATTTGAGTTAAGAAATGGATCTTATTTTTTGGCGATTCTATTTTTTATTCGACTCAAGCCCTCTGGAGTTAACCCTAAATAGGAAGCTATCATGTATTGGGGGATTTTTTCAATAACTTTAGGCTCACTTGCCAACAGATTTAAATAACGTTCCTCAGGAGTTTTAAGAAAGAAAGATTCGTATTTCTCTGAAACTTCTAAATATAAATTTTCAACTATTTTTCTGCTCAATTCTTGCGTTTTTGGAAGTTGTTTATACAGCAAAAAGAGAACATCTCTATGGATTAATGTAACGGTGGAGTCATCCAAGGCTTGAATGTAAAATTTAGACTTATTTTTTAAAAGAAAACATGGATAATTAGAAATAAAGCTGTTTTGAGAGAAAAACCCTCGTATATGATGAACGCCTTTAACGAGGTAGAAGAAATTAAAAAACCCTTTGTCTACAAATCCAACATAATCACAATAGTCTTTTTCTTTTAAAAAGTAGTCCCCTTTTTTGTAATGTTTTGTAACAAAAAGCTTTGAAAAAACCAACCATTCTTCTTCTGTTAAATTGACAAAATCAGTTAGTACAGCTTTGATGTTATCATTCATAGTTTTGATTGGTCAATTGGTCTTTGGCAAATGTAAGTCAAATGATCGAGTTCGAGACGTTGATATCAAGCCCATTTTAACTAGAGAAATAGAAGGAATAAAAAAGGGACAAATCTCAAAAAAAGATTTGTCCCTTTTAGTACTCGAGATGGGACTTGAACCC
>DLQL01000081.1 GCA_002477565.1 Flavobacteriaceae bacterium UBA7433
ATCCTTGGGCTGGACCATTTTTGTCCTTTCGTGGCTGTTCGCGATTGTCGGGATTTTTTATAAGATTTTTTTTATCGGAAGGTTTCAGTTGCTGTCCGTGATTGTGTATGTGGGCATGGGCTGGATGCTAGTTTTTGTCATGCGTTCTCTTATTCAAAACTTTGCTGTGGAAGGGATTCGACTCTTGCTGTTGGGCGGGATTTTTTATTCGGTAGGCGCTGTGTTTTTTGCCATTCCAAAGATTCCTTACAACCATGCTATTTTTCACCTATTTGTGTTGTTGGGGAGTCTCAGCCATTTCATAGCGATTTACCAATTTGTATTGGTCTAAAAACAAAAAGAAGCTTGTTGTTTGTGGGCTTACCAGTTCCGAAAAGGGTTTTTGCTCAAACAAGAATTGTAATATGCCACTTCTCCTGTGACTTCTCGACCGAGCCAATTTGGTTTTTCAAAAGGGCTGTCTTCTGCATCCAATTCTATTTCAGCAACTACTAGGCCTTCGTTTTCACCGAGGAAAACGTCTACTTCAAAAAGGTGAAAGCCCTTTTTGACCAGGTAGCGGTATTTTTCAACCGGCTTTTCTTCACAAAGCGACAGCAGCTGCTTGCCTTCTGTCAAGGGGATTTCTTTTTCCCACTCAAAGCGTGTGGTTCCTGAAGCGTTTGACAGCCCTTTGACGGTTAAAAAGCTTTTCAACCCATCGATGCGTATTCGTACGGTTCTGTTTTTGTCGGAGTTTAAAAAACCTTGAACAAGGTGTTTTTTTTCATAACTTTCTTCAAGAAAGCCACAGTTTTTGACCAAGAATTTTCTTTCGATTTCAAGAGGCATAACAGGCAATTAGACGATTTTATAAAGAGTTTTTTGAAGACAGCAATTTTTCAACCTCGAACGTATTCCCAATCTTTGATTTCTTCAAACATTTTGCAACGCTCTTTCACGTAGGGATGGGTCAACAAGGATGCAACGGACACTTCGGGCAATTCCTTTTGGGCAAGAGACTCCTCTACAAAAATAAAATTAAAGCCCAAGTCATTTGCACCCACAAGGCGGTAGCCCTTTTTGGCACCTAATTTCTGCATGGCTACTGGAGAAGCTCCGTTGTAGATCGGGTGTTTGCCAGGGGCTTGGTAGTTGGGGTCGTAGGGAACGACAATATTTTCCATGCCAAATTCAATGTGCGTTTCTATGACGACGACCTTGGGACGGATGCTGTTGATGGCATCCCAAATCCAATAGTCATTCCCGTCGATGTCGATGGAAAGCAATCCGATTTCTCCTTGAATGCCCGCGCTCGCTAAGAGTTCATTCACATTTTCTCGCGTGACTTTGGAACAGACAAATTTGGGTTTGTAAAACCAAGGATGTGGGTATTTGTTGTAAAACTTCCGTCCTCGACGGATGCTCTTCGGGTTTCCGTCAACAAACAAACCACTCCAGCCAAAATTAAAATACAGATTGGCTGCATTGCTATTCACACCATCATCCGCTCCGATTTCCACAAAAGTTTTGTTTTCCATACCGAGGATGGAAAAGATAAAAAGCAGCATGCCGTCTTCTTCAAACTGCGAGAAAGCCCGAAAACCCGTCTCTGAAATTTGAGGCAAATTGCCGTTTTTTTTCATTTCCTGGTAGTTTAGGAAAAGTTGTCGTTGCGCAATTTGTACCGACGGCACAAATCGATTTCTGATTTTGGTTATGAGAAAATGGTCTTTTAAAAAGTTTTTAATCATCAAGTTTCTATTTTCTTTTGTGTCCAAACAAGCCTTTAAAAAGGGTTGTTTTTTTGAAACACAAAACATCTTTGCCACAAATATAGGTAGTTTGAGTCAGATGGCTTGGTTTTGAATGGGAAAGGAGATCAATTTATAATTTTTCAGCCGTTTTAAGAAACTGGCAACGGTTTCCAATTCCAACAATATCCGCTATATTTGTCCTTCAACGATTTGAGACAGCTATGCTATTCAGTAGTGCGATATTTCTTTTCTTATTTCTTCCCCTCGTTCTCGCGGTTTATTTTTTAAGCCCCAAACGGTTTCGAAATGCGGTCTTGTTGCTTGCCAGTTTGGCTTTTTACACCTGGGGAGAGCAAGAGATGGTATTGTTGATCCTGCTTTCCGCTGTCGTGGATTACACGGCAGGCATCTTGATCAAAAGAAGCTATCGAAAACAAGGCCTTTTCCTTTCTGTGGTTTTCAATTTGGGAATTTTAATTTACTTTAAATACGCCAACTTTTTGTTCGAAAATCTGTTTTTTGTCTCGGATTGTCTTGGTTTTGAGGCGAAGTCTCTTGCCACTTTTTCCGAGGTTGCATTGCCCTTAGGGATTAGCTTTTACACGTTTCAAACCATGTCTTATACCTTTGACGTGTACAGAGGCAAAGTGGAAGCGAGTACCAATTTCCTGAATTTTGCGACCTATGTAACTTTGTTTCCCCAATTGGTAGCGGGCCCCATCGTTAGGTACGAAGAGGTGGCAAAGGAGTTGACACAGAGAAACACCACGGTCGCTGATTTTTCGGAAGGCATTCGACGTTTTGTCATTGGATTTGGGAAAAAGATGTTGCTCGCAAACAACTTGGCCTATGTGGCCGACGGCGCTTTTGAATTGCCCGCGTCACAGCTTTCCACATCTTTTGCATGGGTCGGTCTTTTGGCCTATTCACTTCAGATTTATTTTGATTTTTCGGGTTATTCAGACATGGCCATTGGATTGGGAAGAATGTTTGGATTTCGGTTTCCTGAAAATTTCAACTATCCGTATTTTTCCAAATCCATCAGAGAATTTTGGAGGCGTTGGCACATTACCTTGTCCGCTTGGTTCAAAGATTACCTCTATATTTCTATGGGAGGAAACAGAGTCCCACCTTGGCGTGTTTACCTTAATTTGTTAGTCGTTTTTTTTGCGACAGGCCTGTGGCATGGTGCCAAATGGACGTTTGTAGTTTGGGGACTTTGGCACGGTCTTTTTCTTATTGGAGAACGCATCTTCAAGAAGCAGAAGTCTCCAAAAAGACTTCCGCGCGTTCTTTACCACATCTACGCATTGTTTGTCGTCGGAGTCGGATGGGTCTTTTTTAGAGCCCATGATTTGGCAAGTGCACTGCAGTATTTGAAAAGACTTTTTTCTTTTGCAACAGAAAGTTCGGACAACTCCTTTTTGACTTATTTTTTGAGAACGGAATGCTTGATTGCTTTTCTCTTTGCCGGTTTTTTGGCGGTTCCGTTTCAGGAGTTTTTAAAATCAAGAGGGAAGAGTTTTCTTGAAAAAAGGCCAACGGTGTTTTTAATTGCAGCGCGCTTGTTCCTCTTATTGGTTTTTGCCTTTTCTTGTTTTTACATAGCGGTAGACGCCTACAATCCCTTTATTTATTTTCGTTTCTAATGGCAAAAAAAAGAATCCATATCGTTTTTGTCTTTGCATTTTTTGCAATGCTGGCCACACCCACTTTGGTCCAGGTATTGGCGCTTGAAAAAAACACCTACCAAAGCGAAAACAGAAGGATTCAACCATTTCCCTCCTTTAATTTTCAGCAGCCTTTGGTTTTTTTCAGCAAGTTCAAGAGTTATTACAAAGACAATTTTGGACTGCGCTTGACATTGTTTGAAGCCTACAGCTATTTGGTGCGGGAGTGGTTTCACGAAAACCCATTGCCCAACAAAGTAATTGAGGGCAATGAGGGATGGCTCTATTTGTCCTACCAAAATGTACTTGCAGAGATGACGGGCACCCTTCTCTTTTCCTCCAACGAGCTTTCTGAAATCGCTGACAACATAAGTCAAGCTAGGGAGTGGGCATTGGAAAAAGACATCAAACTCTACATTTCTGTCGCTCCCAACAAATACAGTGTCTATCCTGAAAACTTGCCTTTTAGCGTCGGAAAAAACAATACAAAGTGCTCCCAATTGAAAAACTTTTTAAAAAGGGAAATCGAGTTTGATTTGGTGGATCTAAAAGAAACGATTTTGCCTGCAAAAGGAGCGAAACTCTTGTACCACAAAGAAGACACCCATTGGAGTGATTTGGGCGCCTTTTGGGGCTATCAGCGCCTGATGCAAGCCCTTCAGCAAGACTTCAAATCTCTAAAAGGAATCAACCACACCCAGTTGAAGTTTGTAAAAGAAACCCACTTGGGCGATTTGAAACGGATGTTGCATCTTCGTGAAAAAGAACAAATTTTTTCTGTGAAAGTTTTGGACTCCGTCGTTTCGGAACGGGTAGAGAACCAATTGCAGGTTCCGAAATATACAAATGGAAATCCGGGAGATTATGAATACAGATTTCGAAAAAGTGGCCGTCCGTTGAAAGTACTTGTCTTTAGAGATTCTTTTTCTTACGCATTAAGTAATTATTTGAACGAAACTTTTGGAGAATGTGTGTATATTTATGATTTTAAATTCGACAAAAACTTGGTGCTCAAAGAACAGCCAGATCTGATCGTTTACGAAGTTGCAGAAAGAAACCTTTCACAATTAAAGGAACTATAATTTTAATTTTATCTAAATGTTAAAAAACATCACAAAATCACATGCTACAATTGGTGTACTTTTTGGACTTCTTTTCTTTTCTTTAGGACTTCGTGCACAGATAGATTACAGTGCTGAATGGGAAGATTTTTATTCCTATACGAATGCTAAAGGAATGGTGAAAAACGGAAGTGTTTTGTATGCGATTGTTGACAATGCAGCATTTTCGTTTGACGAGGAGACCAATGAAATGGAAAAGTTTTCATCCGTTACTGGGCTTTCTGGGGAAATCACCTCTGCTGTGCATTACAGTTCAGCAACGTCTAGTTTTGTGATTGGATACGAATCAGGTCTTTTTGAAATTGTCGCATCCAATGGAAGCATCAATAGAGTTGTAGACATTGTTTTGTCTGATGTTTCCTCACAAAAAAAAATAAACAGCATGTACGAGAATGAAGGCAATTTGTACCTCTCTACTGCTTTTGGAATTGTGGTGTATGATTTGGAACAAAAAGAATTTGTAGACACTTTCTTTGTCGGAGCGAACTCCTCTTTGGTAGATATCAAAAGCATATTTATTTTCGATGGAACCCTATATGCCGCAAGCGCAAAGGGCATATACAGTGCGCCATTATCCGAGGGCTTAAACGATTCAAACAATTGGACACATTTTTCTTCTGAGCCCTATAATAATTTTAGAATCTTTAATGGGGATTTGCTCGTTTCAACAGACAGCCGGATTTTCCGAGTTGTCAACCCATCTTCACTGGAATTGAAACTCACCATGAGTTCAGAGATTGTTGACCTTCATTCAGACAGCACGCATTTGATCGTGGGAACCTCCGCTAAGAGCGAGGTCTTTGACAACAGCTATACCCTTCTTCACTCTTTGTCTACCGCCTCAAATGCAGTCTATATTGACAATGACAAGCTCTATTTGTGTACTTCAAACAAAGGAGTTCTCACAAGTCAATTGTCAAGTCCTTCGAGTTTTACTGAGATACATCCGGAGGGACCTCTCAACAACGAAGCCTTTTCGATTTCTGTACTAAATAAGGACCTTTGGATTGTTTATGGAGGACTTACGCCTTGGTACACTTTTCTCGCAAAAAAAATGGGGTCTACTCATTACAACGGAACAACTTGGACTCAGATTCCCTACAACAGTGCGTTTCCAGCACGAGACGTCACCCATGCTTCCATAGATCCAAACCATCCAAACAGGGCCTATCTAAGTTCGTATCTGTCAGGAATCCTCGTGGTTGAAGACGACCAGCCTGTGCAGCTATTGAACGGGTCAAATAGCGGATTGACTCCTTGGCGCTACGATGTAAATTCTTTCCTGATTGCAAGAACTCTTTTCGATGAGGAAGGAGATTTGTGGGTTGCCAATTCATGGGCGAAAGATTCCAAACATTTGAACAAAATGGAAGACAATGCCACTGTCATGGAAGTAGGTTTTTCTTCAAATGTTGGAGAAGAGTTAACGGGCATAAATGACATTTCTAAAGACAAATACAACAATGTTTATATGGGAACTCGGTTGGGGGTGCTTCTGTTCAATGAAGAGAACAATACCACGGCGATTTTAAACACGGAAACCTCCAAAGGAAAATTGCCGGACACAAACGTATATGCAGTAGAAACAGATAAAAATCAAAGAGTGTGGATTGGAACAGAACAAGGGGGGCTAGTCGTTTTTGACGATATGGAAAACGTGTATTCAGGAAATTTTCAAGAAACAACACGGCATATTATTGTCGATGATGGAATTCAAAAAGAACTTTTGGGAAGCGCGAGAATCAATGACATCTACATAGACGGGGCAGACAACAAATGGTTTGCCACCCATTCTGGTGGAGTGGTTCACACCGATTCCAACGCCCAAAAAACCTTACACCTTTTTAACAAAGACAATTCTCCTTTGCCTTCCAATGAAATCGCCGAAATTCAAATGGACGAATCGACGGGGAAAGTCTTCTTTTTGACAAGCAGAGGGATCGTTGCCTACAAAAGCAATATCGCCTCCCATGGCAGCGAGCTTTCCGAGGTTTACGGCTACCCAAATCCAGCACTCAGACAGCATAAGGATGTTGCGATTGTTGGAAAAGATGGAAAGAATTTGCCCTTTGGAACCAATGTGAAAATTCTGGATGTCGCTGGAAATTTGGTGTTCGAATCCAATACCGTTCAGGAGCAGTCTCCCTATGGAGGAAAAATCGTTTGGGACAAAACAAACCTAGCAGGAGCTCAAGTTGCCTCAGGAGTTTACATCGTGCTTTTGTTCAACGAAGCAAATGTCCAAACCTCTTCCACCAAAATTGCAATCATCAACTAATGCAAGTCCGCACAAAAGCAATTGTGCTGAGTGCACTTAAATACGGGGATACGAGTCTTATTGTTCGGTGCTATACTCAAACATCGGGATTGAAAAGCTATTTGCTACGAGGGGTTTTGAAAAGTCGAAAAGGCAAAATAAAACCCGCCTATTTTCAAGTTTTAAGCCAATTAGAATTGGTCGCTTCCCATTCCAACAAAGGCTCTTTGAACTCCCTCAAAGAAGCAAGACCCTCCTACGTCTATACATCCTTACACAGCACCATGGTCAAACAATCCATTGCTTTTTTTTTAGCGGAGATGTTGGCCAACACCTTGCAAGAAGAAGAGGGCAATGAGCCCTTGTTTCTTTACTTAGAAACCGCATTGCAATGGTTGGACGTACACGACAGCGTGGCCAACTTTCATTTGGGATTTTTAATCAATTTGACCAAGTTTCTCGGGTTTTATCCCGATGAAACGCACACAGCATACCCCTATTTTAACATGGCGGATGGACAGTTTTCGGAAAGCCCTGGATTGGGCAGCTATTTGTCGGGAAAGGATTTAAGTCTTTTCAAATCCGTCTTAGGCACAAATTTTGATAGTTTGTCAACATTGTCCTTACAAGCAAATGAGCGGCAGCGCTTGTTAGAAATTGCAATCGCTTATTGCGAGTTGCATTTGTCGGGCTTTCAAAAACCAAAATCCATTCAAATATTAAAAGAGTTGTTTGATTGATGCTTAGATTTTTATCCGTATTTATTTTTTTAGCACTAGGCAGTTTTGGACATGCTCAAAAGATCACCGTCATTGGCAATGACTCAGGACAGCCAATCAAAGGAGTGTCAGTTTCCAATATAGATAAGTCAAAAGTCGCCTATACGAACAACGAAGGAGTTGTCGATTTGTCAATTTTTAAAAAGAAATCGCTCGTTTTTGTTTACCACTATTTGTACTCAAAAGAGAAACACCTCGTTTCTGATTTCGGCGGTCAAAACGCTCTTTTAAAATTAGAAAAAATCACCAAAACACTTGACGAGGTGGTTTTGTCGGTCTCGAGAGGGCGGGAAAAACGGAACCGTATTGCCGAACAAATTGAAGTTTTTACAGCCAAAGAAATAAAAAGGATCGCTCCCCAAACAACGGCAGACTTATTGGCAGCAAGTCCTGGAGTAAAGGTGCAAAAAACGCAGTTTGGAGGAGGGAGTCCTGTTTTGAGAGGAATGGAAGCCAACAGGGTTTTGTTGGTGGTCGACGGGGTGCGAATGAACAATGCGATTTACAGGAAAGGACATTTACAAAACGCCATTACCGTTGCGCCCTCTCTGTTGAACCGTGTTGAGGTGCTGTTTGGCCCGTCCTCTGTCATATACGGATCAGACGCCTTGGGGGGCGTGATTCACTACTACACAAAAGAACTCAAAACTTCGGAAAACAAGCAAACAAACGCCTCTTTTATGTCGAGATTTAGTTCTGCAAACAAGGAGTTGACCACTTCTGTAGATACGGAATTGAGCTTTGGCAAATGGGCCTCGTACACCAGTTTTTCCTTTGCTACTTTTGGTGATTTGACCATGGGAAAAAACAGAAGTCACGGACATGCCAATTGGGGGAAAGTTTTTGAATACTCCGACAACACTCCGACTACTTTGCGTCAAATCCCGTCGGTCAATTCCAATCCAAACCTTCAGAGAAATACGGGCTACTCGCAGAAAGATTTCCTTCAAAAAATATACTTCCCAGCTTCCAACGACGTGGAACTGTTGTTCAATTTTCAATACTCAACTTCTTCCAAAATCCCCAGGTTTGACAGATTGACCGAACGAACAGTGGACAATTCCTTGAAATTTGCAGAATGGTTTTACGGCCCTCAAAAAAGACTGCTCTTCTCTACCCAATTGAAATTAGACGCAGTCCATCGATTTGTCGATAGCGGAGCGATTACGTTTGCTTACCAAGACATTCAAGAGTCTCGGATCCAACGAAAATTCGACAACATTCGCCAAAGAACGCACCGCAATGAAAAGGTCAATGTGCTGAGTGTCAATGGAGATTTCTCCGTAGCTCTGACCAACAAAAAAGACCGAAACCTCTCCTACGGGTTTGAATTGGTTGCCAACAATGTAAATTCGTCTTCCTTTGGCGAACAGTTGGTTTTAGATCCGCTCAAAAACGAACCTGTCAGCATGCCCGAACCATTTTTTGTCCCATCGAGGTACCCAGATGGAGGCAGTACTTATTTTACACAAGCCGCCTATTTGGGATACCGACAAGATTTGGACAAGAAAAACACCTTGAATACGGGAATCCGGTACACCCGAACACAGCTCAATGCAATCTGGAGAGAACAAACCTCCATTCCGCTGCCTGACAATGACATATCCCTGAGAAATGAGGCAATTACAGCGACGGTAGGGTATATTTTAAGACCGGATGCCGCCTGCAAAATAAGTGCGGTACTCTCCTCGGGATTTCGCTCTCCCAACATTGACGACATCGGGAAAATACGAGAAAAAAACGGCAGGGTTTCCGTGCCCAACGTGAAGTTAAAACCAGAATACGCCTATAATTCCGAATTGGGGATTTTACAGTATTTCAACAATCGGATGTTCAGCATCAGCGCCAACGTGTATTACACGTTGTTAGACAACTACATCATTCGCGCTCCATTTGATAGATTTCGACAAGAAGAAGGGGCGTCTGTAATCGCTTACGACGGGGAAGACAACCTTGAAGTCGTGGCCAATGTAAATCGGGGCAATGCAGCAATCAAGGGAGGCACTTTCAGCTTTCAAGGAGCGTTTGATCATTCTTGGCAAGCCAAAGGATCCGTCACCTACACGGAAGGAAGGACCTACGACACAAAAACACCGCTGTCATCAATTCCTCCTTTGTTTGGAAACTTGTTTTTGAGCTATCAAAATCACAAAGCCGAATTCCAGTTGGGATATGAATTCAACGCTGCCAAAAAGATCCAAGATTACAACTTGGAAGAAGGTATTGACAACCTCTTTCAAACCCCTGTGATTGACCAATCAGCTACTGAAGACCGTTACAAATACGCAGGAACTCCTAGCTGGGAAACCTTCAACCTGTCCGTTCACTTCGAGATGAATCCAAATACGGCTTTTTTGTTTCAAGTTGACAACCTCTTTGACAGGCATTACAAAGAGTTTGCTTCCGGAATTAGTGCGCCTGGAAGAAATTTTTCAGCCACCTTAAACTATCTTTTTTAGAGGGACGTTCTGCCAAACTTTGGAGACATGTTCCTTCCCAATTAGAACAATTTTCAACAATTATCCCTACTTTTGTTCTAATGAAACGTACCTACGGTAAACAAGAAAAGCTAAAACGCAAAAAACTAATCGAACAATTGTTTGTCGAAGGAAGTTCGGTTTCGTCATTTCCGCTGCGCTTTGTCTATTTGAAAAAAGAGCACAAAGGCAAGACTCCTTTGATGCTAGGTGTTTCCGTAGCCAAAAGAAACGTTCACAAAGCAGTCCATAGAAACCGGATCAAGAGAGTAATAAGAGAAGCCTATCGCTTGGAAAAACAGCTTTTTTTAGACAGTTTGGAAGCACCTTATATCGGAATGCTGTTGTACCAAGGCAAACAAGGCAGTGATCAAGCCCTTGTTCATTCTAAAATAAAAGCGATTGCTGCGAAGTTTTCAGATAAAATCAAAGAAGATAGCACGAACGCCTCTTTGAAAGAACCCAATAAGAAACACTGATGCAAAGTTCAAAACACAGAACACGTACACGTGCACAAGAATCCTCAAGCGCCATTGAACGCTTGTACATTGCCATGCGTCATTTGTTCAGCAGAGGGTTTTACAAGCCGATGGGGGTTTCCGGCGAAAATTTAATCGACTCTTTGTTAGTGCTTCGCCCCGAAATTTACGGGTCCATAGCGGAAGAAAAAATAGAACTGAAAGGCTTGGTTTATGTAGTCGATCGCTTGCCATTTGGCATTGAAGCATGTCAGTTCATCAATTTGACGGCCGACGAAGGATATCTAAAGTCCTCATTTACTCCCATCATTCCTTCCAAAAGAAGAAGAAACTGTTACCGAATAGACGCCACACAAATGAACATTCAGATCACACGTGGGCGTTCGGATATTTACGACGTGTTGACACATTTGACCTTTTTGTTTGTGGAATCTCAAAAATTAGTAGGTCGAATTTTGCAAAAAGAAGGAGAGGTGACCACCCACAGCAGAGAATGGCGCTCCCTAGAAGAACTGGTTGTTCAAGGACATAAAATCACTCAAAAAGAAAGAGAGATTGCCTTTATCCACCTCGGAAGTCTTTTGGGAAGGCCTTTTGATGAGATTGCAGCGACCCACGAAGCCTTTGCGACTTCGGAGGCCCCGGACCGCTTTTTTTCTTTTGTGTACAACTTGGGAAATACCGCCATACAAGAAGCAACACAAGGCAAGCAAAGACTGGTCACTTTTAGCGAGTTGCTAAAAGAACAAGTAGGGCACCACATATACGGAGAAATTTGGGCCGACACTATCAAACAAAAGCTAGACGAAAAGCAATTGTTAGAAAGACCCATCCACATCATCAGTGCGAACATGCACAGTGTTTTGAACTCTTTGTACGCTGCTGATGCTTTAAAGGAAGAAAGGTGCTCTGAAAACAATTATGAGTTGTTTGAGCTCTTGAGCAGTGATGAAAACGAGCATTTGCGCAGCAAAGTAAAACAATATTCCAAACAAAAAGGCTTGACCTTTATCAAAGACCAATCCGGAGCAAACATCGATGTTCAGTTGATTGACACCGCTCAAGTGGATTTGACCAATCTCGTCTTTTCTTGTAAGAAATGCGAAAAATCCAAAAGCCCAGTGCTCATTGTGATGGACTACGCTTTTGGCGAACAGGCCTACGAAACCATGGAAGAGTTGCTCAAACCCATCACAGAAAAACAACCCCACTTGTTTATGGATGTACAATCCATTTCCATCATGGGGAAAGCAGGGATTTTGGAAGGGCAAAAAGGAGATATTATGATTCCAAAAGCACACCTGTTTGAAGGCACTGCAGACAACTACCCTTTTAAAAACGAACTGTCTAAAAAAGATTTGGAAGGCTTTGGATCTGAGGTATACGAGGGAAATATGGTCACAGTTTTGGGAACCTCTTTGCAAAACAAAGACATTCTAAAATTCTTTCACGACTCCACTTGGAACGTCATCGGTTTGGAAATGGAAGGAGCCCATTACCAAAAAGCCATCCAAGCAGCCTCCAAAGTTCGGGGGAGCATTGCCCAAGACGTCAAAGTGCGCTATGCGTATTACGCTTCCGACAATCCGTTGGTTACAGGAAGTACGCTCGCCTCGGGAGGACTTGGTTCCAACGGAGTGCGTCCAACCTACGCCATTACTCAAAAAATAATCGAACAAATTTTTAATAGCTAAACCCCGCCTATGTTCAAAAGAGCATTTGATATTTTCTTCGCTGTTTTCGCACTTCTTTTTTTAGTTGTATGGATCACACCCATCATTGCAATCATTATTTTTTTGGGAACTTCAGAACACCCCTTTTACATTCAAGAGCGCATCGGGAAAAACGGCAAGCGCTTTCAAATCTACAAGTTTAGATCCATGAAAGGAGTTCCACCAGTCAATGACCCGCTGCTTTCGGCAGAAGAGACCACGCGCATCACTTCTTTTGGGAAGTTTTTAAGAAAATACAGGATCGATGAATTCCCACAATTTTTCAACGTCCTTTTGGGACAGATGAGTGTCGTTGGACCGCGACCAGAACGCCAGTTTTTTCTCGATCAGATTGTGGAACAGATTCCAAGGTACAGAGAGTTGCAAAAGTTGCGACCAGGCGTCACTTCTTTGGGACAAATTCGCTACGGCTATGCCGATACGTTGGAGCAGATGAAATTAAGAGCCAGATACGACTTAGTTTATTTAGATAACTTATCTTTGTGGACAGATATCAAGATAATAGCATTTACCATCGTTGTCGTTTTCAAAGGAAAAGGAAAATAAAACCCCAGCGTTCTTTTTTTAAATTTTTGACAAAACAACCTTTCGAAAAACAAGCGATAAACCAACAAGCACACAACACATGAACATTCTTATTTTAGGAGCCGGAGGACGCGAACACGCCTTTGCATCAAAACTAGTGGAAAGCAACAAATTGTCAAAGCTCTTCATTGCACCAGGAAACGCTGGAACTGCTGAGATTGCTACCAACCTATCCATTGATCCAGTCGACTTCCAAGCGGTCAAAAAGGCTGTTTTGGAACATGCCATATCCATGGTCATAGTGGGTCCTGAAGCGCCTTTGGTGGCAGGAGTACACGATTTCTTTTTGCAAGACGCAGCGCTGCAACACATTCCTGTCATCGGCCCTAAAAAGGACGGAGCAGAACTGGAAGGAAGTAAGGAATTTTCTAAAATATTCATGAAAAAACACGGAGTTCCGACAGCTGCATACGAAGCATTTACAGCCGAAACACTAGAAGCGGGAAAAGCATTTTTGGAAACTTTGAAACCGCCCTTTGTCTTAAAAGCAGATGGATTGGCAGGAGGGAAAGGCGTGTTGATTTTAAACGATTTGCAGACGGCCAAAATGGAATTGGAGGACATGTTGACCAACGAAAAATTTGGAGCCGCCTCGAGCAAAGTGGTCATCGAAGAATATTTAGATGGAATTGAGCTTTCTGTTTTTGTTTTGACAGATGGAAAGAGTTACAAAATGCTGCCTTCTGCCAAAGACTACAAAAGAATAGGAGAGGGAGATACGGGATTGAATACGGGTGGTATGGGTGCGATTTCGCCCGTTCCATTTGCAGACGAAGCCTTTTTGGCCAAAGTAGAAGAACGCGTAGTCATTCCTACCATCGCAGGATTGCAAAAAGACGGCATCGATTACAGAGGCTTTGTATTTATAGGACTGATGAACATCGCTGGCGATCCCTTTGTAATTGAGTACAACGTGCGCATGGGCGATCCCGAAACAGAAGTCGTTATTCCGAGAATTCAATCAGATTTGTTGGAGCTTTTTGAAGGTGTTGCAAGCCAAACCTTGCACGAAAAATCATTTCAATTGAGCCCCCAAACGGCTACTACTGTGATGGTTGTGGCAGGAGGTTATCCGGAAGCGTATGAAAAAGGAAAAGAAATTTCAGGTTTGGAAAAGGTGGTTGGAACCACAGTTTTTCATGCGGGAACCGCACCTGTAGACGGAAAGACAGTGACCAACGGAGGTCGTGTGATGGCTTTTACTTCGCTGGCAGACACAATGGAAGCTGCTTTGGAAAAATCCTATGCAAACATTGCAAACGTGCATTTTGAGGGCATGAATTACCGAAAAGATATCGGATTTGATTTGAAAGATTGAATGGTGAGCAGCACAATCACTTGATAAGACTAAAAAAATCTTTGCAAATAAGAAGCGTAAAAGAGGGGCTTTAGGCTCTTTTGAGCGCAAACGAAAAGGCACTTCCCTTGCCGTAGTCACTTTCAACACGGATGGTTTCTTTGTGAGCTTCCATGATGTGCTTGACAATGGCAAGTCCTAGTCCCGAGCCTCCTTGGTCGCGAGAGCGACTTTGATCTACTCGGTAAAAGCGCTCAAAAAGACGGGCTTGATTTTCTTTTCTGATTCCCTCCCCGTTGTCCGAAACCTTCACAGTCAGTTTGCCAGGAACATTGCTTTCAAAGCTCACCATAGTGATCCCTCCGTATTTTCCGTATTTGATCGAATTTTCAATCAAATTTATCAGCACTTGCTCAATTTTGGCAGCATCTCCCAAAACATATACTGGAAACTCATACAATTGGTCAAAGCGCAAGGTGATGTTTTTCTTTTTTACTTTCATTTCGAAAAGATCAAAGACTTTTTGAACCATCTCCAAAAAATTGAAAGGTTTGATGTCCAAATGCAGTTCGCTGCTTTCCAATTTGGAAATCAGGTCCAAATCTTTGACGATCTCCGCAAGGCGTTCTACTCCGATATTGGCTCTCTCTAAATAACGGTTTCGGATTTCTTCGTCATTGGCAGCTCCCTCAATCAGGGTCAAAAGGTATCCTTGGACGGTAAATAAAGGCGTTTTTAATTCGTGCGAAACGTTTCCTAAAAACTCTCTACGATAGGCCTCACGTTCGTTCAACGATTCAATCTCCAATTGCTTGTCTGTGGCAAATTTTTGCACTTCTATAGACAGCGTTTCGATATCTGCGGTCATAGAATCTTCGTTGAAACTGCTCGTTTCTAAAAGGGAAACGTCTTCGTAGATTTTACGAACACGTTTGTAAATAAAACGTTTGATGCGTTGTTGGAGGACGAGAAAAGACGCCAGAAACAAGAGCATCCCACTGTATATGGTTGTTTCGAGATCCACAATGTCATACTTTACATACAAGACCAATGAAAACCCTCCAACAGTGAATACTGTAAAGAGCAAGGAGGTGACGAATCCAAAGACGTGGGTTTTTTCACTCTTCATTGATGACAAATTTATACCCCACTCCTTTGACGGTTTTAAAATGGTTGTCTCCTAATTTTTCACGAAGTTTTCGGATGTGCACATCGATGGTTCTTCCTCCTACGACCACTTCATTTCCCCAAACACGATCGAGGATCACTTCTCTTTTGAATACTTTGTCTGGCTTGGACGCGAGCAAGGAGAACAATTCAAACTCTTTGCGAGGCAATACGATCTTTTTGTTGTCTTTTAAGACGAGGTAGGCCTCTCGGTCAATGACGATATTCCCCAAAGAGACCGCGTCAGAAGCCGTATTATTGTCTTTCAATCTTCGCAACAAAGATTTGACTTTGCTGACTAAAATTTTAGGCTTTACCGGCTTGGTGATGTAGTCATCTGCTCCGACTTCAAAACCAGCAACCTGAGAATAGTCTTCACCGCGTGCGGTCAAAAAGGAAATCAACGTGTTTTCTAGACCGGGCGTACTTCTTATTTTTTCACAGGCTTCAATTCCGTCCATTTCGGGCATCATGATGTCTAACAAAATTAGGTGAGGCTTGTGTTTCACTGCTTTTTCAACAGCTTTTTTGCCGTTTTCAGCAGTGTGAATCTCATACCCTTCATTTCTGAGGTTGTAACCCACAATCTCTAAAATATCCGGCTCGTCATCTACCAATAAGATTTTAATTTCGTTTGCTTTCATGAAGGAAGTCTATTTGTTTTACAAAACTAACCATATAAACCAAATCCAAACAGCAGTTTACATTGATTTAATGCGCGAGGTTTAAAGTTAACAAAAAATTTACACAAGGGTAAGGAGAAGGTAACCTAATTGCAACTGAAAAAGAAGAATTTTGCAGCGAAATTCAAGTATTCATACCATGAAAAAATTCACCACAGTTTTCGCCTTGTTTTTAGCAATCACACTGAATGCTCAAGACAGAGCAACCATTCAAGGACTTGTCACAGACAAAGAGATGAACAACGAGCCCCTTCCTTTTGCCAATGTATTTGTCAAAGGAACGGCTATTGGCGTGACGACAGACTTTGACGGAAACTACAGTTTTTCAGTTGACGAAGGAGTTGTGGTGGTGGTTTTTAGTTTTGTGGGTTACCAAACAGTTGAGGTTCCCTTGACAGTTGTGGACGGAGAAAGCTACACACTGAATCAATTGTTGGGAGCGAGTGAAGGGATCACCATGGACGAAGTCGTGGTCCAAGCGATTGTGTCCAAAGAAAAAGAAACAGCTTTGCTCGTGGAGCAGAAAAAAGCAGTGGTGATCAAGGAGAGTATTGGTGCGCAAAGACTGGCAAAAGTTGGAGTGTCCAATGCGGCGGCTGCGACGACAAAAATTGCAGGAGTCACCAAAAACGAAAGTTCGTCCGCGGTGTTTATTCGTGGTTTGGGAGATCGTTACCTGTCTACGACCATGAACGGCTTGCCGATTCCTTCGGACGATGTGGAAAATAAAAACATCAATTTGAACTTGTTTTCAACAGGAATTATTCAAAATGTAGGCATTAGCAAGACTTATACGACATCCAACTACGCTGACCAAGCTTCCGGAAATGTAGACGTAATTTCTAAAAGATATTCGAAAAACGGATTTTCTATCGGTTTACAATCAGGAGCAAATACGAATGTATTGAAAGGTGATATCAGCGACAACTTTCGTGTGACGCAAAATTACGACGATTTGACTTTTGGTTTTCATTCCAAACAGCAAACGCTTAAAAATGCGATTACAAAACAATCGTGGAATACCCAAACGACCAATGCAGCTGGAAATTTTGGCGTTTCCCTATCAGGAGGTAAAAAATTCTTTTTGGGAGAAAAAGATTTGACTGTTTTTGCGACGGCAAGTCATTCCAAGTCCTTTAGCTATAGACAAGGGATTTTTAAAAGTTACAGATCAAATGTATTGAACAATTCATATACAGATACAGAGCTCTATCGAGTAAATATCAACACAACGGCTTTGTTGAACATTGGTTTGAGACTAGACGAAAACAACAAAATCAGTTACAACTCCTTGTTTGTGAACAAAACACAAGAAAATTTATTTGAGCAGGGGCGTAATGGAGAAGGCTATGTTTTTGACCAAGACCCAGCAGAATATGGTGCTTTTGTAAGAGATCAAAACACCAAACAAACGACGATGTGCGTCAATCAGTTGTTGGCAGAACACCGTCTCTCAGAAAATAATAAATTGACATGGGCCGCGGGGATGAATTACGTGTTGTCAGAAGAGCCAAACCGAATTCGAAACGAAGTCAATATCGAAGCTACCGATTTGCCAGAAAACGTAAGTCCACTCATCTTTACAGATAACAACACACTCCAATTTGCTCACGTGGGAGATTTTCAGCAAAGAAAATCAGGACAAAAAGTAGAGGATTTAGAGTACAACGCGCGCATTCAAGACGAAATGACCTTTGTAAATTTAGACGAAGACGGTGCTTTCAAATTACGAGCTGGAGCGAACATTCGTCACAAGGAAAGAACGTTTAGTTCCCTGTTTATCGGAGTCAGATCGAAAGGTGTTCAAGCTCCAGATGTGGATGATTTGAGCAGTGTTTTCACACAGTACAATTTCAACAACAGAACCACCATTTTGCGAACACCAAATCCAGACATTTACCTTGCGAGCTTGGATGTAGTTGCAGCCTACGCCAATTACGATTTTGCTTTCGGAAAACTGTCAGGAAATATTGGAGGAAGGTATGAATTTAATAAAATAGACCTGGAATGGGATGTGGCAAACTTTAGCGGTGCTCCAAGAACTTCAAAGACCTACAACACAATGCTACCAAGTTTGAATTTGAAGTACGAGTTGAACGAGGTTCAGTTTGTAAGAATTGCATTGAG
>DLQL01000085.1 GCA_002477565.1 Flavobacteriaceae bacterium UBA7433
GAAGTCAAATCAATCACTTTGGCATAACAGCCTCCTTCAAAATTAAAAATGGTGTTGTCTGCTGTCCACCCGTGTTCATCGTCTCCAATCAATTTGCGATGAGGATCCGCAGACAACGTTGTTTTTCCGGTTCCCGACAAGCCAAAAAAGATGGCCGTATCACCTGCTTCGCCAACACTTGCAGAACAGTGCATCGGCAAGACATTGTTCTCTGAGGGTAAAATCAGATTCAGAGCAGAAAATATGCCTTTTTTGATTTCTCCTGTATAAGCAGAACCTCCAACAAGCGCAATTTTTTTTGTAAAATTCAATATGGAAAAGTTGCCTTGTCTCGTCCCGTGAACTTGGGGATCTGCCTCGTAGCCAGGCGCACAAAGAACCAACCAATCTTCGCGAAAATTTTCCAATGCCGACGCTTCAACACGCAAAAACATGTTGTACGCGAATAAATTGGACCATGGCAATTCCGTAATCGTTCGGATATTGGTTCGATACTCTGGGTCCGCACATACATAGGCGTCACGAACATACAATTCTTTACCAGAGAGGTAGTTCGTCATTTCATTGTAAAGTAAATCGAACTTCTCAGGAGAGAAGGGCTTGTTGATCTTTCCCCACCAAACTTTGTCGCTGGTATAGGCATCCTTTACCAAATAGCGATCTTGCGGTGAACGACCTGTGAATTTGCCTGTGTCTACCGCCAAAACACCATTGGAACTCTCCCTGCCCATGCCTTTTTGCAAGGTGATTTGTTGAAGGGCTTTTGGGGACAAATTCCAATGGGCTTGCACTCCTATGAGTCCGTATTCATTTAGTTTCTTGTCTTTTTGAGAAATGGTTAGTTCTTGCATCGTTGTATGTATTTAGGGATATCAATTGAACCTTAAAGGATTTATCACAGCTGAGAAAGCTAGAATAATCCTACATAAATTTAGCCCCAAACAATGATTGTAAACATGATAAATGTCATGTCTTAAAAAAATTTAAAGAGTC
This sequence comes from Flavobacteriaceae bacterium UBA7433, assembly GCA_002477565.1. Classification (GTDB taxonomy): domain Bacteria; phylum Bacteroidota; class Bacteroidia; order Flavobacteriales; family Flavobacteriaceae; genus Flavicella. The sequence continues at coordinate 994 of DLQL01000085.1, forward strand.
GATAACCGCGCTAAAAACCTCTTAAAAATCAAATTGTTTCCAATTTTATTTTAAAAAAACCATACAAAAGCTTTACATTTACATATAAATACACAATATTTGCGCTAAATTAGCAACTTGTTACTGTACAAGACCAACCATCTGTACAAAAACCATTTCAATCCCCCCACTACATGAAGCTCTTTCGAACTTTACAATGCGCCTTTTACTTTGCACTTCCGTGTTGTCTTGCTGCTTTCGGACAAGAAATTTCACCAATTCAAAACTATACACCGAAAACATACGGTGCTGAAAATCAAAATTGGGAAATTTCGCAAGGCCTCCAAAAACAACTTTATTTTGCCAACAACGAAGGGCTTTTAGAATTCAACGGTGCCTACTGGCAATTATACAAGGCGCCAAACAATTCCATCATGAGGTCTGTCAAAGTGATTGATTCCCTTGTTTTTACTGGGTGTCACATGGAATTCGGGTTTTGGAAAAAAGATGCGTTTGGAAAATTGAATTATACATCCATTAGCAACAAACTAAAAACACCGATGCTGGAGGACGAGGAGTTTTGGGGAATCATCGATTATGAAAAATGGGTATTGTTCCAATCTTTAAAACGGATCTATATATACGACACTGAACAGGAGACTTTTAAAATCATCGATTCGGAAAGCGTGCTGGAAAAAATTTTCAAAGTCGAAAACACCATTTATTACCAGAAAATAAATGACGGCCTCTACAAGATTGAAAATGGCGAAGAAGTTTTGGTCTCTCAAGAAATGCCGTTTAGAAACAACATCATCGTTGACATATATCGCATAGAGGAAACTCTTGTCTTGGCCACGCGACAAGACGGCTTTTATGTTCTTCAAGGAAAAACACTTGAAAAATGGCGTCCTAAAAGCGAATCTACCCTTTCCAAAACCACAATTTACAACAGCAAACAACTCTCCGACGGAAGCCTTGTAATCGGAACCATTTCAAATGGGATCTTTCATCTCAACAAAGAAGGAAGCATCTTACAGCACATCAACCAAGAGAAAGGATTGAACAACAATACCGTACTGTCCATATACGAGGACAAAGATCAAAACATCTGGCTCGGATTGGACAACGGGATCAGTGTGTTGAATTTCAACTCTCCTTTTAAGGCGTTCAATGATTTGAACGGGAAAATTGGAGCCGTCTATACCTCTGTAATTCACAATGACAATTTGTACCTAGGCACCAATCAAGGATTGTTTTACAGAGGTGTTGACAGTTCTGAAGATTTCAATTTCATTCAAGGAACCAAAGGACAGGTTTGGTGTTTGAAAAAGATAAATGACGCGCTTTTTTGCGGTCACAATTCAGGAACCTTTCTCATCGAAAACGGACTTGCAACTTTGATTGCATCCGTCCCCGGTACCTGGGATTTGAAGAAAATTTCCATCTCGAATGAACTGCTCTTGCAAGGAAACTACAATGGCTTGTATGTACTGGAAAAGAAAGAGGGCGCGTGGGGTGTGAGAAATAAAATTGAAGGATTTGAAAATTCATGTCGTTTTTTTGAGCTTGCTTCCGAAAACAAACTTTTTGTGAGTCATGAACACAAAGGTGTTTTTCAATTAAAAATAAACAAAGAATTTACCGAGGTTTTAGAGTTTTCCATAGAAAAACTGAGCAAGGGAAAGAAATCCAGCTTGATCAAATACAGAGGCGATTTGTTGTACAGTTTGGAAGAAGGCTTGTTTGCTTATGACTACTACCAAGAATCCTTCGTAAAAGACAGCATTTTAACGAAAGCTTTGTTAAAAGACGAAACCTTTATCTCTGGAAAATTGATTGTGACAAAAAACAAAAGGCTGTGGGGTTTTACAGATAAAAACATCGTTTATTTGCAGCCCGGAAAACTAAACAAACTACCACAAACTACAAAAATTGCAATGCTTGCTACGATAAGAGGTAATTATTCAGGCTATGAAAACCTCTCCCACTTGAAAGAGAATACCTACCTGATAGGCACCTCAAACGGCTATTTGATTTTAGATACCGACGGCCTCCAAACAAAAGACTACAACATACAAATAAATTCCATCGCAAAAGGGAACCTGGGAGGAGAAAAAACAAATACCTCCCTTAAAGAAAACGCATTTGAATACACCGACAACAACTTGGATTTTCATTTCAGCGTCCCTGTTTATGAAAAATACAGTGAGGTCAAATACCGTTACAAATTAGAAGGTTTGCATCAAAAATGGAGTGATTGGACAAATGAACCAAAGGCGTCTTTTACAAATTTACCCTTTGGAGAATACACCTTTTCAGTAGTAGCTAAAATAGCGAACAAAGAAACTTCTAACACAGCCTCTTTCACATTTAAAATTGGCCGCCCTTGGTACCTGTCCAATCTTATGATTGTATGTTACAGCCTCCTTTTTATGAGCATTGTTCTAACAGTTCACACCGTCAATAAAAACTACTACAGAAAGCAAGAAGAAAACCTTATCAAAAAGAAGCAGGGCGAGTTTGAAAAAACACAACTAGAGAACGAAAAGGTTATCATGAAACTTAAAAATGACAAACTGAGAGACGATATCGAAAGTAAAAACAGGGAATTGGCCGCCTCTACAATGAGCATTATTAAAAAGAATGAATTCTTGAATACCATCAAAAAAGAATTGACCGAATTGAAGGACAATGAAATGATCAAACCCGTGATAAAAATCATTGACAAAAACTTGAATGTCAACAGCGACTGGGAATTATTTCAAGAGGCCTTCAACAATGCAGACAAAGACTTTTTAAAGAAGGTAAAAGAAAGGCATCCATCCCTCACACCAAATGACTTAAGACTTTGTGCTTACCTGCGTTTGAATTTGTCCTCAAAGGAAATTGCTCCCTTGCTCAACATTTCACATAAAAGTGTTGAAATAAAAAGGTACCGCCTTCGAAAAAAGATGGAATTGGGAACAAAGGTGAATTTAATCCACCATATACTCGACATTTAGAAAACCTGTTGTTGTTAATGTTCGCTTAACATTTGCTGTACGAAGCCTTACTAATTAAAGTATCAAAGAATTGAACTTATCCTGAATTAAAACCTTGTATCCTTTGTTTTTAAGGGGTTTCCATGTGGAAAAGAGCACTTTGCCTTGAGCAAACTAAATGTAGTGCTGATGTACAGTTTTTATTTTAGTTAGTATTCTCGAACCTTCTTAATTTAGAAAACTGATTGAAACGCAAAAAAAGCAGCCCTAAATCCACAAAATCATCAAAACTATGAAAAACTGATACAGATTCACGTCTGTGCAAAAAAAAATTAACCAAAAGTAAGTTCAAAAAAAACAAACCTAAACTAGAAAAAATGAAAATCAGACTTTTACTCTTTTTGTTTGTGAGTTCTACATT
>DLQL01000090.1:0-18788 GCA_002477565.1 Flavobacteriaceae bacterium UBA7433
CCTTATGTCGATGTGTTCAAATCAATGGAATCGAAGTTTGGTACTTATTCCATTTTGGGAAATCACGATTATGGGGATTACAAAAAGTGGCCCTCTCGAAAAGCTAAAAAAGAAAATTTTTCTTTGCTGGAACAATTTCAAAAGGAAATGAATTTCAAACTTTTAAAGAACGAGCATATTTGCTTGAAAAAAGGAGCTGACGAATTGGTGGTTTTGGGTGTCGAAAATTGGGGAAAACCTCCTTTTGTAGCGCATGGAGATCTGGACAATGCCCTCAAAGGGGTCGATGAGAATGCGTTTAAAATCCTCTTGTCTCATGATCCTTCCCATTGGGACGCCAAAGTACTGCCCCACGCAACGAATGTTGACCTGACTCTTTCGGGGCATACCCACGGCATGCAATTTGGCATTGATATCCCTGGATTCAAATGGAGCCCTGTCAAATACAAATACCCTCGCTGGTCAGGTTTGTACCAACAGGGAATGCAGCATTTATACGTAAACAAAGGATTTGGATTTTTAGGTTTTCCAGGTCGAGTAGGAATGTGGCCTGAAATAACAGTGATAGAATTGACATCTTAATTACCCCTTGGATTATGGAAAGGAAGCGAAAAGAATGGTTGGAAAAATCTTTGGAAATTTTGGAAAAAAAAATGATTAGAAGGGGAGCAGACTTAGTTGCATTGGAATTGGAAATGGAAAAGAGAAAAACCCTTTTCAACAGTTTGAAAAAAAGCCATCAAGTACCTCCGATTTCGAAAAAATCCATTGTTGGGCAATACCATGTAGTGGGCAGCCATGCTGACAACAATTTTAAAGGGTATGAAGGACTGTTGAGTTTGTCTTATGAAAAACATCAAATTCGTGCGACTTGGCAAATTGAAAACGAAGAGCTGCATTGTGGTTATGGGATGATTTTTAGCAATGTACTCTGCTTGAATTTTTCTTACGAAGTAAAAGAGGCAGTATACCATGGGATCGTTGCCTATGAATTCTTATCTGAGGACAGCATTTCAGGAATCTGGACGGAACAAATAATAGACAGTTTGGGGATGGAATTTGGTCGCAAATTGTCCCGCTTTGACCAACACTCCGATTCATTTCAAAACACCACAGTAAATGAAACTTTAAAATAAGGGAGGCAACTATTTTTATATCAATATAAAATGGTACTTTTGCAACCTTAAAATTCTTGTATGCAAATTAGAAATATTGCTATTATAGCACACGTTGACCACGGAAAGACAACTTTGGTTGATAAAATCATCGACCAAGCAAAGGTTTTGGATGAAAGAAAAGAACGAACCGATCTTTTATTGGACAACAACGATTTGGAACGTGAAAGAGGCATTACCATTCTTTCCAAAAACGTTTCCATTCAATACAAAAACACAAAAATAAATGTAATTGACACTCCCGGCCATGCCGATTTTGGAGGAGAAGTAGAGCGTGTCTTAAAGATGGCTGACGGTGTGTTGCTTTTGGTTGACGCCTTTGAAGGACCAATGCCTCAAACACGTTTTGTTTTGGGAAAAGCGTTGGAACTGGGTCTGACACCAATTGTGGTGGTAAACAAAGTAGACAAAGAGAATTGTACACCAGATATCGTACATGAAAAAGTATTTGACCTGATGTTTGCTCTAGAAGCAACCGAAGAACAATTGGACTTTACTACGATATATGGTTCTGCCAAAAACAATTGGATGAGCACTGATTGGAAAGACCAAACGTCGGACATTGTTCCCTTGTTAGATGCGGTTTTGGAATCCATTCCAGAATCTCCATACAACGAAGGAACTCCTCAAATGCAAATTACATCTTTGGACTTTTCTTCTTTTACAGGTAGAATTGCCATCGGACGAATTTTTAGAGGAAATCTTGAAGTAGCCAAAGATTATACCCTTTGCAAAGCAGACGGTTCTACTAAAAAAGTAAGAATTAAAGAATTGCACGTTTTTGAAGGGATGGGCAAAGCCCAAGTAGACAAAGTTCGATGCGGAGATATCTGTGCCATCACAGGGCTTGACGGATTTGAAATTGGAGATACCATTGCGGATTTAGAAAATCCAGAAGCCTTGCCAAGAACTGAAATTGATCAACCAACCATGAGCATGTTGTTTACCATCAACAACTCACCTTTCTTTGGAAAGGAAGGAAAGTTTGTTACTTCCCGCCACCTGAGAGACCGTTTGTTTAAAGAAATGGAGAAAAATTTGGCCTTGAGAGTCGACACAACCGATTCTGAAGACAAATTCAATGTGTTTGGGAGGGGTGTGCTGCACTTGTCCGTATTGATTGAGACCATGCGTCGAGAAGGGTACGAATTGCAAGTGGGACGCCCACAAGTGATTTTAAAAGAAATTGACGGAAAAAAACACGAGCCTTTTGAAACCCTGGTCATCGATGTGCCCGAAGAAGTAGCTTCCAAAGCAATCAACTTGGTGTCTTTGAGAAAAGGAGATTTGCTGGTCATGGAACCAAAGGGAGATTTGCAACACTTAGAATTCAATATCCCCTCAAGAGGGTTGATTGGGTTGCGTAATAAAATTTTAACGGCCACTGCAGGTCAAGCTATTGTCAACCATCGTTTTAGTGAGTATGGACCTTACAAAGGTGAGTTTTCTGACGAACTGAAAGGTGCCATTGTTTCTTCTGCAGCTGGAAAAGCAACTGCCTATGCATTGGATCGTTTGCAAGACAGAGGTCGCTTTTTTATTGACATCAACGAGGAGATTTACATCGGTCAAGTGATTGGTGAAAATAGCAAATCAGAAGACATGGCAGTTAATTTGATCAAAGGAAAGCAATTGACAAACATGCGTAAATCCGGAACAGATGACGCGATGAAAATTGCTCCTAAAGTAGATTTCTCTTTGGAAGAATGTATGGAATACATTCGAGTAGACGAATATTTGGAAGTGACTCCAGAAAGTCTTCGAATGCGAAAAATGGTTTTTAAGGGCTAATACACGAATAAGAGGGAATCAGCTCTTTTTAGCACAATTATAATTGCAAAGCTTCCATTTTCATCTAATGAAAATGGAAGCTTTTTTTTAGCAATATTCAGTTTTTGCACGTTATTTTATAAATAAATGTTTATTTCTTATTTTTTTTTCTTAAATTTAAAAGGAATTACAATTTGTGATTTAGATTTATAGTTAAGTAAAGATTATAGAATTTGTGGGGGATTTTATAATTTTGTTGAACCTCTTGCTTCGGCAAGGGGTTTTTTTGTACGAGTAACTTAGGGCTCGTTTTCAAAAATTTTGAATTTTGTGTCAAGAAAATATTTTTTAAATCAGCTTTCCTCAGCTCTTTCGATGACTTCAATAGGCAATGCTTTTTTTGCTTTTGCACCGAGTTTTTTAATTTTTTGAACACTTGTGATCAAGTTGCCTTTTCCATCAATCAATTTGTTCATCGCACTGTCGTACTCTTTTTTTGCGTCTTCCATTTTTCTGCCGACTTTGATTAGGTCTTGCCACAAGCCTTCGAACTTGTCGTAAAGTGCACCTGCCTGTCGCGCGATCTCAATGGCGTTTCTCTGTTGCTTTTCGTTTTGCCACATGCTGTCTATGGTGCGCAAGGTGGCCAAAAGAGTAGCGGGTGTAACGATGACAATATTTTTGACAAAGGCTTTGTTGTAGAGCTCGTTGTCTGACTCCAAAGCCACTCCAAATGCGGGTTCAATGGGGACAAACAGCAAGACAAAATCTGGCGATTCGATTTGGTGTAAATCTTCATATTTCTTTGCACTCAATTGATCCACATGTCTTCGCAAGGAATTTACATGTTCTTTTAAGAAAACCGCTCTCTCTTCTTCAGTATCTGTGTTTACGTATTGCTCGTAAGCGGTCAATGAGACTTTGGAGTCAATCACCATCTTTCTGTTGTCCGGTAAGTTGATGATGACATCTGGGCGCAATCTTTTTTTATTTTCAACACCTGACACTTCAAAGCTTTTTTCCAAGTCGTATTCCCGCCCTTTTTCAAGTCCTGATTTTTCCAAGACGCTTTCCAAGATCATCTCTCCCCAATTTCCTTGGGTTTTGCTGTCTCCTTTGAGTGCTTTGGTGAGGTTTACGGCCTCTTTGCTCATTTTTAAATTCAAATCTCTCAGCCCCTCAATTTGAGTTTTCAGTGTAGCATGTCTTCCAATGCTTTCTTTGTTGGTGTCTTCGACTTTTTTTTCAAAGTCTTGGATTTTATCTTGTAAGGGAGTTAAAATTTGTTTGAGGTTTTCTTTGTTTTGCAGTGTAAATTTGTTGGTTTTTTCCTCCAAAATCTTGTTGGCTAAATTTTCAAATTCCTTGTTGAATTTTTCATGTAGCTTGTCTATCTCTTCTTTGTTTTCTTGTAGCTTTTCCTCATTGTTTTTTAAGGCAGCTTCCCCTTTGGTGACTTCTATGGTGAGTTCCTTGTTTTGTTCACGCAATTGCTCCAAGGCCTTGTCTTTTTCATGTCGAAGCCGTTCCAATTTTTCTTCTCCTTCCTTCGTTGTTTGCTCGAAGCCTGTTTTTTCAACTTCTTGGAGTTTCAATTGGTGTTTTTTTTCTAATGTCAATTTGGAGATCAAATTTCCAAAATAGAAGCCAACTGCCATCAGTAGTATTCCGATGATCGAATAAAGAACCGTTTCACTCATGTGTGCTGTTTTAAAGAGGTTTAGTTAGGGAGGCATTTGCCGTTCCAATACGTTACAAATTTAATGGAATTTTTAGGACTCGATACCAGTTGTCAAAGAAGTTCTGTATTTTTTAAAATGGTTTTTTTGTAATCGGAGGGAAGGGAGCTGTTTTTTAAATGTTTCAACACATAGATCCTGTCTTGGAAAAGATTTGCGTTGTATTTTAAAAAAGAGGGACATGTTCGCTGAACGAGCATGCGCAGGTATTTTGCCTCCAAATGCTGGGGGTTTTTTTTGATGAATTCTTCCAGTTTTTCCTTTCCAAAAGTAAAGTGATTGATTTTTTGATGTGGCCAAAACGCGTTTTTTGCAAGTAGCATATGAGCTGTAAACAAATAGGGTTTGATGTCTTCACAGTTCGTGCCCTCGTAGGTTTTGAGAAAGCGTTTTATTTGACCGGTCGTTTCCAACGTATGAAACTCTTGTTGCATCTTTTCTCTTTGCGAGCAGTGGGGGGAAGACAAGAATAAAATAAAACTTAGAAAGAAAGAGGTCATAAGAGTTCCTTTGTGTAAAGCTACGATTTTATTTCAAAAATCTTTCCAGTCTCCGCAAGACTGCAATTTTTATAGATGGTTTGCGCTTCACTTATAAAAGCGTCGAGGTCTTTGTATCTGTTGGAAAAATGACCGAGAATCAGATGCGAAACATTTGCTTGGGAAGCGATGTTGGCCGCGTCTTTTGCGGTGGTGTGCTTGGTGATGCTTGCGAGTTCTTTTTTGTCTTCTAAAAACGTGGATTCGTGGTACAATAAATCGACCCCTTGCAGCAGAGGCACCAATTCGGGTTTGTATGCAGTATCGCTGCAAAAAGCATAGGAAAGCGCTTTTTTTGGTGGAAAAGTCAACTCGTTGTTGGAGATTGTTGTTTCCCCGTCAGCAGAACGAAAATCTTTTCCTTTTTTTAAGTTGTGAAAATCGCAAACTTCTATTTCGGGATAGCTGCCAACGGCTTCCATGTTTAGTTTTCGTTCTCCTTTTTTTTCTTTGAATAAAAAACCGTTTGTGTATATCCTGTGGTCTAGTGGTAGAGTATGTACTTCCACTTTTTTGTCTTCGTAAATCAACTCACTTTCTCTGCTTTCCAATTCGTGAAAAAACAGCTTGTAGTTTGTCCAAGATTTGCTGTGTTTCAATTGGAGTAGGATGATTTCTTTGAGGCCTTTTGGTCCATAGATATGCAAATCATGTTCTCTGTTGTACAGCCCAAATGTAGCGATCAATCCAATCAAGCCGAAAAAATGATCGCCGTGCAAATGCGAGATAAAGATGTGTTTGATTTTTGAAAACGAAATTTGATGTCTGCGCAAAAGTGTTTGTGTACCCTCCCCACAATCAATGAGAAAGTTCCGGGATTTGATTTCAAGATATTGAGCTGTTGGATGGGCATTTTCCCTTGGAGTAGCAGAATGACACCCTAAAATGGTTAATTTGATACTCATAGCTGTTTTTCTAAAGTTCCAAAAAAAGGAACTACTATTGATTCATCGCAGGTTTTTACAAGCCCAAATCCCGCTCCATCGTATCCATGTCCAAAATGTCTTGGGCTTCAATCAATGTGGGGACTACGCTCAACATTTCGTCTTCCAAAGCATCTATTTCAATCGTTTCTGAAACAAGTACAAATGAAGTGCCTTGTTCTTTTTTAGCAGCGGCCATTTTTGAGAGTACGTTCAAGTTGTCAGGCGACAAATTAAAAGAATGCAGTAGGTTGATGACAAGGTGCTCTTTTTGAAATGAATCACTTCTGAGTTCCTTTAAAAAAGCTTCGAAATTCGATTCGGTGGGCTCAAGCAATGTGTGTGTTTCTTTTTTGAAAACTTGCATAGGATTTGAATAGGACCCGTTTTTGGGCAATTTTTGTTAAGAACGTTTGATTTGTTGTGCCAATAAATAGATACAAGCCATTCGAATGGCAACGCCATTTTCTACTTGGTCCAAAATGATGGATTGGTCAGAGTCAGCCACGTCACTTGTGATTTCGACACCTCTGTTGATGGGGCCTGGGTGCATCACTACAATTTCTTTGTCCAAAGCGTTTAGAATTTTTTTGTTGATCCCAAAAAGTTGTGTGTATTCTCTAATGGAGGGGAAGTAGTTGATGTCCATGCGTTCGTGCTGGACTCTTAATACATTGGCAACATCACACCATTCTAAGGCTTTTTGCAAATTGGTTTCCACCTGTACGCCTAAACTTTCAATGTGTTTTGGCATCAAGGTGGTTGGGCCACACACTTTTACTTCTGCGCCTTGAAGTCTCAGAGCGAAGATGTTTGACAATGCCACACGTGAATGCAGAATGTCCCCGATGATGACCACTTTTTTTCCTGCAACTTCTCCCATTTTTTCTCGGATGGAATAAGAGTCTAAAAGCGCTTGGGTAGGGTGTTCGTGGGTGCCATCACCCGCATTGATGATTTTGGCATCGACGTGTTGTGCTAAAAACACACCGGCCCCAACATTGGGGTGGCGCATGACTACAATGTCCACCTTCATGGACAAGATATTGTTTACCGTATCAATCAGGGTTTCTCCTTTTTTGACAGAGGATTGAGAAGATGAAAAATTGAGTACATCTGCAGAAAGTCTTTTTTCTGCCAGTTCAAAAGACAATTTCGTCCGCGTACTGTTTTCAAAAAATAAATTAGCAATTGTGATGTCCCTTAGAGACGGGACTTTTTTGATCGGTCTGTTGATCACTTCTTTGAAGTGGTCAGCTGTCTCAAAGATCAAATTCAAATCTTCTTTTGTCAGGTCTTTTATTCCGAGCAAATTATTGACACTTAATGTTTTCATTCTTCTAAGAGTTCGTTGTTAAATAAACCGTGTCGTTTTCATCTTTTTCTTTCCAATGTACGGAGACAGTTTCGTCGTTGATGACGTCCACTTGTCTTCCTCGATAGTCTGGTTGAATAGGTAGGTGTCTGCTAAAGCGCCTGTCAATCAAAACTAGCAATTCAATATGTCTTGGTCTGCCATAGGATTGCAAGGCGGACAGCGCTGCATTGATGCTTCTTCCAGAAAACAATACATCGTCGACGATCACCACGTTTTTGTCTTCTATCAAAAAGTCAATCTGTGTCGAGTTGGCTTGTAAGGGGGCTTCTCTTCTTCCAAAGTCATCTCTGTAAAATGTGGTGTCCAATCTCCCTAATTGAATGTTTTGGATTTGGTAATTGTCTTTTAAAAGCAGTGCCAATCTCTCTGCCAAAAAAGTTCCCCGAGGTTGCAAGCCGATCAAAACGGTGTTTGAAAAATCTCCGTGATTTTCAATTAACTGGCAGGCCAAGCGGTGCAAGATAATTTCAATTTCTTTAGCGTTGAGAAGTGTTTTATTGCTCATACCCATATAGCCGAGGCTGTTTTTTTGTAAAACAAATATAGGTATTTATGTTAATTAAATTGTTAAAAAGAAAAAGCAATCTTTTGGAGAGTTTGTAGGGCCTTGTTGTATTTTTATAAAATATTGACTTAGTGGTTATACCCTTAACAACAAACTATGGCGTTATCAAGATTTGAATCCATGCTCAAAACAAATAAGGTCTACTTCTTTGATTCCTTAGAGTTTGAAGAAATCATTCACCATTACATTGACGACGGCAGGCATTCCCTGGCAAAGAAAGCCCTTAAGTTAGGATTGGAGCAGCATCCAACTTCCATGACTTTAAAGCTGTTGAAAGCCGAGTTGCATGTCCTGGATGGTGGCTTTCTTGAAGCTGAAAAACTTTTGAACGAGTTGCAAGCTTTGGAGCCTACAAATGAGGAGGTTTATATTCAAAGAGCTGCAATCTTGTCCAAAAGGAATCATCATCTGGAGGCCATAGACGCTTTGAAAACGGCAATGCAACATACCAATGACCCTGCAGATGTCTTGTCACTGTTGGCGATGGAGTTTTTGTTTCTAGACAATTTTGCAGAAGCGCGTTTGCACTTTGAAAAATGTTTGGACTTGGACCCTGAAGACTACGCGTCCTTGTACAACCTGATCTATTGCTATGACATGGATGAAAAACATGTAGCGGCCACTGCATACTTAAATAAATATTTGGATGCCAATCCCTATTGTGAAATTGCTTGGCACCAATTGGGAAGGCAATACATGGTAACAAAAGATTACAAACAGGCACTCAGAGCTTTCGATTATGCCGTCTTGATCGATGAGTCTTTTATAGGTGGCTATCTTGAAAAAGCCAAAACCTTGGAGCTTTTAAAACGCTATAAAGAGGCCATTGAAAACTATGGAGTAACCTTGCAATTAGACGATCCCACTGCTTTTGTATATCAAAGAATTGGTGGTTGTTATCGAAAATTAAATCAACATAAAAAAGCAATCGAATTCTACAACAAAGCGGTTGTAGAGGACCCATTGTTGGACAAAGCATGGGTGGCTTTGTCTGAACTTTATTTTGGCAAAGAAGACTATTCGAAATCTCTTTACTACATCAAAAAGGCAATTTCTATAGACGAGCGCAACGCTCTGTATTGGACAAAATGTGCAGAAATCAATTTGAAATTGAGTTTTTACGAGGAGTGCATTGTTGCTTTCAAGCAGTGTCTGAGTATCGAAGAACAAGGGCTTGAAATATGGCTTGCTTTGGTAGACGTCCTTTATTATTTAGGCGACTACAAGGAAGCGCTCAAGTACTTGATAAAATCTAAAAACATTTACAAAGAAGCTGCAGCATTGGAGTACCGCTTGTTCGGTTTGTTGATGGAAGTTGATCAAAGGGAAACAGCATTGATGCATTTAAAAAATGGCTTGGCTTTGGACTTTGAATTTGTTCAAATCGCAAAAGAATTGTTTCCCCATTTTTTCAAACTGAAAGAAGTAAAATCCATTGTTTTAGCGTTTCAGGAATAAGCGATTTTAACCCCCTGTCTTTAGTCTGTTTTTTTACTTTTACAGACCCGTTTCTATTGTGTGTTAAAGAGAAATATCAGTACATTTGTCAAAACCTCAAACAGATGAAAACAACATTCAAAGATACGTTCCTTTTGTTTTTTAAAGGCATGGCCATGGGAGCTGCAGATGTTGTGCCAGGGGTCTCTGGTGGAACCATCGCTTTTATTTCAGGAATTTACGAAGAGCTTTTGGAAAGCATCAGTAGCATTAATTTTCAAACCCTATCGCTTCTCAAAGAAAAGGGAGTCAAAGCTGTTTGGAAATCAATCCACGGAAATTTTTTGGCCACGTTGTTGGCTGGAATTGCGGTGAGTGTCGTTTCCTTGGCCAAAGGCATTTCGTATTTGTTAGAAAACGAACCCATCCTGCTGTGGTCTTTCTTTTTTGGTTTGGTATTGGCAAGTGTTTTGTTTGTCGGCAAACAAATCAAAAAATGGCGACTATCTAGGGGGGTGCTTTTGATGGTGGGAGCAGTTGTAGCCTATTACATCACAATTCTAGAGCCCTTGGTTTCGCAAGGAGCTTCTCTTTGGTTTTTGTTTTTGTCGGGAGCGTTGGCCATTTGTGCGATGATTTTACCTGGAATTTCAGGTTCTTTTATCCTGGTTTTGTTGGGGTCCTATAAAATCATTTTAGAGGCCATACATACCCGTGACATGCAAGCCATCGCAACAGTAGGAGTGGGAGCCGTTGTAGGACTTTTGAGCTTTTCAAAACTGCTAAAATGGCTGTTTTCAAAATACCACGACTTTACCTTGGCAATTTTGACAGGTTTTGTCATCGGATCTTTGAACAAAATATGGCCTTGGAAAGAAACCTTGACCTGGCGAGTCAATTCTCATGGAGTGGAAGTTCCTCTTTTGCAAAAAAGCATCAGTCCCTTGGTATATGATGGAAATCCCGAATTGCTCATGTCAGGTGTTTGTGCTGTCTTTGGCTATTTGGTGATTTTGTTTCTGGAAAAAATACAACAAACAAAAAGTAAGAATGCGCTTTAAGTTGTAAATTAGAGTTTTGTTTTAAATGTCGGGCTTATGAACAACAGACCTAAAGTAGCTGAGAAAGTTGTCCTTTTTTTAAAGGGCTTGGCAATGGGAACGGCTAACAAAGTTCCCGGAGTTTCTGGTGGTGCTGTCGCTTTTGTTTTGGGCTTTTACGAAGAACTAATTTACACCTTTCAAAAAATAAATTTAAAAGCCTTGAAACTCCTTCTAAACGGGCGTTTCAAAAGTTTGTTTGCCTATCTCAACACGTCATTTTTGATTCTGGTAATGGGGGGGAGTCTCTTTAGTTATTTCAGTGTTTCCATTCTCTTAGATTACCTCTTAAGGAATTACGAATTGTATGTGTGGAGTAGTTTTTTTGGAATGATTATCGGGTCCGTTTATTACATCAGTAAAAAATACGATTCTTGGAATTTTAAAAATTTCTTATTCGTTTTGTTTGGCGTAGCTGTCGGATTGTCCCTTAGTTTTATGCCTCCTGCTAAGGAGAACAGCAATTTGTGGTTTGTCTTTTTTTGTGGAGTGGTGGGCGTTAGTGGGATGACCTTGCCAGGGCTTTCAGGGTCTTTTATCTTGATGCTTTTGGGCAATTATGTCTTGTTACTTGTGGCAACTGTCAATGTTGTTTTTAGAGTGTTTATGGCACTTCTAAGTGGGGACTTCCAAGTTTTAGAGATTCCATCAAACATACAGTATTTAAAAATAGCGGGAACTTTTTTTGTGGGCTCTTTTTTTGGACTTGTTTCCTTTTCGCACGTATTGAGTTATGTTTTGAAAAAATGGTCATCAATAGTAACCGCTTTGATCATAGGCTTTATATCCGGTTCCTTAGGAATTGTATGGCCATGGAAAAAGCCTGTTTATGTCAAAGAAAACGATTTGATGCACCATGGACTCGAAGGGGAAATGATTTTAGAAAACTACAAACGCTATGTTCCCAATGCCGATGACATTGAAACATGGATTGCAATCGGATTCATTCTTTTAGGAATCGCAATCGTAGTAGGAATCGATATGTACGAGCGTAAAAACAAAAAGAACGATGCAAAAACTGCAACACAAAAAAGACCCGTTTAGGGTTGCTTAAAATTTGAATAAAAATGAATACAAAAAAACGTTTTGGATTGTTGGGAAAAAACATATCCTATTCTTTTTCCAAAGCTCATTTTTCAAAGAAATTTGAAAAATTAGCGCTGCACAACCACAGTTATGAAAATTTTGATTTGGAAAATATTCAAGATTTTCCCGAGATTTTCAAGGGAGATTCAGCAGGTCTGATTGGATTGAATGTCACCATCCCATATAAAGAAAAAGTGGCAGAATATTTGGATGCCATAGACGAAGATGCGGCAACTATTGGGGCGATCAATACCATTAAAATGGAAGCTTCAGGAAGGAAAGTAGGTTACAATACAGATGTCTACGGTTTTAAAAACTCCTTGTTGCCTTTGTTGCAAACACATCACAAAAAAGCTTTGATTTTAGGTACTGGGGGCGCTTCCAAGGCCGTGGCTTTTGCATTTGATCAACTCGGCATCTCGTATGTGTTTGTATCTCGAACTCCAAGCCTACACCAATTGTCCTACAAAGCGTTGAATGCAGAACTGATGAAAACACATCACATTCTTGTCAATTGCTCCCCTCTCGGGACTTCTCCGAATACGGCATTGTGTCCCGAGATTCCTTATGCATCTTTGACCGAAAAACACTTGTTGTACGATTTGATATACAATCCCGCTGAAACAACCTTTTTAAGACGCGGCAAAGAGCAGGGAGCTTCCATAAAAAATGGGTTGGAGATGTTGGAATTGCAAGCTGAAAAGTCCTGGGAGATTTGGAATGATTGAATTATTCAGACTTTTTATCAAAGAGTTTTTAATGTTTCAAACAAAGGCTCAGTGTTTTGAAAGTTTATTATTTTGATGATTCAAATGCTATTGGTATCTTTAAACCAATTATAATATAGGAACTTTAAACACATTGCGATGTTAGATGCTACAAATCAAAATTTACCAGAGGAAAAAAACGAGAAAACTTCAGCAAAAACTACTCAACAAGAAAGCAGTACTTCTCCTGAAAAACAAGAAGAAAACCCAGAGGAAGAGGTGGTTTTGGAAGTTAAATCCGACACGTCGACTGAGCTTCAGGAGGCAGGAGATACCGTATCGGAAAACACCAATAGTGAATTGAAACAAGTAGAAGTAGCAGCATCAGAAGAGGCCAAAAGTCACTTGAATCAAATAGAAGCAGCTGGATTCATCGAAGGCGAAAAGGAGGTTCTTACCAAGCCCACAGCCAAAGCGGCATCAGTTCAGGTTTCAGAGGTGGAAGCTGTAGAGAGTGAAAAACCCGAAAAGCCCCTTCCTGAGCCAAAATTGAATTTGGCAGCGTTGGATTTGGAAGCCTTGGTCAAAGAACTTGATAAAACGACTCAAAATTCCAATGTTGCTGCGATCAAGTCCAATGTTGAGGAAATCAAAAAGGTGTTTGATGAAAAATTCAGTGTTTTATTAGCTGAGAAAAAAGCCAAATTTCTTGAAGAAGGAGGCGCGTCTATTGATTTTTATTTTTCCAGTCCACTCAAAGTGACGTTCAATGAACTGATGGCGAACTACAAAGCAAAAAGAAAAGCCCATTACGACGCTCTTGATGTCCAGTTGAAAGAAAATTTAAACAAGCGGATTGCTGCCATTGACGCGCTAAAAGAAATTATTGACAAGGCAGATGCGAAGACCATGTACAATGATTTCAAACAACTTCAGCATACCTGGAAAGCCATTGGCCCTGTGCCGAGAACCAAATACAATACGACGTGGAGGAATTACCATCACCATGTAGAACGCTTCTATGATTTGTTGCATCTCAACAAAGACCTCCGCGAGTTGGATTTGAAGCACAACTTAGAAGAAAAGTTAAAAATTGTAGCCCGTGCAGAGCATCTAAGCGAACAAGCTGATTTGGAGTCTGCGTTCAAAGAATTGCAAGTACTCCATAAAAAATGGAAAGAAGAACTCGGGCCCGTATCAAAAGAATTGAGTGAAGAAATTTGGCAAAAGTTCAGTGTGGCTACCAAAAAGATACACAACAAAAGGGATGTCTTTTTTGAGGGTCAAAAAACACAGTATGAAGAAAATCTAAAGTTAAAAATTGCGGTTATTGAAACCTTGGAAGTTTTCGATACAGCCAATAACAAAACCCATTCTGATTGGCAACGAAGCATCAAAGAATTTGAGGCAGTTCGAGAAACCTTTTTCAAAATAGGAAAAGTTCCGCGTCAAAAAAGCCAACAAATATGGGGGCATTTGAAAACCACTACCAAAAAGTTCAACCATGCTAAAAATGCTTTTTACAAAGAATTGAACCATATGCAACAGGAGAATCTCCAAAAAAAGTTGGCTTTGGTTGCATTGGCAACTTCACTAAAAGACAGCGAGGAGTATCAGCATGCATCAAGTGAGATGAAACGCATACAGGCCGAATGGAAAACGATCGGGCACGTGCCTAGAAAGTTCTCAGATAAAATATGGAAAGAGTTCAAAGGAGCTTGCAATCACTATTTTGATCGCGTTCACAAAATTCAAGACAGTGGTTCTGTTGCGGAACAAGAAGCTTTGGCAACCAAAAAAGAGTTTTTACAACAAATACAAGGAGTTTATGGCAATTCAGACATCGACATTGAAGAGGTCAAAGCGTATTTGAAAACCTGGAAGAACATTGGAAGGGTTCCCAGAAAAGAAAAGGCCATAGAGGTAGAATTCAACAAAGCCATAGAAATTTTGTTTGAACAACTTGAAGTTAGTGGAGAGGACCTTGTCTTGATGAAATACAAAATAAAAATGGATGCTATTTCGTTAGACAACCCTCGTAAAATTGAAGGAGAAATCCAGTTTGTGAGAAAGAAAGTCGATGAAATCACCAAAGAAATCAAGCAGTTGGAAAACAACATTAGTTTTATTTCAAATGCGACTGACGACAATCCATTGGTGGTAAACGTTAAAGAATCCATTGCAAAAAATTCCAACACATTGATTTTGTGGAAACAAAAACTAAGTTTTTTAAGAGGATTGCTGTAAGAACCTTTTTGTTTTGAATTGATAGTTCATAAAAAAACCCTTCCAATGGAAGGGTTTTTTTATGTGATTGACAGAAGTAAAAGTTATGAAAGAATGCTCTCCAATGCTAGTTTTTCTTCATCAGCCAAAGCAGCGTCAACCAGAATACGTCCACTGTACTCGTCGATGGTGATTTTTTTGCGCGAAGCGATTTCAATTTGTATTTGTGGCGGGATGGTAAAGAAAGAACCTCCAGCAGCACCCCTTTCAATTGGAACAATCGCCAGACCATTTTTTACATTGGAACGAATCTTTTGATACGCTTTTAGCAGGTGTGAATCCATTTTTTCTGACAATTCTTCAGACATCTGGTTCATCGTTTTTTCTTCAATTTCTGTTTCTTTAGAAATGGCTTCCAATTCAGATTTTTTGTGTTCCAAATGAGAAATTTGTTTTTCTAACTTTTCAGAAGTACTCGCAATGGTTTCTTTTTTCTGTTCAATTTTTGCACGGTATTCGTTGATGCGTTTTTCAGCCAATTCGATTTCCAGATGTTGAAACTCAATTTCTTTTGTCAAAGAATCAAATTCACGGTTGTTTCGAACTGTTTGTTGTTGCTTTTCGTACTTTTTTGCACTCGCCGTAGCTTCTTCAATTGCATTTTTTTTATCGCTGATATCCGATTCTAAATTGTCAACATCTTCTTTGAAGTTGTTCAATCTTGTATTCAAACCAGCTACTTCATCTTCTAGATCTTCAACTTCTAAAGGGAGCTCGCCTCGGACACTTTTGATGGTGTCTATTCTTGAATCTATCAATTGCAATCTGTATAGCGATCTTAATTTTTCTTCAACTGTAAGTTCTTTGCTCTTAGCCATGTCTATAGGTAGTAAATAGGATTTGTATGTGTGTCTGATAAAATGACTGCAAAATTAGTAAATTTTTTTGTAAGATAGTCTACTAAGAGGTTTTTTGTGAATTGCTCACTTTCATAATGGCCAATGTCAAGGATGAGTAACTGATTTTCAGCTTTGTAAAACTCATGGTATTTGAAATCCGAGGAGACAAAGGCATCCGCACCTGCATTTTTGGCTTTTTCAATGGCAAAACTTCCGGATCCTCCTAAAACAGCGACTTTTTTAATGCTCTTTCCAATTTTTTTGGAATGTCGAATGCAATCAGTTTGCATGCTTGTTTTTACAAATGTTAAAAATTCTTTTTCGGGCATCGCTTCTTTAAATTCTCCAATCATCCCCATGCCAACTCTCTCCTGGGATTTGGACAAGGCAGTGATTTCGTAATGTATCTGCTCGGAGGGATGAAGTGCAATCAAAGTGTTGGTCATATTTTTTTCCAAGTGTTTTTCAAAAGTAATGACCAGCCTAGCATCTCGATTTTCTATGTTTGAAGCGCCAACAGCAATGAGCGCCTTACTCACCCTTTCTTTAGCTTCATTTGGAACATCGATGGTGAGTTGTTTGAGCGTTTCGTTTTGAGGAATCAAGATGCTTCTATTTTTCAAGCCCAAGACGTCACAAATTTTGGCGTTGACCCCCGAAAAAGAATTGTCCAAAGCTGTGTGAATCGCATAAATAGCAATGTTGTGTTGTACCGCTTTGATTACAACGCGTTCGACATAATTTTTTCCATTTAATTTTTTCAATCCCGAAAAAATGATGGGGTGAAAGCTAAGAATCAGGTTGCACTTTTTATCAATGGCTTCTTCCACAACAGCTTCCAGCGTATCCAAAGTCACTAAAACCCCAGTAACTTCGGTGTCGAATTGTCCTACAAGAAGACCTACATTGTCAAAATCTTCTGCGTAGCTCAATGGAGCAAGCTCCTCAAGAGCATTTGTGATGTCTTTTATTTTCATAAACAAGCAATGATTGAATTCCAAATTTATAAAAAGAACAACGAACTGAGAAATCTATTTGTTTTTTTGTTTAAACCTTTTATTGTTCTTAGGTTTGTTGCAGTACATCTACTTGTTTATGAATTACAAATTGATATTTCGTTTTTTTCGTTCCGCATTGTTTCCTTTTTCGATTTTGTACGGGTTTGTGATGTCAATTCGCAATTTATTTTTTGATTGGGGCTTTTTCTCGAGCAGGTCATTTTCTGTTCCCGTAATTGCTGTAGGAAATTTAAGCGTTGGAGGTACTGGCAAGACACCTCAAATCGCATATCTTATTCACTTGCTTCAAAAAGATTTTAAAGTAGCTGTACTCAGCAGAGGGTATAAGCGAAAGAGCAAAGGTTTTGTATTGGCCTCCTCTGAAGTTTCTGTTGACGAATTTGGGGACGAACCTTATTGTTTTTACAAAAAATTTCCTAACATCATCGTTGCTGTTGATGAAAACCGCAGCCACGGCATCCAAAAATTATTGGATTGCCACGCTGAAATCGACGTGGTGTTGTTAGACGATGCATTTCAACACCGCAAGGTACATGCCTCTTTTTACACGCTTTTGACCTCTTATGACGCGTTGTATACCAAAGATTTTGTACTGCCTGCAGGAAATCTTCGAGAGCCAAGAAGAGGTGCCAAGCGAGCCAATGCAATTCTAGTAACCAAATGTCCTCTTGAGATTTCAACGGAGGAACGCCAACGGATTTTACAAAAAATAGCTCCGACAGCACTGCAACAAGTCTTTTTTACGAAGATTTCGTATGCGCCATTTGTTGTTTCTGAATCCGATCAGCTACCTGTCGCATCTTTGCGCAACTACGCAGTGGTATTGCTTACAGGAATTGCGAACCCAAAGCCCCTTTTGGCTTATTTGACTGAACAACAGGTCGCTTTTACACACCTTTCTTATCCAGATCACCACTCTTTTGGTGCTGCGGATATACAAACGATTCAAAAAACATTCGCCGCTCTGGAAGGAGAAAATAAATTGTTGCTGACTACTGAAAAAGATGCTGTGCGCTTGCAGGGCAAAATCGAAAGACTTTATACGCTGGGGATTCAAACGGATTTTATAGAAGGGGGTAAGGATTTCGACACGGCAATCCGAAACAATATTGACTCTTTTTACTAGTAGGATTGCTGTCTTGGCGTTGTCTCAAAAGGATTACGAAAGGTTTTTTCGGATGCTAAAAATTTCTCAAAACACCCTTTTTTTGCAGCAACTACTCAGCTGTTTCTGTCACAAGCCAACAAGGTGTTCTTAAGCAACATGGCAATAGTCATAGGGCCAACACCTCCAGGAACTGGAGTGATAAATGCGGCTTTTTTAGAAGTGCTTTCAAAATGCACATCTCCCGCCAAGCGGAAGCCTTTTTTCTTACTTGCATCTTCCACACGGGTAATGCCCACATCGATGATGGTCACTCCCTCTTTGACCATGTCTCCGGTTAGAAATTCCGCAATTCCCAATGCCGCAACGACGATGTCTGCTTTTAATGTGATTTCCTTTAAGTTTTTTGTTCTGCTGTGTGTGAGGGTAACGGTAGCATTTCCGGCAGCTCTTTTTTGACTTAACAAAATACTCATCGGCCTTCCGACAATGTGACTGCGGCCAATCACGACAACATTTTTTCCAGAAGTTTCCACTTGGTAGCGTTCCAACAACTCGAGGATGCCATATGGTGTTGCTGGGAGGAAAGTAGGCAATTCTAAGGCCATTTTCCCAACATTGGTAGGGTGGAAGCCGTCCACATCTTTGTCAGGGTGCACAGCCATCAATACCTTGTCTTCGTCGATGTGTTTTGGCAATGGCAATTGCACGATAAATCCATCGATGGAAGGATCGGTATTTAAATTTTCAATGACATCGAGCAATGCTGCTTCGGAGGTGGTGTCAGGTAACTCGATCAATGTCGATTCAAATCCAACCAAGTCACAGGCTTTTACTTTGGCGCCTACATAGGTCATGCTGGCACCGTTTGTGCCGACGAGAACAGCAGCCAAATGCGGGGTTTTTTTACCTGACTTTTTGAGTTCTGTAACTGATAGAGCAATTTCTTCTTTGATTGCTGCAGCTGTTTTTTTTCCGTCTAATAGTGTCATTTGTATTGGATGTATGAATTGTAAAGTTTATTCTAGGGGACTGGAATTGTTTTGACAATTAGGATTGCATTCCCTTCATCATTTGCATCATTTTTTTTCCACCACCTCCTTGCATCATTTTCATCATT